>JAHFPH010000006.1:0-46472 GCA_023266845.1 Rhodospirillaceae bacterium
GCGCAGTTCGTGAGGACTTCGGGCTCGACCGAGAACATCGATTACGTGATGCAGAACAATTCCGGCAAATGGCAGATTGTCGACGTTCAATACCGGAGCGCGATCAGCGAAATCGCCACGCGCCGGTCCGAATACACCGCCGTCATCAAGGACTCGGGCGTCGAGAAATTGATCGCCAAGATCGACGAGAAGACCGCCGAGCTCGGCCACAAGATCTCCACCAACTAGCCAGGTTCCATCATGGCTGTTTCATTGCGCGGCGCCCGCAGTGCCGCAACGACGAAGTCTCCCGCCAAGACCTCGGCCCTGAAGGCCGCGCTGCGGGCACCGGACCTCGCCTTCCTGATGGAGGCGCATAACGGCCTGTCGGCGCGTATCGTCGAGGAGGCGGGCTTCAAGGGCATCTGGGCCTCGGGCTTGTCGATCTCGGCCGCGCTTGGCGTGCGCGACAGCAACGAAGCGTCCTGGACCCAAGTGCTGGAAGTGCTGGAGTTCATGGCCGACGCCACCACGATCCCGATCCTGGTGGACGGCGACACGGGCTACGGCAATTTCAACAACGTGCGCCGGCTTGTGAAAAAGCTGTGCCAGCGCGGCATCGCGGGGGTGTGCATCGAGGACAAGCTGTTTCCCAAGACAAATTCGTTCATCGGCGACGGGCAGCCGCTCGCCGACATGGACGAGTTCTGCGGCAAGATCAAGGCCGGCAAGGACAGCCAGACCGATCCCGATTTCCAGCTCGTGGCGCGGGTCGAGGCTTTGATCTCGGGCTGGGGATTGGACGAAGCGCTGCGCCGGGCCGAGGCCTATCGCCGGGCCGGAGCCGACGCTATCCTGATCCATTCCAAGCGGGCGACGGCCGACGAGATTTTCGCCTTCTGCAAGGAATGGGCGAACCGTGCGCCGGTGGTGATCGTACCGACGATGTACTACGCCACGCCGACCGGCCGCTTCCGCGCCGCCGGCATTTCCTGCGTCATCTGGGCCAATCACAACCTGCGCGCGGCGATCACCGCCATGCGCGAGACCAGCCGCAAGATCGCGGTCAGCGAATCCCTGACCGACACCGAGGGCGCCGTGGCGTCGGTCAAGGACGTGTTCGAGCTGTCCGGCAATTCCGAGCTGGCCGAGGCCGAGCGGCGCTACTTGCCCGTCGCGGGAGCGGATATCCGCGCCGTGGTGCTGGCGGCCTCGCGCGGCGCGGCCCTGGGCGAGCTGACCGCCGACAAGCCCAAATGCATGATCGATGTGCGCGGCCAGCCCTTGCTGCGCCTGTTGGTCTCGACGCTCAAGGATAGCGGCGTGCGCGACGTCGCGGCCGTGGTCGGCTATCGCAAGGAAGCGGTCGATGTGCCGTCAATCGACCTTGTAGCCAACGATGCCTATGCCACGACGGGGGAATGCGCCTCGCTCGCCGCCGCCGCCGACAAGCTCAAGGGCGCCTGTTTGGTCACCTATGGCGACATCCTGTTCCGGCGCTATTTGCTTGATCGCTTGTTGGAGGCCGAGGGCGATATCGTGGTGGTGGCCGATGCGCTGTGGCGCGAGCGCCGGCGCAGCGGCCCCGGCCAGATCCACGACCATATCGCCTGTTCCCGCCCCTTCTCTACCGGTTACCTCGACGACGACACGGTGGACCTGAGGCGCATCGGCCCGGATCTGACGGATGACGATATCCACGGCGAATGGGTAGGACTGGTGAAGCTTAGCGCGGCTGGGTCCGAGCTGGTGCGCAAGGAACTGGGCACGATGAAACGCGACGGCACGCTCGGCAAGGCCAATATGCCCGACCTGTTCAATCGGCTGGTCGCAGCCGGGCATCGCGTGCGCGTGCAGTACATTACCGGCCATTGGCTGGACGTGGATGACGCCTTCGACCTGGCCAAGGCGCGCAACTTCCTTTAGACCGCCGCTTCCGCTAAGCCAAGCCGCATGATCACCGCCGACGAGTTCATCGAGCCGGCCCGCGCGCGCGGATTCGCGTTCTATACCGGGGTGCCGTGCTCGTTCCTCAGCCCCTTCATCAATCGAGCCATCACTCATCCCAAGCTCGATTACATCGCCGCCGCGTCGGAAGGCGAGGCCGTGGCGATCGCCGCCGGCGCCTGGCTGGCGGGGCGCAGGACGGTGGTTATGTGTCAAAATTCCGGTTTAGGAAATACCGTCAACCCGCTCACTTCGCTCAACTTTCCATTTAAGATTCCGACCCTGATGATCGTCACCTGGCGCGGTCAGCCCGGACTCAAGGATGAACCGCAGCATGAGCTGATGGGCCAGATCACCGCCGCCATGCTCGACACCCTGCGCATCGATCATTTGGCATTCCCAAAAAACTCGAACGAAATTCTAGAAACGATTGATAAAGCGATAGAAAGCATGGAGCAGCGCTCCTTGCCGACAGCCTTGATCATGGAAAAGGACGGCGTGCGCGACGATGGGCTTGCGCAGCAGCCCGCGCCCGTCCGGCCGCCGGGAAAATCGGCCGATCTGCGTCAAGGTGGGATGAGGCCGACGCGCATCGAGGTGCTTGAGCGGCTTTTGGCCGAAGTTCCGGAAAGCGCCGCCATCATCGCCACGACCGGCAAATGCGGGCGTGAGCTGTTTACCCTCGCCGACCGCAAGCAGCATCTCTACCAAGTCGGCTCGATGGGCGGCGCGGCGCCGATGGGCTTGGGCGTCGCCCGCCATGTCGCGAAAAAGGTGATCGTGCTGGACGGCGACGGGGCGGCGCTGATGAAACTGGGGGCGCTCGCCACGATCGGCGCCTATGCACCGGCGAACCTGGTTCATATCGTGCTGGACAACGGGGTCCACGATTCAACCGGGGGTCAGGCCACCGTGTCGGCCACGGTGGATTTCGCGGGGGTGGCGCTCGCCTGCGGCTATGAAGCCGCCTCAAGCTGCGATAGCCTCGACGGATTCGCGCGGGCGACGCAGTCGGCGCTTCGGGGGAAAGGCCCGCATCTGATCCATATCCGAATTGCGCCCGGATCGATCGCGAAGCTGGGGCGCCCAACGGTCACGCCGGCCGAGGTCGCGCGCCGCTTTCAACGATTCCTTGCCGAACCCGCCTGATCGACCGATCAACGAAACACAAGCGTTTGGAGGAGAGTAAAATGACAATCAAGCGTATCGAGGCAGGCCCGCGCATGAGCCAGGCCGTGGTGCATGGCGACACCGTGTATCTCGCGGGCGTCGTCGCCGACGATCCCAAGCAGGACGTGCAGGGACAGACCAGGCAAATTCTCGCCAAGATCGACAAGCTGCTGGCGGCGGCGGGCACCGATAAATCCAAGGTTTTGTCGGCGAATATCTGGCTTACCGACATCTCCACCTGGGCGAAGATGAACGAGGTGTGGGACGCCTGGGTATCGCCCGGCAACACCCCCGCCCGCGCCACCGTGGAAGCCAAGCTGGCCGCGCCCGCCTATAAGGTGGAAATCATGGTCCAGGCGGCTAAATTATCCGCGAATTAGTCGCAGGGAATAACGGCTTACCCATGGAATTACAGTTGCGAGACAAATTCGAAACACATTAAAATGTACGGCCTGTTCGGCGCGTCGGCGAGCAACGCGTCGGCGAGGACTTCTTTCGGCTGGGGGGCATGAGTCACAATACCTGGATCCACCGCACCGTCCGCGTGGGCGTAAAGCCGATTGCGCGGACCCGGGTGACGCCGAATCAAGTGACGGCCCTGCGCCTGTTCACCGGGATTGCGGCCGCCGGCCTTATCGCCGTGGGCGACGACCCATGGGACGACATCGGCGCGGCCTTGTTCATGCTGTCCATTTTGCTGGATCGCGCGGACGGCGAATTGGCGCGAATGACGAAAAAGTTCTCGCCCAGCGGGCACGCCTTCGACCTGTTTTCCGACGCCTTATGCAACTTGCTGATCTTCGTGGCCATCGGCGTGGGGCTGCGCGGGGGCGGCATCCTCGGCTACTGGGCAATTCCCATGGGCGTGGTGGCTGGGATCTTCATCGCGCTGAACCTGTGGGTGGTGATGAATATCGAAGACGCCAAAGGCACCCGCGCGGCCGAGCTGAAAAGCTTTTGGGGTTTCGACGCCGATGATGGCATGCTGCTGGTGCCGATCCTGATCTGGATGGAACTCGACGTGGTGGCGATGATCCTGGCGTTCATCTTTGCGCCGATCTTCATGATCTGGGCCGCGATCTATTACACCCGCCAGTATGGGCTGCTTCGCCTGCCGCTCATGGGCGGCCTCTATGCGCGGGTATCCGCGCGCCGGGATCGTTAGCTTTTCACGCGCCGCAGCGCGGCCAGATAATTCCCGACCGTCCACAGTCCATAGAGGCCGGCGCCGACGCCCGCGCCGACGAAGAACGGCTGCGCCCAGCCCAGCCACATGATCGGCGCGATCAGATAGATGCCGTCCTCCAGCTCGAATCCGGCGAAGCCCGGATAGTTCGCCGTGCCTTGCCCTTCGCGCTTGTCGATTTCGAGGTTGAGCGCCATCGACAGGAACGCGCTAATGGCCCCGACCGCGCCAAGCGCGATGGACCATCCGCCCAGCCATCCCTCGCGAAAGGCGAAGCCCAGCCCGATGAACAGCGCGGCATAGCTGCTCGCTCCCGCGACGTAGTCGTAGAAATAGCCGAAGCGCGAAGTTTTGCCGGTCTGGCGCGCAAGCTCGCCGTCGAAATGATCCAGGAACCGCGCCAACGCGAAAATGCCCGCTCCCCAATGGATCGCCGGCGCGCGGCCCACCGCTATCAGCGCCGCGCCAAGAACCGCCAGCACCAGCGTGATGCTGGTCATCTGGTTCGGCGTCAGCGGAGTTCGCGTCAGCGGCCGCACAAGAATGCGGGCAAGCCGCTGATCGTAGGGCGGTTGGTCCATGGCGGCCGGACCATAAACCAACTGGCTGGACAAAAAAATAAGGCGGAGCGCCTACATGGCACTCCACCCCTTTTTGGTGCGCCGACGTGTCTAGCGCCGGCGCTGCCCGCGGTCGTCTCTGGCGTTGGTCCGACTCACTGCCTTGAGCCGGCCGCTACATGCGGAACACCTAGTCGACTAACCTGTCGGCTTCGCGACCAGATACCATCGATAAAGGAACCGCGTTAACATATCCCTAATGGCGAAGTATTTTTGCTGTCGCCTGTCGAAAGGCGCGGGTCGAGTATATGGTAAACGAATCCTTTCGATGGCTGCTTCGCCTGGGCTTGCAACTGAGCTACGGCTCGAGGGAGTACGCACAATGATCGGTTTCCTAAGCGCTACGCTGCGCGCCGTTTCTATCGGGCTTTTCTTGGTCGCGACACCGGTCTTGGCGCAGACCGCCGCCCCTGTTGCCGCTCCGGTTACCGCCAAGATCACGTTCCTGCACACGAACGACGTGTATGAGATTGCGCCGATCAAGGGTTGGGGCGGTTTCGCCGAGCTGATGACGGCGTTGAAAAAGGAACGCGCCGCCGCGCCGGGCGGCGTAACCACCTTCGGCGGCGATTTGATCTCGCCCTCGCTCATGTCGGGCCTGACCAAAGGCGCGCAGATGATCGAGATGATGAACGCGGTCGGAGTCGATCTGGCGGTCCTAGGCAACCACGAATTCGACTTCGGTCCCGACATCGCCAAAGCGCGCATCGCCGAATCCAAGTTCCCGTGGCTCGGCGGCAATGTGCTGGGGCCGGACGGCAAGCCGTTCGGCGGCGCCGTCGCCACCGCGATGCGCGAGATCGCCGGGTTCAAAGTCGGGTTCTTGGGCATCACCACGCCCGAGACGACCACCCTATCCAGCCCCGGCAAGGACGTGAAGTTCACGCCGTATGTCGAGGCAGGCGCGGAAATGGCCAAGGCCCTGCGCGCACAAGGCGCCGAACTGGTGGTGGCGATGACGCACCTGACCTTCAACCAGGACCGCGAACTGGCCGCGAAGGTCAAAGAGATCGATTTGATCCTGGGCGGACACGACCACGACCCACTCATGGCCTGGGAAGGCGGCAAGCTGTTGCTCAAGGCCGGCCACGACAACGAGTTCCTAGCCATCGTCGACCTGATGTTGACGCGCGAGCAGACCAAGGACGGGCCCAAGGTAACCTTCGTACCGGCTTGGCGTTTGCTGCCGATCCGGGGAATTGCGCCCGATCCCGACATCGCCGCGCTGGTTAAGAAGCATACCGACAAGCTGGACGCCGAGCTGAACGTGAAAATAGGCGTGGCGGCGACTCCATTGGACAGCCGCCGCAGCGAGGTGCGCGCCAAGGAGAACGCGATCGGCAACCTGTTCGCCGACGCGACGCGCGAAGCGGTGGGCGCGGACGTCGCCCTGGTCAATGGCGGCGGCATTCGCGGCGACCGGCAATACGACGCGGGCCATCAGCTCACGCGCCGCGATATCCTGGTCGAGCTGCCGTTCGGCAATATCACCGCGCTGATCGAATTGAAGGGCAGCGACCTGAAGGCGTCGCTGGAGAACGCCGTAAGCCGCGTCGCCGAATTGCAGGGACGCTTCGTCAGCGTTTCGGGCATGACTTTCAGCTACGATCCGAAGGCCGAGCCCGGAAAACGCGTGCTGGAAGCGACTGTCGGCGGCAAGCCGCTCGACCCCGCGGCGACCTATAAGGTCGCGGCCAACGACTACATCGTCGGTGGCGGCGATGGTTTCGCCGACCTGAAGAAGGGCAAGGTCATCATCGATGGCATCGCCGGCAAGCTGATGGCCAGTCAGGTGATCGACTACATCGCTGCCAAGGGCACCGTATCGCCCAAGGTCGAAGGGCGGATCACCGCCAAATGACAGCATGATCGAGCGCCTGGACCTCGACGCGCTGGTCGCGCGGATTCCCGACGGCGCGAGGCTTGCGATCCCCGCCGATTACGCGGGCGTGGCCATGGAGGCGACCCGCGCCCTGCTGCGTCGCGGCGCAAGGAATTTGCGGCTGGTCACCGTGCCGACCAGCGGGCTTCAAGCCGACATGCTGATCGGCGCGGGAATGGTGGTGGAAATCGAAACTTCCGGCGTAACGCTGAACGAGCACGGGCTGGCGCCGCGTTTCACGGCGGCGACCAAGTCGGGAAGACTTCGGATCGTCGATACCACCTGCCCCGCCGTCCATGCCGGATTGCAGGCCGCAGAAAAGGGCGTGCCGTTCATGCCGCTGCGCGGACTGCTGGGGACGGACGTGCTGGCGCAACGCAAGGACTGGCGCGTGACGGACAATCCGTTCGGCGAACGCGGCGATGCGATCGCGCTGCTGCCCGCGATCAAGCCGGATATCGCGCTGTTCCATGCCGCGCGCGCCGACCGGCATGGCAACGTGTGGATCGGGCGGCGGCGCGAACTGGCCGCGATGGCTCATGCCTCGGCCGCGACGCTGGTGACGGTCGAAGAGATCGTTGAGATCGATTTGATGGCAAGCGACCAGACCGCCGCCGGCGTTCTGCCTCGGCTCTATGTCGGCGCGGTGACGGTGGCGAATCGTGGCGCGTGGCCGCTCGGTTTCATCGATCTTTACCCCGCCGACGATCGGGAATTGGCGCGCTATGCCGCTGCCGCGCGCACCGATCGGGGGTTTGCGGAGTATCTGGAGGGCGCGCTACGCCGCGCGGCATGACCAAAGCTTCGCCGCGCGAATTGCTGATCGCCGCCCTCGCCCGGCGCATCAAGGGCTGCCGGCACGTAGCGGTGGGCAATGCGTCGCCGATCCCCGCCGCCGCCGCGTTGCTGGCCCGCGCCCAATCCAACGGGGCGATGATCGTCTATATCCTGGGCAGCCGCGCCCACAATCCTTATGGCGACGGCGCGCGCGAGCTGTTCGACAGCGCCGGCCAGGGGCGACTTGACGCATTCTTTCTCGGCGGCGGCGAGATCGATGGCCAGGCCAATGTGAACTTGGTGACCGTGGGCGAGCACGACCGACCGCAGATGCGGTTTCCCGGCTCGTTCGGCTCGGCCTATCTCTATTTCACGGTGCCTAAGGTGATCTTGTTCCGCGAGGAGCATTCGCGCCGCGTGCTGGTGCCGCGCGTCTCGTTCGTCAGCGCGCCGGGCACGAGCCCGCCCGGCGTCCATCGCACCGGCGGCCCATCCGCCCTTGTCACCGGGCGCTGCATCTTTTCATTCGACCGCGCGCGCGGGCGTTTTGCATTGGAAACCATCCATCCCGGCCAGACCGCCTTATCGGTGCGCGCAGAAACGGGATTCGATTACGACGCGCCGCCGCAAGTTTCCGTCACCGAGGCGCCCGGTGCTGGGGAATTGCGGCTGATCCGCGGTCGCATTTCGAATGAAATGGCCGAGGCCTATCCGGTGTTTGCGCGGCGGGAATGGCCCAGCCATGACGCACAAGCCGCCGGACGGTAGGATCGCGCAATGGCCACGCAAGACGGTTTTTCATCCGCCGACGCGCGCCGCTCGCACGCGGTATTTCCCGCCGGATCGAACGGCGAGTTCAATATCCCGCCCGAGCTCAGCATCGTCGTCGAGCGCGGCAAGGGATCGCGCCTGTGGGACACGCAGGGGCGCGAATTCATCGATTTCTCGATCGGCTGGGGCTCGGTACTCCCGGGCCATGCGCGACCGGAAATCGTCGAGGCTGTAACGCGCCAAGCCGCGATTGGCTCCAACTTCGCGCATGTGAACCGTCCCGCGCTGGAACTGGCGGAAGAAATCCAGCGCCTGTCGCCCGCCTCGCAGCGCATGCGCTTCTGCGCCTCGGGCACCGAGGCGACGATGTATTGCCAGCGCCTGGCGCGCGCCTGCACCGGCCGGCCGCTGATCCTGAAATTCGAGGGCGCCTATCACGGCGCCAACGAGATCGGCGTCACCAGCCTGTTCCCGCAGAAGCTGAAGGATTTTCCCACGCCCGACCCATCCAGCGCCGGCATCGCGCCGGTTGTGAACGACCAGGTGATCGTGGCGCCGTATAACGACCTTGCGACGACCGAGCGGATCATCTCCGCCCACGCCGGAAAGCTGGCAGGCATAATCGTGGAGCCGCTGCAGCGCTGCACGCCGCCCCGGCCCGGATTTCTGCAAGGCCTGCGCGCGGCCTGCGACAAGCATGGCGTGGTACTGATCTTCGACGAGGTGGTGACGGGCTTCCGCCTGGCCTATGGCGGCGCGCAGGAATTCTATGGCGTAATCCCCGACCTCGTCGCCTATGGCAAGGCGCTGGGCGGCGGGTATCCGATCGGCGCGTTCGGCGGGCGGGTGGAGATCATGGACTGGGTGCGCGAGGACCGGCTCGGGCAGCCGGACTATGTCTGGACCGCATCGACCTTGGGCGGAAATCCGGTCAGCACCGCGGCGGCGTTGGCCGCGCTCTCCATCTATCGCGGTAAGGACACCTATCCGCGCCTGCGCGCGCTGGGGGAATACCTTCGCCAAGGCATGCTTCGCGTGCTGGCCGACCGGCAACAACGCGCCCAGGTAATCGGCGACGGCCCGCTGGCCCAGGTCGTGTTCTCGCCCAACCCCGTTTTCGACTACCGCAGCACCAAGCGCGGCGACGGAGCCAAGGGCCGCAAGCTGATGCTGGGCCTGCTCCGCCGGGGCGTTTTCCTGAACCCCATGGGCACCAAGCTGTATCTGTCCCTGGCCCATGACGAAGCCGATTGCGACCGTTTCTTGGACCGCATGGGCGACGCGCTGACCGAGGTTGGAATCGGCTAAACCCTAGAAAAATCTTCCACTTAGCCTGGGCTGCGCTATGATGGGCGAAGCCGCCTTTTGCGGTCAAGATACGCTCGGCAACGCTCGCCTTTCGGACGCCCATCGGACGCCATGCAGGTCTATCCGCCCGTCGCCGACCTATCGGTGGACAATGTTTCTGATTCCGGGGATGGGCCTGGCCGCAGAATGCTTGCGCGCGATGCTTCGCGCGACATCGAACTGCCGATGAGCTCCCTGCTCATTGTTACGACTATTCCGCAGGGGCATTCGTGAAGCTGCTCCTGGTCATGGCCGTGTTTGCGGTGCTCGCGTCGATCATGACGCCCGCGCGCGCCGAGCCGGTGGTGGCCGACGTCTCAACCCATCTCGTCGCCATCACCACGGGCTTCACGGGCACGGAGGTGCTGGTATTCGGCGCCACCGACGGCGAAGGCGATGTTGCGGTGGTCGTGCGCGGGCCTGAACGCGAAGAGGTCGTGCGCCGTAAAGAACGCTTGGCGGGAATCTGGATCCACGGCGAATCGTTCCATTTCGCCCGGGTACCGAGCTTTTACGCCGTGGCGGCGAATAAGCCGCTTGCCGAAATCGCGCAGCCGCCCGTGCTTGCGCGCCATCAGATCGGGCTGGAAAATCTGCGCGTCGCGGCCGAAGGCCGCGAGAACGAGCCTGAACATAAAGCGTTCACCCAAGCGTTGGTGCGCTTGAAGCAGGAACAAGGCCTGTTCCCCGGCAAGATCGGTAATGTGCAGTTCCTGGGCAACCAGCTGTTCCGCGCGACGGTGGCGTTCCCGGCCAACGTGCCGGTGGGAACCTATACGGTGGAAGTGTTCCTGTTGCGCAAGGGCGAGGTAGCCGGCGCGCAAACCGCGCCGCTGGTGATCAGCAAGATCGGGCTCGGCGCCGATATTTTCCTGTTCGCGCACCGCGACGCGCCGATCTATGGCGCGATTGCGATTGTGATGGCATTGGTGGCAGGATCGGGCGCCGCGTTCCTGTTCCGGAAAGCGTAGAGCGCATGGCCGAAACTAAGCAGCCGCAGCCGCCGGCGCCTACCGGCCGCGTGTTCTTGATCGTTGTGGACGCGACGGCCGAGCTACGCACGGCGCTGCGCTTTGCGTGCAATCGCGCCAAAAAGACCGGCGGACGCGTGGCACTGCTGTACGTTCTGGAGCCCGCCGACTTTCAGCAATGGATGGCCGTCGAATCGCTGATTCAGGAGGAGCGCCGCGAGGAGGCCGAGAAGCTGCTGCAGGACCTGTCGGCGCAGGTGAACGAGCTGGCTGGAACGATGCCAATGGTTTATGTGCGCGAGGGCGAGCGCGCGGTGCAGATCATGAAGTTGATCGACGAGGAACCCAGCATCTCGATCCTTGTGCTGGGCGCCGGAACGGGACCGGAAGGCCCAGGCCCGCTGGTCAACTATCTCGTCGGCAAGATGGCCGGAAAGCTGCGCGTGCCGATCACCGTGGTGCCCGGCAAACTTAACGACGAACAAATCGATGCGCTGACCTGAGCTGAAGAATTTTGAGGAGTGTCCGCTTGAAGTTCAATCCGCTGGCGACAGTGGTCGAGAAAATCGACACCTCGCCCAAGGTTAGCGACGAGGTCAAATGCACGACCTGCTTCATGTGCGCCTGCCGATGCGGCATCAAGGTGCATCTCAGCGACGGCGCGATCCGCTATATCGAGGGCAATAAAGCGCATCCCGTCAACCGAGGCGTTTTGTGCGCCAAGGGCTTGGCCGGCATCATGACACAATACTCGCCGGCGCGGCTCAACAAGCCCTTGCTGCGCGTGGGCGAGCGCGGCACGGGCGAGTTCAAGGAGATCGAGTGGGACGAGGCGATGACGCTGGCCACCGACTGGCTGGCCGCCATCCGCGCCAACGATCCGCGCAAGCTGGCCTTTTTCACCGGGCGAGACCAAAGCCAGGCGCTGACCGGTTGGTGGGCCAGCCAGTTCGGCACCCCAAATTATGCGGCGCATGGCGGATTCTGCTCGGTAAACATGGCCGCCGCCGGGATGTACACCATCGGTGGGTCATTTTGGGAATTCGGCGAGGCCGATTTCGATCACACCAAATATTTCCTGCTGTTCGGCGTTGCCGAGGACCATTCCTCGAACCCGCTGAAAATCGGCTTGGGAAAGCTGAAGAAGCGCGGCGCCAAAATTGTATCGATCAATCCGGTTCGCACCGGCTATTCGGCCATTGCCGATGAATGGATAGGCATTAGGCCCGGCACAGACGGGCTGTTCGTGGCCGCGTTGATCCACGAGTTGTTGCGCGCGGATCGAGTGGATTTCGATTATTTGGTCCGCTACACCAATGCACCGTGGCTGGTAATCGACGCGCCAGGTACGGAAAAGGACGGTTTGATCGCGCGCGACGAAGCTGGCAATCCGCTTTGCTGGCTGCCCGACATGAAGATTTCGGCCAATGCGCTGCTAGCCGATATGCGCCCGGCGCTGGTCGGACAGTACACGCTGACTAACGGCACGAAAGTAGTGCCGAGCTTCGAATTGATCGCCCGGCGGTTCCTGGATCGGCAATATGCCCCCAACGCCGTGGCGGATCGGGTCGGCGTACCTGCCGACACCATTAGGCGGATTGCCGCCGAGCTTGCGCATGCTGCTTTCGAGCAGCAGATCGAGTTGGATATTCCTTGGACCGATTGGGCCGGGCGGCGTTACACGAAAACCGTCGGCCGGCCGGTCAGCATGCACGCGATGCGCGGCATCTCGGCGCATGCCAACGGATTCCACACCTGCCGTTTGATTCATCTGCTGCAGATTTTTTTGGGGTCGATCGATAGCCCGGGCGGGTTCCGCTACAGGCCGCCCTACCCCAAATCGGTGCCTCCATCGACCAGACCTTGTGGCGGCGCGGATCAGGTGCTAGCGGGCCTGCCGATGGAAGGAGCGCCGCTTGGCTTCCCCCAAGGACCGGAAGACCTGCTCGTGGACGCCACGGGACGGCCGTTGCGTATCGACAAGGCCTATTCCTGGGAAGCGCCATTGGCCGCACATGGCCTGCTGCAAATGGTCGTGCATAACGCCTGGAAGGGTGATCCGTACAAGATCGACACGCTATTCCTGTTCATGGCGAATATGAGCTGGAATTCGTCGATGAACACCGCCGGCACCATGGCGATGCTGTCGGCGCGCGATTCCGCGACGGGCGAATACGCCATCCCGCATTTGATCGTTGCCGACGCCTATTATTCCGAAATCGTTTCCTATGCCGACCTCGTGTTGCCGGATACCACGTATCTGGAACGCCATGATTGCATTTCATTGCTCGACCGGCCGATCTCCGACGCCGACGGCGCAGCCGACGCGATCCGCCAGCCCGTTGTCCAAGCCACGCGGGACGTGCGCCCGTTCCAGGACGTATTGCTGGATCTGGGCGCACGTCTGAAGTTGTCGGCGCTAGTCAACACCGACGGCACGCCGCGCTATCCCGGCGGCTATGCGGACTACATGGTCAACCATGAACGCCAACCCGGCTTCGGGTTGCTTGCCGGCTGGCGCGGCGTAAATGGCGGCGACTATGGGCGGGGCGTCAACAATCCACGCCAGCTTGATGCGTATATCGCGAATGGATGTTTTTGGCGGCACGAACTGGAACCATCGCAGCGCTATTACAAGCACGCCAATAAGGGCTATCTGGAGTGGGCGGTCCGCATGGGTTTCGTCGCCAGCGCCGAGCCGATAATTATGCAGCTTTATTGCGAGCCGCTTCAAAGGTTCCGTTTGGCCGCGCGCGGGCACGGAAACGTGCTGCCGCCGGCACGCGACCGGTCGCGCATCGAGGCCTATTTCGATCCGGTACCGATGTGGTACGCACCGTTCGAGGGCGAGCTGGTGCCGGAAGGCGAATTTCCGCTGCACGCGGTAACGCAAAGGCCCATGGCGCTATACCATAGCTGGGGGTCGCATAACGCCTGGCTGCGGCAAATTCATGGCGATAACCGTCTCTACATCCAGCGCGCGACTGCAATGCGGCTGAGCCTCGCCGACGGTGATTGGGTGTGGGTGATAAGCCATCATGGCCGTATCAAGGCGCCAGTGGCGCTGGTCGATGGCGTCAATCCCGATACGGTGTGGACGTGGAACGCGATCGCCCGGCGCGCCGGCGCATGGAACCTTGCGCCCGATTCACCGGAAGCCAAGCGCGGGTTCATGCTGAACCACGTGATCTCGGAGCTGCTGCCGCCGCAGGCCGACGGTCTGCGTTACGCCAATGCCGATCCGGTGACGGGCCAGGCCGCCTGGTACGACCTGCGCGTGCGACTGGAAAAAGCCGATCCTAAAGAAGCCGGCGAGGCAGCCCCGCGTTTCGTTCCGGTCAGGCGCATGCCCGGATTAATGGAGCCGCCGGGGATATTGCGCTATGGCGCAGGCTTCCACTCCGACCCGGGCGCAGGCGCGCGATGACCAGCTTGCCTGCACTGCCTTCCGGTAGAAAACTGGGCCTGGTTATCGACCTCGACATTTGCGTCGGATGCCATGCTTGCGCGGTAAGCTGCAAGGAATGGAATGCGGGCGGGCATTCCGCGCCGCTCACCGACTTCGATCCGTATGGCAGCGATGCGACGGGCGTATGGTTCAATCGCATTCACAGTTTCGAGGCCGGAGAAGGCGCCGATGCGCGCGCGATCCACTTCCCGAAATCGTGCTTGCACTGCGAGACGCCGGATTGCGTGACGGTATGCCCGACCGGCGCATCCTATAAGCGCGCGGAAGACGGCATTGTACTGGTAAATGCCGATATCTGCATCGGCTGCAAGCTATGCGCCTGGGCCTGCCCCTATGGCGCGCGCGAATTCGACGCCGATGACGGGGTGATGAAAAAATGCACCCTTTGCATCGACCGCATATACAACGAGAATTTGGAGGAAGTAGACCGCGTACCCGCCTGCGTCAGCGTTTGTCCGGTTGGCGCGCGGCACTTCGGCGACCTGGGCGACTCAAATTCACCCGTGTCGCAGCTGGTCGCAAGCCGCGGAGGATACGATCTGATGCCCGAGCTCGGCTATCGGCCCGTGAACAAATATCTTCCACCGCGGCCGCGCAAAACCGAGCCTGGCTGTACCGGCGCACCTGCGGCTCTCGCACCAACCGAAGACGATTTCAACGGCGCCGGGCTGTTGTTGCGCTGGATGGACCGGCTTCTGTCGCGGTAATAGAAGACATGCACCCCAGTTTTTCGATAATCATGTTCACAGTGACCTCGGGCGCGGGGTACGGGATGCTTGCCGTGCTGGGTTATGGCGCCGCCACGCGGTTACTGCAACCGAACGCCAAGTTCGGCTTGGCCGCATTCGCCCTGGCGCTGGCCCTCGTCGTCGCCGGGCTTCTGTCGTCGCTGCTGCATCTCGGGCGACCGGAAAGGTCCTGGCGGGCCATGTCGCAATGGCGTTCGTCCTGGTTGTCGCGTGAAGGTTCGATGGCGCTGTTGACGTTCGTGCCTACCCTGCCTTTCGCGGTGGCTTGGTCGCTTTTCGGCGAAAATAGCGGGCTTTTCGCGTTGTGCGGCGTTCTCGCGGGCATTTTGGCGCTCGCCACCGTGTTCTGCACCGGCATGATCTATGCCTCCTTGAAGCCGATCCATCAGTGGCACAACCGCTGGGTCGTGCCCGGCTATCTGGTCATGGCGATAATGACCGGTGCGTTGTGGATTAACGTGCTGCTGCAGTCCCGCGGTTTGTCGCGGCCGTCGGTCGCCGCAATCGCCGCGGGCGCGGCGCTGGTCGGCATGGTGCTGAAGATCGGCTATTGGCGCTATGTCGATACGTCCAGCGCGCGCTCGACGCCGCAGACCGCAACCGGGCTGGACCAATTCGGCAAGGTGACGTTGCTGGATCCGCCGCATACCCAGGAAAATTTCCTGCTGCGCGAGATGGGCTATCGCCTAGCGCGCAAGCATGCCTGGCAATTGCGTCGCATAAGCCTGTCGTTCGGGTTTTTTGTTCCGTTTGTGCTTGCCGGCCTGACCGTTGCGGTCACCGGCCGTTTTGCGACGATCGCAGCGTTGATTGCGGCGGTTTCGGCCATTGTCGGCGTACTGATCGAGCGTTGGCTTTTCTTCGCCGAGGCAAAACACACTGTCATGTTGTACTACGGCGGCAATAAGGCCTAGACCGCCTCTTGGCCTACCACCGGGGAACCGCGTAGTATCGCTGTTGGGTTCACTGGCGATAGGAGGATGGCACCGATGTTTCGCCGTGTGCTTTTTGCTCTCGCCTCGTTTTTGTTGCTGGCGCCGGCCGTTTCGGCAGATAACAGCGTCAGGCTGCGTCTGCTCGAAACCGCCGATCTGCATATCAACATTTTGAATTACGACTATTACCGCGATCGCGAGGATGACGGCTTCGGGCTGTCGCGCACCGCCACGCTGATCCGCCAGGCGCGCACCGAGGCGCCAAATAGCCTTTTGATCGACAATGGCGACACGATCCAGGGCAGCCCATTCGGCGATTTCGTCGCAAGGCAAAAAGGTTTGAAGCCGGGCGAAGATCACCCGATCTATCGCGCGCTGAATCTGCTAGGCTACGATGCCGGCAATCTTGGCAATCACGAATTCAACTACGGCCTCGATTTTCTAAAGACCGCGATGGCCAGCGCGAAGTTCCCGATGGTCAACGCGAACATCTTTCAGCCCGACGGGCAAAAGAGCTATTTCACCCCTTACGTTATCCTTGATCGCAAACTGAAGGACGACGCGGGCGCTGAAGTTTCTATACGCATTGGCATAATCGGTTTCGTACCGCCGCAGATCATGCAATGGGACCGGATCAATCTTCAGGGCAAAGTGACTGCGCAGGATATCGTCGATGTCGCCAAGAAACTGGTTCCCGAGATGCGGGCCAAGGGCGCCGATCTGGTGATTGCCGTGCCGCATTCCGGGCTAAACGCGCGCGAACGGCAAGGCATGGACGAAAATGCCGTGTATTATTTGGCGCAAGTGCCGGGGATCGACGCCATCCTGTTCGGCCATGCGCACCTTGTCTTCCCCAGCGATACGTTCAAGGACGTTCCAAACGTCGATCTCGTCAACGGCACGATTCATGGAGTGCCAGCAACAATGCCAGGCGCTTGGGGCAGCCATCTGGGCATCGTCGACATGGCGCTCAAGCGCAACGACGCCGGGAAATGGAGCGTGGCCGACGCCAAGGCCAGCGTGCGCGCGGTTTTCCGCTTGGAAGGTCGGCAAAAAGTCGCTGCGGTGGCAAACGATCCTGAGATTGTCGCTGCGGTCAAGGCCGAGCACGAAGGCACCTTGGCCTATGTGCGCGCGCCGGTCGGCAAAACCTCCGCGCCGATCTACAGCTATTTTGCGCTGGTGCAGGACGACCCATCGATACAGATCGTTACCGACGCACAGGCTTGGTACATCAAGAACATCCTGAAGGGCGGGCAGTATGAAAGCCTGCCCGTGCTGTCGGCAGGCGCACCTTTCAAAGCAGGCGGTCGCGGCGGGGCCGACTACTATACGGACATTCCCGCAGGCGATATCGCCATAAAGAACACTGCCGACCTGTACCTCTATCCCAACACGGTGCAGGCCGTGGTAGTGAATGGCGACGGCGTGCGCGAATGGTTGGAGATGTCGGCTGGCATCTTCAACCAAATTGACCCGGCCAAGGGCGATGGCCAACCGCTGATTAACGCCGCCTTCCCGTCGTTCAACTGCGACGTGATTGACGGTGTGACCTACAAGATCGACGTCACAAAGCCGCGCCGCTACGACAACGACGGAAAGGTGATAGACTCCAATAACCGCCGCATCGTGGGCTTGCAGTTTCAAGGCAAGCTGATCGATCCCGCCCAGAGGTTCGTGGTCGTCACGAACAACTATCGCGCCAGCGGCGGTGGCAAATTTCCCGGCTTGGATGGCAAGAACGTCATCGCTGAGGCGCCGGAGGAGAACCGCGAGGCGTTGGTTCAATACATTCGCAACCTCGGAACCGTAAATCCAAGCGCCGACGGCAATTGGAGCTTCGTTGCACCGGAGGCGCCGATTACGGTGATGTTCGAGAGCGCGCCCGCAGCCGAAAAGCTATTGGCCGCCAATCCCAAAGTCAGCAAGCTCGGGCCCGGAGAGAACGGCTTCATGCGCTATGGGTTGAAGCTGAATTGATGCGGGGAGTCACGCGATGGCACATCTGCGCAGCATTTTTGCAGCCTGCCTGGGCTTGACACTGCTTTCATTCCCGGCGCCCGCGCAAGAAATGCCTCTTGCCTTGGCCTTGTCCTGCGCTGCATGCCACGGCACGGACGGCAAAAGCCCCGGCGCTATTCCTACCATCGACGGGCGCAGCGCGAAGGAAATGAAAGAGGCATTGGCCGGGTTCAAGAACGGAACGCGCCCCGCAACCGTGATGAATCGCCTGGCCAAGGGCTATACCGATCAAGAGATCGACGCGTTGGCCGATTATTTTTCCAAGATAAAATAGGGGGCGATGATGAAACGCATCTCGCGCAGATCGTTCACGGCTATGGCCAGCGCTGCCGGCGCTGTCCTGGCCATGCCAAACCTGGCCTTCGGCGCGCAGGCGCGCGTGGCGGTGGTGGGGGGCGGCTTCGGCGGCGCCGCGGCGGCGCGTTATCTGAAACGTTTGGATAAGCAATTGGCTGTCACGCTGGTCGAGGCGAGTCGAAAATTCGTTACCTGCCCGTTCTCGAACCTGGTGCTTGGCGGACTGCGCCCGATCGAAGAAATCACCCATGGATATGAGGGGTTGGCAAAGGATGGCGTGCGCGTGATTCACGCGACGGTGCAAGGCATCGACACGGGCGCCAAGCGTCTGTCGCTGTCCAGCGGCTCACTCCTGCCCTATGACAAGCTTGTATTGTCGCCGGGCATCGATCTGAATTTCGGCGCCCTTCCCGGGTACGACCGAACGGCGGCCGAGAAAATGCCCCACGCCTGGAAAGCCGGCGCGCAGACGTTGCTGTTGAAGCGACAGCTCGAAGCGATGCCCAATGGCGGCACGGTGCTGATGGTCTGCCCGGACAATCCGTATCGCTGCCCGCCGGGACCGTATGAACGGGCCAGCATGATCGCGCATTTCCTCAAAACCCGGAAACCGCGGTCGAAGATCCTGATCCTCGATGCCAAGGAAAACTTTTCCAAGCAGGCGCTATTTCAGGAGGGCTGGCAAGCCAACTATCCTGGAATGATCGACTGGTTGCCTGGCAAGGCCGGCGGCAAGGTCGCCTCGGTGGACGCCAAAGCCATGACGGTAAAGACCGAGTTCGGCGAACAGAAAGGCGCCGTGATCAACGTCATTCCGCCGCAGATGGCTGGTGAAATCGCGCGCGCCGCCGGTTTTGCCAATGACACTGGTTGGTGCCCGGTGGATTTCGAGACGTTCCAATCGAAAATGAATCCCGACGCGTACGTAATTGGCGATGCTTCGATCGCGGGTCAGATGCCGAAATCGGGCTTCTCGGCCAACAGCCAGGCCAAGGTGGCGGCGTTGGCAATTATCGCCGTGCTCAATAGCCGAAAGCCAGCCTCGCCCGCCCTCGCCAATACCTGTTATAGCCTGGTCGCGCCGAACTATGGCATTTCGGTTGCTAACGTCTATCGCGTGACCGACAAGGGGCTGGTAAGCGTCGAAGGCGGAGTAAGCCCGACGGGCGCGCCGCCCGATTTCCGCAATCGCGAAGCGATTTTCGCCGAAGGCTGGTACGCCTCGATCACACGGGACATGTTCGGCTGAATGGGCCCGCGTAGAGCGTATCAAGAAGCGCTTTGCCGCCCGATCTCGCTGCCGGGTTTTTTGCCGGCGCAGTTTTCGCATAGCCCGTGCACTTCTACCGTTTGCTGTCCGATCTGAAAGCCACGCTGCTGCGCCTGGCGACGGATGGCATGGCTGATCCCATCGTCGTCCAATTCGGTTACCGTTCGGCAATCGCGGCAAATGAGGTACTGGCCGGTATGCGGGTTGATCGGATCGATGCATCCGACGAAGGCATTCAGCGATTCGATTCGGTGGATCAGCCTTTGCTCGATTAAAAAATCAAGCGCGCGATAAACCGTCGGCGGCGCTGCCGTGCGTCCATCTTCGCTGCGCAACCAGTCCAGGATTTCATAAGCCCCAACCGGCCCGTGCGAGCGCCAAACCAACTCCAGCACGCGTCGGCGAAGCACTGTCAACCGCGCCCCGCGGCGTTGGCACAGCTCGGTCGCCACCGCCAGCGCGTTATCGACACAATGGCGATGATCGTGGTCGGCCTCGAGCAGCGCGGGCGATTTTGCCATACAGCCTCTGGCTCTAGTCCTGGATATAGTATAACACAGCGCCCGCAAAGGCGGAGCCGCGCTTCGCACGCGTGGCGCTGAGGAGACCTTCATGCAGCCGGTGCAATCCCTATCCCCCCCTCTACCGGAAGCGGCGGTTACCCAAGTGCTCACCGCGCTCGTATTCGACGACGCCGGGTTGGTGCCCGCCATCGCCCAGCAGCACGACACGGGCGAGGTCTTGATGATGGCGTGGATGAACCGGGAATCGGTCGGAGAAACGCTGCGCACGGGCCGCGTTTGCTATTGGTCCCGGTCGCGCGGCGCGTTGTGGCGCAAGGGCGAGAGTTCCGGCAACACGCAACGGCTGGTCGATTTCATGGTGGACTGCGACGGCGACACAATTCTGTTGAAAGTCGACCAGAAAGGCGTGGCTTGCCACACCGGCCGGCGAACTTGCTTTTTCCGGGCTCCGCGACAAAGCGGGCTGAAGGAAATGCTTCCGCGCTCCGCAGCGACAACGCAAAAAGGCTAAGCGTTTTGCACCTTACAAAGCTTCATCTTGCCATTCTTGGCCTGCTTGCCTTCGGATTCGGCAATGCCCGGGGTGAAGAATTTCAGCTGGACAGCAAGCCGACCTATGATGATCGGCGTCCTGTGAATACGGGCGAGTTCCTGAAGCGCTGCAAGCTGGAACCGTTCTACTGCGATGAACAATTCAACGCCTATATCCAACGCTATGCCGCGGTGCGCGTGGAGGAGTTGGCGCGACAGGAACCCTACCAAAAATTACGCGAGCGTTTGCGCGACCCCAATGCGTTCGACGGCATTTGTTTGCCGCGTGAGCGCCTGCTGCGGGACGATTTCATGACCGAGATTTCGCGTCGCTTTCGCGGCTGGACCGAGGCGCATACCGAGATGCATGCCGAACGCATCCCGGTAGGGGTAAAAGCAGCGATGCAGGCGCTGTATCCCTGCCCTTAAAGCCGCTCAATCCGCTAGCATTCTATTGATAAACTCATCAGGGTTCTTGATGAATTCACGCATAAGCAAGTAGTGGTTTGTTTCGCGAAAACTGGCCTTTTTAAGCTGCCCATCGTCTTCTATCCTGAACAACTCGGCATTCGGATAAGCCATCAACAGCGGCGAGTGGGTTGCTAGGATCACCTGACAATTTTTGGATTCAAGAGTCTTGAGCACCCGAAGAAAAATTAGTTGCCGGCTGGGCGATAGCGCGGCTTCAGGTTCGTCCAAGATGTAAATAGCATCACGGCCAAATCGGTTCTGGAACAGCGCTAGGAATGCCTCGCCGTGAGATTGCTTATGAAGAGACTTTCCTCCATAGGGCTGATGTGCTGCTGGATGATCGTGTGCGAGTTCGTCAATATAAGTGGCCAGATTGAAAAAACTCTCCGCTCTCATGAAGAAACCGCGGCTGATCTTGGGAAGCCAGGAAAAGCCCAAATACGGCGCCAGCGGCGATTTGCGCTCGTTGCCAAACCTGTGATCGGCGCTGCCGCCACTAAGATTGAATCCGCATCCCGTAGCGATTGCCTCAAGCAGTGTACTCTTGCCGGCGCCGTTTTCACCAACAATGATCGTAACCGGCCTCGAGAACGAGATATCGAGGTTTCTCCGTTTGAGAAGGGGCATGGAGAATGGATAAGGTATGCTTTTCTCGGCAACACCATTGCGAAAAAACACGCGCTTAAGAAACGGCGCTTTGAGCACGAGCTTGCCACGGCCTTGCATACGCTTTGAACTATGATGGGATTAATGCCTTCCTCGTTCCGGAAAGGGAAATGAGTATATTTTCCCCAAGCATTCGTGCCGCGTCAGCAAACGGCATTGCCTTCAGTTGCGACAGATGAACTTCGGTAAGAAGAACCGTATCGACTTGCTGCCCATGTTCGAACATTAAATGATCTATAATAAGCAACTGCTTAGCAGGGTCAAAGTGAATCAACAGGTCGTTTTCTGAGATTGTTGCCATGGCGGATCCCCAACATTTGACGCAATGAACAGCCGCATCAGAATATCAGGAATTCCAATTGCAAAAGATTTTTTTGTAAAGGATCAATTGTCCCATATCGGCAACGGCGTTCTTACTGGTAGTCCGGATTGTAAACACTCGGCATACCGCGCCGATGCCCCTTCATGACATATCGCGCCCGCACGCTTGCCGCGGATTCGCGAAATACCATTGCATGTATCAGTGTCGACCGCATACAGACGCTCGCATTGTCCCTTATCATTTGAGTCTTCGGTCTGACTTGGCGTACCGTCTTGAGTGGCTATTCCTGTGGCAGCTTTTGAATCTTGCTGGACCGATTGCTCGCTAAGAGCCGCGTCAAGCTCGCTAGGCGTAGGCAAACGCCCCAAGCGATTGTGAAAGGACTGCAGAATTGCGCCCAATGCCGCGGCCGCACCGGCGCCCAACATCCGCAATCCGTTAATTCCTGCTTGCCCCAGTCGTAGTGCGATCGGCGCGGCACCCACCCAAGCCAACTGTATAGTGCGGCCATCGGGGTGCAGATGCAGGCTGGGTAGATTCTCATCTTGTTCGGTTCCCCATTTTGGCCGATTTCGGTCAATCGAACTTCCAGAACTGCCAAACGGCCTTGCGGCAAGAATTTGCATGATTCTGTCAGTCCGTGCCGAATCCGTGCGCGGCTCCTGGGACCACGCAGGTACTTGATCGTCGGGCATGAATTGATCTGAGTACGGCAAAAAAGACATTGCGCGCGCGCTCCCTATGATGTTGTTTGCCTATCGATAGGCCGGTAGAAGTACGTAAATTCAATGCGCTAACGGCTAAATGTCAGTGCGCTAAGATAATAAGAACCAAACATAAAAAGGGCCGCGCGTACCGCCTACGCGGCACGCGAAGCCCTCACGTGGATGGCGCCTCAGGCGCCTAAATTAGCGTTTGGCATACTGCGCAGATCCGAACAAGACTTCCTTGGCCTTGTCGTCCATCGGTCCGGTGCGCCGCTTCTCGGCCAGGAGCTCCAGTCCCTTTTTCACCGCCGGCCGCGCGTCGATCGCATTGAACCAGCGTTTCAGATTGGGAAAATCTTCCAGTTTCTGGCCTTGGCGCTCATACGGCCTGATCCAAGGAAATACGGCCATATCGGCGATCGAATAGCCGCCGGCTAAAAAATCGGCCTCGCCCAGTCTGCGATCGACAACGCCATACAGTCGCTTCGCTTCGTTGGTGTAGCGATTGATCGCGTAATCCAACTTTTCCGGCGCGTATTGGCGAAAATGATGCGCCTGACCCAGCATCGGCCCGATGCCGCCCATCTGAAACATCAGCCACTGGATGACATCGTACCGACCGCGCAAATCCTTGGGCATAAATCGACCGCTGGTTTCGGCAAGATACATCAGGATGGCGCCCGACTCGAAAAGCGCCAGTGGCTTGCCTCCGGGCGCGTCGTGATCCACGATCGCCGGCATCTTGTTGTTGGGGCTGATCTTCAGGAAATCGGGCTTGAACTGGTCGCCGCGCTGGATATCGACGGGAATAACGCGATACGGCCGCCCGATCTCCGCGAGCATAATCGAGATCTTATAGGCGTTGGGCGTGGGCCAGACATACAGATCGAGCATTGCGCGCCTCATACCAATGTACAGAGACGAAAGACGTTAGGCGCTCATCACGGCAGCGTCCAGGCCGCCATCCGTGTCAATGCCGCGCGCAGGAAATTGCTTCGGCGCGCAGCATCCAGTAGTCGGCTATTGCGACCCGGACTGCACTGCCGGCAGGCAGCCGCTCGACATCGGCCGCCAAACTGTCGCGAAACCCCTGCTCATAGGGCCTAACTGCGGGGCAGAAACGGTCATCCGTGCCCTTTTCGCCGAACAAGGGGATTCCGCCGCATCCCGTTAGCAACAGCGCGCTAACTGCGAGGATTGCGTATCGCATCGTCGATCACGAACAGTAGATTCTCGGCGTGGAATCCCTGCAACGCTTCGGACTGCCCAAGCCGGCTGGTGCGCGCAAAGGCCGTGCTACGCCATGGTAGGAACTCAACCCGGTCGGTTTTGATCGATATCTCTCCCGCAAGTTCGGGCAAACGGTCGGCCAGCGCGCCGCGCCATTTGGCGATCTCTCCCCATAGCAGATCGTTGAGCTGATGCGCCGTCGGTGCGGTTGCGGGGATTTTCGCGCCTTCCCGCGTCATACCGAACCAGAGCACCAGCCATGCTTCCAGCGCCGTCTTACCCACGCCGTGGCCGGAGCGAATGGCGATGCGTTTTTCGCCCCGAGCCACCAGAGCCAGGATTTCAGCCTGCCAAGGTTCGGGCGTTACGCCCAGCGCTTGGCGTACGAACGCACCGGGATCGTCGCCCCAGGCGATCAACGTACGCGCAATCTCATCGACCTCACCCCTCACTTGAGGCCTTTGCGCCGCGTCTAGGACGAAGCTCGCGCAGGCGCGCAACCACCTGCCTCAACCCGTTATCGCCGGCCGAGGATGATTGCGCCGACGAAGGGCCGCGCACCCGATCCAGCAGCTCTTTCGCCGCCGACACCTGCGCCTGTTCGCTTTCCGCGTTCTCCATCAACCATGCCAAGCGTTGCAGCGCGCGAGCGCCGAACTGCTCGGAAGGCGCATCACGTCGCTGGCGGCGGCTGCGTTTACAGGTTTCTTTACAGGCCATAGTGATCGGCCAGCACGTCCAGCCCGCGCCGCACGATTTCCATTGCCACCGGGCCGCCCGCCGCGCGCTGCAGGCAGCACACCGCCACCACGTCGTTTGCCGCCACCCGGCCGATCGAGCCGATGGCGCGGCTCAATCGCCTGCGCGCGTGTTCGCGGTCGGCCGCCGGGTCTGGCGCGCCGCCGCAGTCGATCAGATCGCGATAGCTGCCGATCATGCGCGGTTCTATGCGGGCGTAGTGCCAATCCCGTGCTAGCGCCTGCCCTGCCTGGTTCTGCCGGGCATCGATCAATCCGCGGCGCGCATAGCGGTCGAGCGGCGTTTGCGTCACCACGCGCTTCGCAATGGCGCGCTCGCCGTCGACATGTGTTTCTTCCTCCGCGAACTCGTCATGCGAAAGGCGATGCTGGGGAATCAACCGCCGCCTATCGCGCTTTCCGCCGAGGTGACGAGGCTCCACGTTTTCCTCCGTCACTCTGCCACCGTGGCGTCGGGATCGGGGCGCAGAAGGCCGGCCAGCGCACAACCCGCGCCCGACGATGTTTCAGGACGCAAGGGCATCCCTCGATCCGGCGGTGAGCGCCGGGAGATCGCGCGTGCCTCGGCTCGCGTCACATCCCGGTGCCCTCCTCGTCTGCCCAGGAACCGGCCAAGCGCAGCGGATGCCTCGCTTGAAACCGTGACTTCGTATCCCCAGCGCGGCCCGTGCAAGCTCCAATCCGTCCGCGCGCCGGTTGCAACGATCACGACCCGCCGCGCCCCACCCGGCGCCGGCGTCGTCCATTCCACCTCGATCAATTTCCGCTGGCGCAAATGGCGGAAAACCGACGTCACATCCGCCTCGCGCAGAAGCCCGGCGCAGCGACAAAGCTCTCGGTTGCTTGGGCACGGCCTGCATTGTTCCGCAGCCGCCCGCAGTGCCGCAAACACGCGGCCGCGCGCTGTTTCCGCCGTTGCGGCAGTGTATTGGGCTTTGCGGTTATTTGATTTCGGGCGCCATTTCCTTGAATCTTCCGATACGTTCAATACATCGCCGGAAACATACAACATCCTTTTCCCCATGGCGTCTATTCGGTCGTTACTCAGGCTTCCCGATACATTATTGCATAAACAATGATACTCTGAGATGCCAATCGATGCAATACATTTTGCGTTGACAATTCACCGACCCGCTGGTAGTTTTGCAGGCGATGAACGCGAAGTCGCAACGCCTTCGTTGGGCACGTCAGGCCGCCGGTTATTCCAGCGCCGCAACCTTTGCGCGCGGCGCCGGGCTGTCCGAAGTCACGTATCGCGCCTACGAAAACGGAACCCGCAATCTTCCGGAGGATGCCGCACGGCTCCTGGCGCAAAAGCTTGGCGTCAGTTGGCTGTGGCTTTTCGCTGGCGAGGGAGAGCCGCGGGCGGGTCGGCGCGCATCGTCCGGCCCAGTCACGCCGTTTGAACCCCCCCCCGCGTCGCACCCCTCCGAGGTTGATTTGTCCGTGGGCATGTCGTTGCGCAGCCTCGCCACCATGAAGCGCGATATCCCCGTTCGTGGCACTGTAGTCGGCGGCACCGATGGCGATTTCTCATTCAACGGCGATGTGGTGGATATGGTGCGCCGTCCGCCCGGTCTAGTGGGAGCGGCATCCGTCTTCGCGTTGTACGTTCACGGCGATTCGATGTCGCCGCGCTTTGAATCGGGCGACCTGATCTTCATCAACCCCAGTCGCCCGCCGACGCCGGGGTGCGACGTGGTGGTCGAGATGGCGCCCAAGCTCGGCGAAACCACAGGTCCCTGCTATGTGAAGCGCTTGCTGCGGCGGACCGCGGACAAGGTCGCGCTGCGCCAATTCAATCCGCCTCCCGGGGTGAAGCAGGATTTCGAGCTGGATCGTCAGGAGATAAAGAATATCTGGCGCGTCTTGACCGCGGGCGAGCTGCTGGGACTTTGATTCCCCAACTCCCCCGCCCTTAAGCTTCGAGAAACACGTTCGGGCGCAGAAACACACCGATCAATAGCGCTCCTTTGGGCGACCATGCGACATGGCGGTGGCCTTTCGGCCGCCAAATGAAGTCGCCGGCCGCGATATCGTTCCCTTCATCGTCGGCCAAGCTGCCCTCGATCACGTAAGTCTGCTCGATATCCGCGTGTTCGTGCAGCGGCAGGCGCGCGCCAGGCGCCATGCGGATCAACGCCGTCATCAATCCACGTTCTTCATCGCGGAGGAGAATCTTCTGCTCGATTCCGGGAAACGCGGTGGGGTGCCAAGGCAACGCGTCGATCGCGACCGGGCGCGACTTTGAGACTGGCAACTTCTCTTGTCCTTTGATGTCAGGTGTAACCGCCACCATGATCGCCTCCTTCATCTCCCGCGACAGTGCCGCCGCGCGGTGCAGTTCGCCGCTTTCGGCGGCTCCATGTCAATATTCGCCATGACAAATTCGGAAAGTATTGCATTAATCCTGATGTATTTGTATCGTATTGTCAATGTGTGATACACCCATCCAGAAAAACCATGCCACGTGGGCCGGCCGGCTCGATTTTGCCGAGCGCTTCTATGACGGCCCGGTTCCCATGCCGATCCGGCGTGCAATTTTTTCGGATCTGTCTGAATCACGGGATCGAGCTTCCGATACTTGGAAACGCAGCGCGCTCGAAAGCGCCACGCGGCTGCGCCTGCTCAAAACAAACGGCACCCCTCGCCTCTATCGCCGGGAACTGGATTGGTGCCGCCATTGCGTCGAATGCTGGCGCAAGACGCGCCGCGTGGCGACCCCGGCTGGACTTGAACCAGCAACCACCAGCTTAGAAGGCTGATGCTCTATCCAGTTGAGCTACGGGGTCGATCGCAACGCGCATGAACAAGGCGCGGCGGTTGGGACGCATCGCCGCGACGGCCGACCGCTTTCGCGCGCCGCCCGGTCAATGCGTCCAGGGTCTCAGCCGGTCGAAGCGGAAATTGTCGGAATAGGCCTTGGGCTTGATGCGACGGTCCTGCGATGCCTCGACCATGTACGCCAATCCATGCTTCTCGGCATAAGTGATCGCCTCTTCCTTGCTGGCGAAGTGCAACTGCACCTGGGCCAGCGTATCGTCCGAAGCGGTCCATCCCATCAAAGGCTCCGGTCGGCGCGCGCCCGGTTCGAACTCCAACACCCAGTCCTGGGTAAGGCCCCGGCCGGATTGCATCGCGGTCTTGGCTGGGCGGTAAATCCTAACGGTCATTGCACGAAGCCCCTGACTCTTCAAACCCTGGCGCATGGTCGGGGCGACTGGATTCGAACCAGCGACCCTCTGCTCCCAAAGCAGATGCGCTACCAGACTGCGCCACGCCCCGTTCAATGCGGACTGGATCGGATATCATAGCATCATTCGCCGTTTCAAGAACGCCAGAATCGCAAGGAACCAGCATGTCTTCCCATACTCTCGCCATGACGCCGCGAATCCACGGATACCTGATGAAATCGGTGCTGCGCGACCCAAAACCGTTGGCCGAGCTGCGCCGCGAGACCGAGCCGATGGAGCTTGCCGGCATGCAGATCTCGCCCGAGCAAGGCCAGTTCATAGCGCTTCTGGTCGAGACGCTTGGCGTGCGCCGCTATCTCGAGATCGGCACCTTCACCGGCTACAGTTCGCTATGCGTGGCATTGGCGATGCCTGCCGACGGACGGGTGGTGGCGGTCGACCGCAGCAAGGAATGGACCGATGTCGCCCGCCGCTATTGGCGGAAAGCCGGCGTTGCCGAGAAAATCGATCTGCGCCTGGGCGAGGGGCGCGGCACGCTCGACGCCATGCTCAAATCCGGCGAAGCGAACGGCTATGACCTTGCGTTCATCGACGCCGACAAGGTGAACTACGATGAATACTACGAACGCTGCCTGAAACTGGTTCGGCCCGGCGGGATGATCGCCTTGGACAACATGCTGTGGGGCGGCGCGGTGGCCGACCCCGCGCGCCGCGACGAAGACACGGTTGCGATCCGCAAGCTCAACGCGAAAATCCGCGGCGATACGCGGGTTGCCTGCGCGATGGTGCCGATCGGCGACGGACTGATGCTTTGCCGCCGCCGTGGCTAGACGAACCCCTGAACCACAAAGGACACTCCGCCCGCTACCACCAGGAGATCCATGAAAGCGGTGTGAATCCGCAATGGAATCTTCTTCAGCAGCCACCGGGCCACGACCGCGCCGGGCACGGTGCACAGTCCGATCATCAGCCCGAACAGCACAAGCTCGACGTCCAGCAGCGCCGCCTTGCCGAACACAGCACTCTTAACGAGATTGATGATCACCGATACGCTGGCATCGGTGCCGACCAGGCCGGCCCCGCGCATACCAGCGGACATCAACGACGAAATCAGCAGAAGCCCGCCGATCCCGACCATGCCGCCGCTCAGCAATCCATAGGCCGCGCCGACCGCGACCATGCCTTTGCCGCCGATGCGGAATTGTTGTCTTTCCAGAATTCTCCGCGTTGGAATGCTGAGGACAAGAAAGCCGCCGACAAAAACGGCGATCACGCGCGGCGACATGAACGTGTAGGCGACGGCGCTCAACAGGGCACAGGGCACTCCCAGCGCCAGGATCGCGCCCGAGGCCCATAGCGCCACGTCGCGCCGAAACACCACCGCGCGGCTGAGATTGGTGATCGCCATGGCGACGGACATCACTGGCACCACTGCGGCCACGCCGACCACCGGCGCGAGAAACACCGGCAGGATAAGTCCGACGCCATAGCCGCTGACGCCGCCGAGAATCGACGACAGGAAAGCGACGATGCCGACCAGGAACAGTTCGGCAAAGGCGATATCGGCGACGTGAAAAGGCATGCGCTCGATCGGGACGCTAGCGCGCGTCGCCGGTCAATTGGCTATTTCTTTGTGGCGCACGCGGTCGCCCGGTTTGAGTTTCAGCCGCGCCACCGTGCCTCCGTTCAGTTCCAGCACCGCGCGCGCGGCGCCACTCGATTCGACGGTCGCCGTCGACCCGGGCACGGCGCGTTCGTGGATATTCACGATGCGCCCGTCCGCGCCGATGAACAGCATATCGAGCGGGATCAGCGTTTGGTACATCCACATCGCCACTTGTTGCGGCGGGTCGTACAGAAACAGCATTCCAGCGTCGGGCGCCATCTTGCTGCGGAACATCAGCCCTTGCGTCATCTGCTCCGTACTGCGCGCGACCTCGACCTCGAAGCGGTGCTTCGCCTCTCCGCTTTCGATGGTCAGTTCCGATTTCTCGAAAGTGACCAGAGCCAAAACTGGGCCGGCCAGCCCCACCGCGGCGGCGACCAGTGAAACCAGTGAAACAAGAAGAAGCCGTCTGTTCATGTGCCGGAGTCTAAGACGCCGCGTCTGGGCCCGCAAATCCGGCGCTGCTTGTCACCTGCCCCGCCTTGGCACATAGTGCCCCTATCACTGGGGGGAGCCGGCGATCCGGCTGAGAGGTCCCGACGGGCACAACGCCCAGGGGACGACCCCAGAACCTGATGCGGTTCGTACCGCCGTAGGGACTGGTGACCATGACCGTAAGCGCGAAGGCGCCTTCACCCGATATCGTCGTCCGCTCCGCCGCCCTCAGTTTCGGCGGCGACGTGCTGTTCGACGGGCTCAACGTGCATTTGCCGGGCGGGCGCTGCACCTGCCTGCTCGGGCCCAGCGGCGTGGGCAAGTCGAGCCTGCTGCGCCTGGTCGCGGGGTTGATCGCGCCGGGCGCGGGCGGCAAGGTTTCGGCGGGCGACGGCGGTATGATCGCCGGCCGCGCCGTCTGGATGGGGCAAAGCGATTCCCTGATGCCGTGGCTGTCGGCGCGCGGCAATGTCGCGGTCGGCGCAAGGCTACGCGGCGACACGCCGTATTCCGAAGCGCTTGCGCGCGCCGACGATCTGTTGGCGCGCGTCGGGCTAAAAGGCCGCGAAGCGGACCGGCCCGCTTCGCTGTCCGGCGGCATGCGCCAGCGCGTGGCCCTCGCGCGCACCTTGTTCGAGGATCGCCCGTTCGTACTGATGGACGAGCCGTTCTCCTCGCTCGACGCCATTACGCGTTTCATGCTGCAGGAAGAAGCCGCGCGCCTGCTCGCCGGCCGCACCGCGGTGCTGGTGACGCACGACCCCTTGGAAGCTCTGCGCATCGGCCATGAAGTCCTCATCATGGCCGGCCGGCCGGCGACGCTGGGCGAGTCGATCAAGCCGCCGGGCGATCCGCCGCGCGACCCGGCCGATCCGCGCGTGCTGGCCTTGCAAGGCGAGCTGCTGCGACACCTGACCCGCGCGCGCGAGGCCGCATGATCGCGCTGCGCGCCTCAATAACCTTCGCCGGGCTGATCGTGCTGTGGCAGGCCATCGTCACGATCACTGATCTGCCGCATTATCTTTTGCCCTCGCCCATGCGCGTTGCTGCCACGCTGATCGAGCGTAGCGACGTGCTGTGGGAAAACACCCTCATCACGGTTTTGGAAATCGTCCTGGGCCTGATACTGGGCGTCGCGTGCGGGGCGATTTGCTCCCTCACGCTCATGGCGTCGCGCCTGGCGCGGCGTTGGCTGATGCCCGTACTTCTCGCCAGCCAGGCGATCCCCACGTTCGCCATCGCCCCGCTGCTGGTGTTGTGGTTCGGCTACGGCCTCGCCTCGAAGATCGTGATGACCGTGATCGTGATCTTCTTTTCCGTGGCTTCGGCGTTCTACGACGGGCTCAGGCGCACCGATCCGGCCTGGCTCGACCTGGCCCAGACCATGACCGCCCGCCCGGCCCGGGTGCTGTGGTTCCTGCGTGTGCCCGCCGCCCTGCCCTCGCTCGCCACGGGCATCCGCGTGGCGTCGGTGTTCGCGCCGATCGGCGCGATCATCGGCGAATGGGTCGGCGCCAGCCGCGGGCTCGGCTACCTCATGCTGCAATCGAACGCGCGCATGCAGATCGACATGCTGTTTGCGGCGCTTCTTGTGTTGGCGGTGTTCGCGGTGGCGCTCTACGCGTTGGTCGACCGCGCGCTGCGTCGCCTGATTTCGTGGGACGCCGACCGGCTTCCCGCCGAGGATTGAAACGGATAACGATGGAGAAGAAAATGAAACGGCTTCTTTTGATCGCGACGCTTCTGCTATTCGCCCCGCGCGCCGATGCAGCCGACAAGCTGACGCTGATGCTCGACTGGTTCGTCAATCCCGACCACGCGCCGATCATCGTCGCGGCGCAAAAGGGCTATTTCACCGACCAGAACCTGGACGTGGAAATCATCCCGCCAGCCGATCCCAACGACCCGCCCAAGCTGGTCGCCGCCGGCAAGATCGACCTGGCGGTCTATTACCAGCCCAGCCTGCAAATCGCGGTCGGGCGCGGATTGCCCTTGGTGAGAATTGCCACAGTGATCGCCACGCCGCTCAACAGCGTCCTGGTCATGGCGGACGGGCCGGTGAAGACATTGGCCGACCTGAAGGGGCGTCGCGTCGGTCATTCCGGCGGCAGCACCGAGCAGGCGATCCTCGGCACGATCCTCGGCAAGCACGGCCTGACGCTGAAGGACGTGGAGCTGGTGAACGTGAATTTCGCGCTTTCGGCCGCGCTGCTGACCGGCAAGGTGGACGCGGTGATCGGCGCCTACCGCAATTTCGAGATGACGCAGATCGAGATCGAGGGCAAGGGCAGGAAGGCGCGCGCCTATTACGTCGAGGAGGAAGGCGTGCCGGTTTACGACGAACTGATCGTCGTCGCCAACAGGGCCAAGATCGCCGATCCACGCTTCAAGCGCTTCGTGGCGGCGCTGGAAAAAGGCGCGCTGTACCTCACCAACAACCCGGATGAAAGCTGGAAGCTGTTCATCGCCCGGCAGAAGGATTTGGACGACGAGCTGAACAAGCGCGCCTGGCGCGACACCCTGCCCCGCTTCGACAAGCGCCCGGCGGCGATGGACAAGGGCCGCTACGAGCGCTTCGCCCAGTTCCTGAAGGACAAGGGGTTGGTGAAGGAACTGCCGCCGCTCGATCAGTACGCCTTGGAGTTGCCGTAAATCGCCGACGCGCTTAGGCTTGGGGTATGCGAGTCGAACTCAACTACGGCAAGGGCACCCTGCCGGTCGATCTGCCCGATGATCTGGACGTCAAGATCATCCGCAGGCCGACCATGCCGGTTGTCGCCGATCCGAAAGCGGCGATGCGCGCCGCTTTGGCTAAGCCCGTGGGTGCGCCGCCGTTGAAGGAGCTGGCGCGCGGCAAGAAAAGCTGTTGCGTGCTGATTTGCGACCTCACCCGGCCGGTGCCGAACGGGCTGATCCTGCCGATCCTGCTGCGCGAGCTGCTGGACGCCGGCATGAAGCCCGATCAGGTCCGCGTGCTGGTCGCCACCGGCCTGCATCGCCCGAACGAAGGCGCGGAACTGGCCGAGCTGGTGGGCGATCCCTGGGTATTGCAGACTTTCAAGGTCGAAAACCATTTCGCGCGCAACGACCAGGACCACGTGGACCTGGGCGCCTCCCTGCGCGGCGTGCAGTTCAAGCTCGACCGCCGCTTCGTCGAAGCCGAGCTTCGGATCGCCACCGGCCTGGTCGAGCCGCACTTCATGGCCGGCTATTCCGGCGGCCGCAAGGTGATCATGCCGGGCGTGGCGCACGCCGACGCGATCCGCCGGTTCCACAGCGCCGAGTTCATGGAACACCCGAGCGCGCGCAACTGCGTGCTGGACGGCAATCCGCTCTATGAAGTTCAGCTCGCGGTGCTGAAGGCGTTGGGCGGCGCCTATGGCGTGAACGCGGTGATCGACGACCACCGCCGCCTGTCCTTCATCAATTTCGGCGAGATCGTCGCCAGCCATTTGGCCGCGGTAGCGCATATCAGGGGCTTCGCCGAGCTGCCGATCGACCGGCGCTTCGCCACGGTGCTGACCAGCGCCGCAGGGTATCCGCTCGACCGGACCTATTACCAGACGGTCAAGGGCATGGTGGCGCCGATGGACATCCTGGCGCCGGGTGGCGAGCTGATCGTCGCGTCCGCTTGCTCCGAGGGCATGGGCAGCCGCGAATTCATCGACGCCCAGAAGCGCTTCGTGGCGCAGGGCCCCGAAGCGTTCCTGGACAGCTTGAAGGCCAAGCAGCGCGCCGATATCGACGAATGGCAGACCGAGATGCAGTTGAAGCCGATGCGCGTCGGCGCCATACGCCTTTACGCCGAGGGCCTCAAAGGCGAGCAGCGCGGCCTTACCGGCGTCAGCATGATTGACGACCTCGGCGCGGCCATTGCGGCCAGCGTGAAACGCTCGGGCGATCGGCGGATCGCCGTCGTTCCGGAAGGCCCCTACGTGGTGCCGCAATACCGCCCACACGCCTAGATTTCGGTCGTCACGCAACCCGTATGGTTCTGTAACGGAACCGTCATCATTCCCCTTTACTGCATCCGGTCTTTCGGGTGGAATGGGCGCGGGGGAGCGTAGCTAGAAGCTCATTAAGGAATGAACCAGCGGGTCAGACGGCCCGCCGTTCCAATGCGGTGCGAAGAAATGCGCCGCAGCTCTATGTCTCAACAACTGCCACTCCTAGGGGAGCTCAAAATCATGCTGAAGCCCACACTCCGTTGCCTGCTGATGGGTGCGGTCGCGGTTGTCGCGGCTGCGTTCGTCGCCGGCCCGGCCAACGCGCAGAAGACCAAGCTGACGGTCTACACCGCGCTCGAGCCCGACCAGCTCGGCCCGTACAAGACGGCCTTCGAGGCCGCCACGCCGGATGTCGAGATCAACTGGGTGCGCGACTCGACCGGCGTCGTCACCGCGCGCTTCCTGGCCGAAAAGGACAACCCGCGCGCCGACGTGATCTGGGGCCTCGGCGCCTCCAGCGTCGCGCTGTTCGATTCGATGGGCCTGCTGACGCCCTATTCGCCGAAGGGTTCAGACAAACTGAAGCCCGCGTTCGTAAGCGCGAGACAGCCGGTGGCGTGGACCGGGATGGACGCGTGGCTGGCGGTCATCTGCTACAACACGGTCGAGGGTCCGAAGAACAAGATGCCGAAGCCCGCGTCCTGGGCCGATCTCACCAACCCTGTCTATAAGAACGCGATCGTGATGCCCAACCCCGCTTCATCGGGCACCGGGTATCAGCAGGTCTATGCCTGGATCCAGTTGTTCGGCGAAAAGGCGGCTTGGGAGTACATGGACAAGCTGCACCAGAACATCGGCGTGTACACCCATTCCGGCTCGGCGCCCTGCGTGCAGGCCGGCAAGGGCGAACGCGTGATCGGCATCGGTTTCGACATGCGTGGCGCCAAGGAAAAGACCGGCGGCGCGCCGCTCGACGTCGTCCTGGCCAAAGAGGGCGCGGGTTGGGACATGGAAGCCACGGCCATCGTCAAAGGCACCAAGAACCTGGCCGCGGCGCAGAAACTGGCCGACTTCGCCGTCACGCAAAAAGCCTATGAGATGTACGGCAAATGGTACGCCATCACGGGCTGGCCGGGCCTGATTACCGCCCCGCCGAACTATCCGCCCAGCGCCGACGCGGCGATGGTGAAGATCGACGTGGTCAAGATGGGCGTCGACCGCGAGAAGATCCTCGCGGAATGGATCAAGCGCTACGACTCTAAGTCGGCGCCGAAGTAAGTCCGGCCGGTTTAGCTTGGGCAAACGGCCCTTGTCACGCTCGCACGAGCGTCGGCAAGGGCCGTTTTCGTTGTCATGACCGAGACAAAACTCGCTTCAGGCACGACCGATCCCTATTTGAAGATCGAACGGCTGAGCAAGCTGTTCGGCACTTTCACCGCGCTCAAGGACATCTCGCTGGAGATTTTTCCCCGCGAGTTCGTCTGTTTCCTGGGGCCTTCGGGTTGCGGCAAAACCACCCTGCTGCGCGCCATCGCCGGCCTGGATGTCCAGACCTCGGGCCGCATTTTTCAGGGCGGCAAGGAGATTTCGGCGCTGCCGTCTTCGCACCGCGATTTCGGCATCGTGTTCCAGTCCTATGCGCTGTTTCCGAACCTTAACGTCAGCGCCAATATCGGCTATGGGCTGGTCAGCCGCGGCATGCCCAGGGTCGAGATCGAAACCCGCGTGAACGACCTGTTGCGCCTCGTGGGGCTGCCCGACTCCGGCCGCAAATACCCGGCGCAGCTCAGCGGCGGGCAGCAGCAGCGGGTCGCCGTGGCGCGCGCCCTTGCCCTGTCGCCAGGAATGCTGCTGCTGGACGAGCCGCTGAGCGCCTTGGACGCCCGGGTGCGCGCGCATCTGCGCATCGAGATCAGGCGGCTGCATCAGCGCCTGGGCATCACCACCATCATGGTGACGCACGACCAAGAGGAAGCGCTGACCATGGCCGACCGCATCGTGGTGATGAACCAGGGCGCGATCGAGCAGGTCGGCACGCCGACCGAGGTCTATCGCAAGCCGGCCAGCGCTTTTGTCGCCGATTTCGTCGGCACCACCAATTTCCTGCCGGGCGTCGTGGCCGGCCCCGGCCATGTGCGTTTCGGCGACATCAACCTGGCCTGCGAGCTGGACATCCATTTCGGGCCGGGCAGCGACGTGACCGTGGCGATCCGGCCCGAGGATGTCGTGGTGCGCAATATCGGCCCGGCCACGCCGAACGCGTTCTCCGCGCGCGTCGCCGAGATCGAGTTCCTGGGATCGTTCTGCCGCGTCGGCTTGGCGGTCAACGGCGGCGATCCCTCGCTGGTCGCCGACTTTTCCATCAACGCCGTGCGCGACCTCGCGATCGCCGAGGGCAAGGTGATGCCCGTGGCTTTGCCGCCCGACCGGCTCCGCGTGTTTCCGCGCCAGACGCTGACGCCGTGACCGCCTTCGCGACCGGCGACGCGGCCGTCACGCCGCTTGCCCGCAGGCGCCTCGATCGCGACGACGTGCTGATGCGGCTTGGCATCTGCCTGCTGATCGCCTGGCTTTGCATCGCCATGGCTCTGCCACTTTGGGCATTGTTGTCGAAGAGCTTCCAGAACCAGAACGGCGAGTTCATCGGCCTCGCCAACTATATCCGGTATTTCTCGACTCCCGCGCTGTTCATATCGGTTTGGAACAGCGTCATGATCGCGGTCGTATCGACCGCCTTCGTGCTGCCGCTGGCTTTCGTTTACGCGTATGCCCTGACCCGCAGTTGCATGCGCTGGAAAGGGCTGTTCCAGGCGCTGGCGCTAATCCCCATCCTCGCGCCGTCGCTGCTGCCCGCGATCTCGCTGATCTATCTTTTCGGAAACCAGGGTTTCTTGAAGGAATTGCTGTTCGGCGGGCAGATCTACGGCGCCGGCGGCATCATCCTGGCGCAAGTGTTCTATTGCTTCCCGCACGCGCTGATTATCCTGGTGGCCGCGCTGTCGATGGCCGATGCTCGGCTTTACGAGGCCGCCAGCGCGCTGGGTGCGTCGAAGATGCGCGTGTTCTTCACGGTCACCCTGCCTGGCGCGAAATACGGCGTGATCAGCGCGGGATTCGTGATCTTCACCCTGGTGATCACCGATTTCGGCATCGCCAAGGTGATCGGCGGAAGGTTCAACGTGCTGGCCACCGACATCTACAAACAGGTGATCGGCCAGCAGAATTTCGAGATGGGCGCGGTGGTCGGTTTCATCCTGCTGATCCCCGCCGTGATCGCGTTTACCGCCGACCGCATCATCCAGCGCCGCCAGGTGGCGCTGCTGTCGGCGCGCGCCGTGCCGCTGGAGCCCAAACCCGTCCCGCGGCGCGATTGGGCGATGTTCGCGTTCTGCGCCGCGGTGGGCGGGCTGATCTTCGGCATCCTGGCGGTTTCTGCCTGGGCCTCGGTCATCACGCGCTGGCCCTACAACCTGACGCTGACCTTGAACAACTATGCCTTCGGCGATTTCGACACCGACGGGTGGGGCGCCTATTGGAACTCGCTGTCGCTGGCGATCTGGACGGCCGTGCTGGGTACGGGAATCGTCTTTGTCGGCGCCTATCTGTTGGAAAAGACGCGCGGCTTCGCGCTGGGCCGCGCGCTGGCGCAACTGCTGGCGATCATGCCGATGGCGGTGCCCGGGCTAGTGCTGGGGCTAGCCTACATCTTCTTTTTCAACGCGCCGTGGAATCCGCTCGGTTTCATCTATGGAACGCTCGCGATCATGGTCGTCAACTCGATGACCCACTTCTACACCGTCTGCCACCTGACCGCGGCCACCGCGTTGAAGCAGATGGACCCCGAATTCGAGGCCGTTTCCGCCTCGTTGAAAGTGTCGCTGCTGCGCACGCTGGTGCGCGTGACCGTTCCGGTGTGCCTGCCGTCGATCCTCGACATCAGCATCTATCTGTTCGTCAACGCCATGACCACCGTCTCGGCGGTGATTTTCCTGTACTCCACCAACACCAAGCTCGCCGCGGTCACCATCGTGAACATGGACGAATCCGGCTTCACGGCCGCCGCCGCGGCGATGGCCATGACCATCGTTTTCACCTCGACCGCCGTAAAGATCGCGCATGTTCTTTTGACGCGGCGGCTGGAGCGCACGACCCAGGCCTGGCGCCGGCGCTGATCCACCGGCCTGCCGCTCAGGGATCGGTCATCAGTTTTTCGCAGAACCTCCCGCCCTCGGTCAGCACCGCATCGACGCGGTTGCGCTGGCTCTTCTCGGATTTCTGATTTTCCTCCAGCATCTGCTTATAGGTGAACTTGAACTCCAGATACTTCACCACGCAGTGGCAGATCTCCGCGGCCAGCGCCCGGCCATACTGCTCCAGGCCCCGCGACGCCTGGCAGGTGCGCACATAATCGTCGTGGAACTGCTTGGGGAATAGTTCGGCGCGGGCGACGGCGCCCGGCGCCGCGGTCATGGTCGCGGCCGCCAGAATGCCGCATAGCTTGCGCTTCCAGATCATCGCGCGGTTTATCCCGGCGTGCTTGCTACCGTCAACTACGCACCAAAGCCGAACGGCGCGGCATTTTCGCCGCGCCGTCCGCCGTCAGCCCTGTGGGCTGCGGGTGGTTACTGCACCGGGACGCCGTACGGAGCGGGCATCGGAGCCGGCACATAGTAGGGATAATAAGCCGGATAGGTCGGATAGGCCGGATAGAACGGCGCGGGGTACACATACTCGACCGTGGGCTGGTTGAGCGCATAACCCAGGGCCAGTCCGGCGCCGAGGCCGCCGAAGCCCCAGCCCCAGCCGCCCCAATGGCCGTGATGACGATGATGATGATGATGGCCAGCGAACGCCGCGTTGGACGACATGCCGGTGCCGGCGAGGGCGAGGACTGCGGCCAAACCGAAGATGGTGAGGAACTTCTTCATGGGACTCTCCTGCAAGGTGGAAGCGGTCCGTGTTGGCCGCTCTTCATGGGTGCATCCTGCGCCTCCTCCCGCCCGGGGGGTGTGAACCGGTTCACTCACAAACCATTGAAATAAAAGCGAAAGTGACGGTCGTCACAGGCCCGCCGCCAACCCATTGAGATCGCGGGGAAGCAGCGCCCGCCGTCATGGCCGTCTCCGGCTGGAACCGGCTAGGATGGGCAGACGGGGGTAGGCCTTGCAGCGCTGGCCCCTGTGCGCCAGATCACCCCGCCCGCCTCACCCGCACGAACCGCCGCCAACCAAGAGCAGCCATGACCGAATCCGAACTGACCGCCAAGGACGTGGAAATCGTCGAGCATCGCGTCCTGCACAAAAGCTATTTCCGGATCGAGCTTTTCCGCCTGCGGCATCGCCGATTCGCGGGCGGCTGGACCGGCGAGATCGTCCGCGAGCTGTTCGAGCGCGGCCACGCCGCCGCCGTGCTGCTGTACGACCCGGCGCGGGATACGGTCGCGCTGGTCGAGCAGTTCCGCGTCGGCGCGCTCGCCGCCGGTCGCCGGCCCTGGGTGGTCGAAGTGGTGGCGGGGATCATCGAGAATGGCGAAAACGCGGAGGAGGTGGTGCGCCGCGAGGCCGTTGAGGAAGCCGGCGTCACAATCGGCGAGCTTTTGCCGATCCATGTGATGCTCGCCAGCCCCGGCGGCACATCGGAGACTTGCGCGCTGTTCTGCGGGCGGGCCGACCTGTCGAAGGCCGGCGGCATCCACGGCCTGGCCGAAGAGCAAGAGGAAACCCGCGTGCTGGCGATGCCCGCGTCCGACGCCTTCAAGCTGATGGATGACGGCAAGATCGAGAACGCCACCTGCCTGGTGGCGCTGCAATGGCTGGCGCTCAACCGCGACAAGCTGCGCCGGCGTTGGCGCTGACGCGGCGGAACTCCGCGCTTGGCCCCGGAAACGATCCTTTTTCTTGCCGCCGCCGGTCTGGCAGGCGGCATCGTGACCGCCATCGTCGGCGGCTCGTCGCTCATCACCTTCCCCGCGATGCTCGCCGCGGGCCTGCCGCCCGTCATCGCCAGCGCGTCGAATACGGTGGCGTTGACGCCCAGCAGTTTCATCGCCGCGGCCGCGGACCGCGAGCGCATGCCCGCATGGAAGCCGTCGTTCCACGCCACCGCTGCCGTGTCGGTGATCGGCAGCGCGGCCGGCGCGCTGCTGCTGTTGTCGACGCCGGAGAAAGCGTTCCTGAGCCTGGTTCCGCTGCTGATCGGGGCGGCGACGCTTCTGTTCGCGTTCTCCGGGCAAATCCGCGTCTGGGTTTTCCGGCATGCCGGCGACCCGGCCCTGCATTCCGCGCGCGCCGACCGGCTGGGCCTCGTCCTGCTCGCGCCCGTCGCGGTCTATGGCGGGTATTTCGGCGCCGGTATGAGCGTGATGCTGCTGGCGATCCTGTCGCTCGGCCATGCGGGCGATTTCCGCACGGTCAATGTGCTGAAGAATCTGCTGTCGGGCCTGATCAGCACGGTCGCGGTGGTCATCTACATCGCGCAGAGCGCGGTGGCCTGGCCGGAAACATTGACGATGGCGGCGGGCGCGCTTGTCGGCGGGTACGCCGGCGGACGACTGGCGCGTGTCGTTCCATCCGAGGTACTGCGCCGGGTCGTGATCGTGATCGGCTCCATCCTTACGGTCTATTATGCCTGGCGCTATTGGTGGGGCGGGTAGATGAGCGTGCTTTTGACGGGGTTCGAGCCATTCGACGGCGGCACGATGAACCCATCGCAGGAAATCGCCCGGGCGTTGGACGGGCGCGAAATCGCCGGCACGAACGTGCGATCGCGCGTCTATCCCGTTTCCCACGCGCGCATCGCCGACGCGGTGCGCGCGGCGCTGGACGAAACCAGGCCGCGCCTCGTGGTCTCGCTGGGCCTCGCCGGCGGCGAGCAGATGATCCGGCTGGAACGCGTGGGCGTGAACCTTGCCGACTTTCCGGCGGCCGACAACGATGGCGCGCTACTCAAGGACACGAAGTTGATTCCGGGCGGGCTCGACGCGTTCGCCTCCACCCTGCCGATGCGCGAAATTCACGGCGCGCTGCTCCGGGCGGGCATACCGGCGCGACTGTCGAACACCGCCGGGACCTATTTGTGCAACGCGTGTCTCTATCTGACGGGCGCGGTGTTGAAGGAACGGCGCGGCGATGCCGCCTTCGGCTTCATCCACCTGCCCTATTTGCCGGAGCAGGCCGCGGCGCTGCTGGCCGACCCGAAATCCGGCCGCGATCCCGACAACTGCCCGTCGATGTCGCTGGAGATGATGATCCGCGCGGTCGAAACCGCGATTGCGGTCAGCCTTCAGTCGAACGTCTCCAGGCCGCGCGCCGCCTCGCGGTCGTAGCCCATCGAGGCGCGCAGCAACTGGCGCGTGTAGGCCTCGCGCGGCGCACGGGCGCGCAACTGCTCCACGGTCATGGCCTCGACGATGCGGCCCTGATTCATCACGACCAGGCGCCCGCATAGATGCGCCACGACCGCCAGGTTGTGCGTGACCAGGATGTAGGTCAGGCCGCGTTCGGCGCGCAGCCGCGACAGCAGATTCAGGATTTCCGCCTGCACCGAGACGTCGAGCGACGAGGTCGGCTCGTCCAGCAGCATCACGCGCGGCTCCAGAATCAGCGCGCGGGCGATGGCCACGCGCTGGCGTTGGCCACCCGAGAGCTGATGCGGATAGCGGAAGCGGAATTCGGGCCCCAAGCCTACGGCCTGCAACGATGCCTCGATCCGCGCCTCGGCGTCGCCCTGGCCGTGGATCGCCAGCGGCTCGGCCAGCACACGGTCTACCGTATGGCGCGGATGCAAACTGCCATAGGGATCCTGGAACACCATCTGCGCCAGCTTGCGGAAGGCGCGGTCGCGGGATTTACCCACGACGCGCCCGGCGACCCGGATCGTGCCGGTCCATTCGTCGTATAGCCCGGCCACCGCGCGCAGCACCGTGGTCTTGCCCGAGCCGGATTCGCCGACGATTCCGAACGACTCGCCCCCGCCCACGGCGAACGATACGCCGCGCACGGCATGCACGTCGCCGAAGCGCACATGCAGGTCTTCCACCGCCAGCATCGCGGCATCGGCGCTCATGGACGTTCTCCGGCCCAGGCCGGGTCGCGCTTTAGGACCACCAGTTCCTTCACGGGCTTGTCGATGCGCGGCAGCGCGGCCAACAGCCCTTGCGTATAGGAATGCTTGGCCTGGCCCAGTTCCGACGCGCGCAGCGACTCGACCACGCGGCCGGCATACATCACCAGCACGCGGTCGCAGAACGACGCCACCAAGTTCAGATCGTGACTGATGAAAATCAGCCCCATACCGCGCTGCGAGACCAGATCGTCCAGGATCGCCAGCACCTGAAGCTGCACCGTCACGTCGAGCGCCGAGGTCGGCTCGTCGGCGATCAGCAGGTCGGGCTCGGTCGCCAGCATCATGGCGATCATCGCGCGCTGGCCCATGCCGCCCGAGAGCTCGTGCGGATAGGCCGCGTACACGCGCTCCGGCTCGCGCATCTTGACCGCGCGCAGCATGTCGAGCGCGCGCTGCTTCGCGGCAGCCCGGTCGGCGCTGGCGTGGGCGCGATAAGCCTCGGCGATCTGCTTGCCCACGGTCATCACGGGATTGAGCGAGAATTTCGGGTCCTGCAGCACCATGGCGATGCGCTTGCCGCGAATGTCGCGCATCTGCGCCTCGCCGGTCGCCATCAAATCGATGCCGTCGAATTCAAGTTTTTTTGCGGTCACGCGGCCGGGTGGCGCCACCAGCCGCAGGATCGCGCGCCCGGTTTGCGATTTGCCCGAGCCCGACTCGCCCACGATGCCCAGCTTTTCGCGCCCCAGCGAAAACGACACGCCGCGCACCGCGCGCACCAGTTGCGTACGCGTCTGGAACTCGACCCGCAGGTCTTCGACCGTCAGCAGGGGCGCGCCCGCGTTCATTGCTGTTTCGGGTCCAGCACGTCGCGCAACCCGTCGCCCAGCAGATTGAAGCCCAGGCTGACGGTGCAGATCGCCAGGCCAGGCAACGTCGCCACCCACCACTGATCGAGCAGGAACTTCCGCCCGCTGGCGATCATCGCGCCCCATTCCGGCGACGGCGGCTGCGCCCCCAGGCCCAGGAAGCCCAGGCCCGCCGCGATCAGGATGATCCCGGCCATGTCGAGCGTGACGCGCACGATCACCGAGGACAGGCATAGCGGGATGACATGACTGAACAGGATGCGCAGCGACGACGCGCCGCTCATGCGCGCCGCTGAAATGAAATCGGCGTTGCGGATGGTCAGCGTTTCGGCGCGCGCGATGCGCGCATAGGGCGGCCACGCGGTCAGCGCGATGGCGATCACCGCGTTCTCGATGCCCGGCCCCAAGGCCGAGACGAAAGCCAGCGCCAGTATCAACCGCGGGAAGGCCAGGAAGATGTCGGTCACGCGCATCAACACGACGTCGAACCAGCCGCCGAAATATCCGGCGGTCGTTCCGACGATCAGCCCCACCGGCGCCACGATGATAGCGACCAGCACCACGATCATCAGCGTGATGCGCGCGCCGTAAATGATTCGCGTGAAGATGTCGCGGCCAAGCTCGTCCATGCCGAACCAATGCTCGCCGTCCGGCGCGCGCAGGCGCTCGGCCAGCTCCTGCGCGAAGGGAGATTGGTTGGTCAAAACCGGTGCCAGCGCCGCGACCAGAAGCAACCCCAGAATGATGCAAAGCCCCACGATCGCCAGCGGATTGCGGCGGAACCCGCGCCAGCTCTGATAGGCCTGCCCAAGCCGGGCCTGCGCGCGCGAGCGCGGCGCCGCCGCATTCAGCCATTCGCGCCAGCCCTCGGGCGTATGAGCTGCGGTTGTCATTTAGCTCTGGGATCGACGAACCGGTACAGCACGTCGCTCAGCAGATTGATGCCGATGAACACGATCCCGACCATGATCGTGCCGCCCAGCACGGCATTCATATCGGCGCTCAGCAGCGAGTTGGTGATGTACAGCCCAAGGCCCGGCCACGCGAACACCGTTTCGGTCAGCACCGTTCCTTCCAAAAGATTGCCGTACGAAAGCGCGATGACGGTGATCAGCGGCACCATCACGTTGCCGAGCGCGTGACGCCAGATCACGCGCGCCTCGCTAAGGCCCTTTACCCGGGCGGTGACGATATATTCCTGCCGCAGCTGCTCGATCATGAAGCTGCGCGTCATGCGGCTGATATAGGCGAGCGAGAAATAGCCGAGCACGCCCGCCGGCAGGATCAGGTGGCGGAAGGCATCCCCGAACGCCTCCCACTCGCCCTGCACCGCGCTGTCGAACAGGATCACGCCGGTGATCGGCGTCACATAGTCGTCGAACGCCACGCTGACGCGCCCCGGCCCCGCCACCCAGCCGAGCTTGGCGTAGAACAGCAGCAGCCCCATCAGCCCCAGCCAGAACACAGGAACCGAATAGCCCAACAGCCCGATCACGCGCGCGAGCTGGTCGGGCCAGCGGCCCTGATTCACCGCCGCGATCACCCCGAAAGGCACTCCGAGTGAAACGCCCAGCAGCGTCGCGAGCGTCGCCAATTCCAGCGTGGCGGGAAACACGCGCAGTATGTCGTCCAACACGACGTTGCTGGTCAGCACCGAGCGGCCGAAATCGCCCTGCACGACCTTGACCATGTAGATCCAGAACTGCTGCCAGAGCGGCTTGTCGAGCCCCAACTCCACCCGCACGCGCTCGTACACCTCGGCCGGCGCGCGGTCGCCGACCGCCGCCAGCAACGGATCGATCGGCACCACGCGGCCGATCAGGAAAGTCACCAGCAGCAGGCCGACGAAAGTCAGCGCCACCGACAGAACCAGGCGCGTGGAGTCTTTGGCGAAGGCCGGGGACAGTAGTTTCTTCATGCGGCCCTAAAGCGCAAGCGCCATGCCGGGTCGAGTCTGATTTTCATGAAACGAAGCGACCCCACCCCTTGGGCCAGGAACTTGCCCGGCGCCCGGGATGGGGTCGCGTTACGGCCTATGCGCCCGTCAGTTCTTCTTGATGTTGTAATAGAAGTTGTTGTCGAAGCTCGGGCCGATGATGAACCCATCCACGTTCTTGCGGTGGGCGGTCACTTCGATCTGCTGGAACATGATGACGAAGGGCGAGACCTTCTGATGCTCGCGCTGGATTTCCAGATACCCGTCGGCGCGCTTCTTGGCGTCCTGCTCCAGCACCAGCGCCTCGGTCTTCTTGGTCATCGCTGGGATGTCCCAGGTGTTGCGCCACGCCAGGGTCTTCGACTTCGCGTTTTCCGTGTTGTCCACGTTCATCGCGAAGGTCTCGGCGTTGGTGTGCGGGTCCTGGTAGTCCGGGCCCCACTGGCCGATATAGATGTCGTGGGTGCGGGCGCGGTACTTGGTCAGCGTCTGCTTGCCGTCGCCCGGGATGATTTCGAGCTTCACGCCGGCCTTCGCCCATTGCGCCTGCAGCGCCTGGGCGATATCGATGATCGGCGAGTTGTTGCGCGTGTCCATCGTCACGCTGAAGCCGTTCGCAAGCCCGGCCTTGGCCAGCAGCTCTTTCGCCTTGGCGACGTCGTATTTATACGGCCGGTCGCTTAGCGCGCCAAGAAAGCCTTGCGGCAGGAACGACTGGTGCGGCACATAGGCCGACTTCACGATGTTGGCCTCGATGCCGTCGTAGTCCGTCAGCCATTTCAGCGCCTCGCGCACTTCGGGCTTGCCGAGGTTCGGGTTCTTCTGGTTCAGGCCCAGATACAGGATCGAACCCTTGCGCCCGAATTCTACCTTGACGTCCGAGTTCTTGCGCACGGAGTCGAGCTGGTCCTTGGTGAGGTTGCGCGCATAGTCCGCGTCGCCCTTTTCCAGCAAAAGCTGCTGCGAGGCGGGTTCGCCCACGTGGCGCACCACCACGCGGCGGTTCGACGGCTTGCCGCGGAACCAGATCGGGTTGGCTTCCTGCGTGTAACCTTCGTTCGCCTTCCACGATACCAGCTTGTACGGCCCGCCGCCGGCCGAATTGGTCTTGAGCCAATCGTTGCCGAAATCGCCGGCCTTTTCGTGCTTCATCACCTCTTTCGAATCGACGATCGAGGCGACCGTGGCCGTCATGCAGTAATAGAAGAAGCTGGGCGCCACCGCCTTCTCGGTCACCACGATCAGCGTATGCGCGTCGGCGGCCTTGATGCGGTCCTTCACGTTGTCCTTGTTGAAGCCGAACTGCGTCAGGATGAAGCCCGGCGACTTGTTCAAGATCACCGCGCGCTGCAACGAATAGACCGCATCGGCTGCCGTGATCGGGTTGCCGGACTGGAATTTGATGTTGGGGCGCAGCTTGAACGTATAGGTCTTGCCGTCCGGACCCACGCTCCAGCTTTCCGCCAGGCTGCCGTAGAGCTTGCTGACATCGGTCAGGTCGAAGCGGATCAGGCGGTCGTACATATTGGTGACCGCCTCGCTGCCCGAGAATTCGAACGACTCGCCCGGGTCCATCGAGATGATGTCGTCGATCTGCTTGGCCATGACGATCGTATCCTTCGGCGTCTGCGCGAAGGCCGATCCGCCAAGCACGAGCGCTGTGGCGGTCGCCGCCAGCAGCGCGGCGCGGCGGCTGAAGAGTGCTCCATAAGACATTCGCATTGCTCCCCTTTTCTAGGCGCCCCAATCCCCCGGGACGC
>JAHFPH010000006.1:46572-49272 GCA_023266845.1 Rhodospirillaceae bacterium
CCGTAATAGCGATAGAGGTCGGGCACGTCGCCCGATTGGCCGAACCGGTCCACGCCCAGGGCCTGCACGCGGTGCGGCACCACCGCGCCGAGCCAGGACAATGTGGCGGGGTCGCCGTCGATCACCGTCACCAGCGCCGCGTCCGGCGCCAGCGGCGTCAACAGGCGCTCGACATGCGCCTCGGCTTTTGCGTTCCCCGCGCGCCGCTCGCCCTGCGCCTTGCGCCAGCCGGCGTTCAGCCGATCGGCCGACGTGACGGCGAGCAACCCGGCGCCGGGAACATCCTCGAGCAATTGCGCGTGCGCCTCGATCGCGTCGGGCGCCACCGCGCCCTGGTACGCGATGGCCAGCGTTGCTCCCGCCGCCGGCGGTATCAGCCAGTAGCCGCCAGCGACGATCGAAGCGCGCAATCCGGCCGTGAGCGCGCGCGCGGGCTGCGCCACCGGCCGCGTCGACAGGCGCAGATACACCGAGCCGCCGTCCGGGCGCTGCATCCAGTCGAAGGCATGGCGCATCAGCACCGAAAGCTCGTCGGCATAGGCCGGCTCGAATCCCGCCAGGCCGGACTGCGCCATGCCGATCAGCGTCGTGGCGCGCGACTGGTGCGCGCCGCCTTCGGGCGCCAGCGTGACGCCCGACGGCGTCGCGACAAGGATGAAGCGCGCATCCTGGTAGCAGGCATAGTTCATCGCATCCAGCCCGCGCTGGATGAACGGGTCGTACAGCGTGCCGATGGGCAGCAATCGCGTGCCGAACAAGTCGCCCGACAGGCCCAGCGCGGCCAGCAGCAGGAACAGGCTGTTCTCCGCGATGCCCAGCTCGATATGCTGGCCTTGCGGCGACATGGTCCAGCGCTGGGCCGAGAGCACGTTTTCCTGCTTGAAGGCGTCGCCGCGCTCGGCCATGTCGAAAATGCCGCGCCGATTCACCCAGCCGCCCAGGTTGGTGGATACGGTGACGTCGGGCGAGGTGGTGACGATGCGCTTGGCCAGCTCGCTGTCGCCGCCCGCGAGATCGAACAGAATGCGGCCGAAGCCCTCTTGGGTCGACATTTTCTCGCCGCGCGGCACCGGAAAATCCGCCGGCACCGGCAAGGCCGCGGCGCGGTGCCGCCGCGGCGCCAGGTTGCCGCCGCCCAGCGCGTGCGCGAACGGATTTTCCGCCAGGATCCGCTCGAGCTTCCCGCGCTCGGCGTCGATCCCGGCGAAATGCTCCCACTCCTGGCCGTCGGCGATGTTCATGGCGCGCTTGAAGCCGGCCATCTGTTCCGGGTTCATCAGCCCGGCATGGTTGTCCTTATGCCCGGCGAAAGGCAGGCCGAAGCCTTTGATGGTGTAGGCGATGAAGCAGGTCGGGCGGTCGTCTTGAACGCCGTGCATGGCCTCCAACACCGATGCCATGTCGTGCCCCGCCAGGTTGGTCATCAGGCGGTGCAGCGCCGCGTCGTCGTGCGTGTCCAGCAGCTCCTTGATGCCGAAGGTGCCGTCCAGCTCGCGCTTCAGCACCTCGCGCCAGCCCTTGCCGCCTTTGTAGGTCAGCGCCGAGTAGTGGCTGTTGGGGCAATCGTCGATCCACTGGCGCAGCGCGTCGCCGCCGGGCTTGGCGAAAGCCGCATGCAGCAGCTTGCCGTATTTCAGCGTCACGACGCGCCAATCCATGCTTTGGAACACGCCATCGAAACGGCCGTACAGGCGGTCGGTGATGACGTTGTCCAGGCTCTGGCGGTTGTAGTCGATCACCCACCACAGGTTCCTGACCTGGTGCTTCCAGCCCTCGAGCATCGCCTCGAACACGTTGCCTTCGTCGAACTCGGCGTCGCCCACCAGGGCTATCATGCGGCCCGGCGGCGCATCCGCGGGCGCCAGCTTCTTCGCGTGCAGATAGTCCTGCGTCAGCGCGGCGAAGCTGGTCATCGCCACGCCCAGCCCCACGGAGCCGGTCGAGAAATCGACGTCGTCGCCGTCTTTCGTGCGCGAGGGATAGGATTGCGCGCCGCCCAGCGCGCGAAACCGCTCCAACTTGTCGCGCGTCTGATTTCCCAACAGGTACTGGATCGCATGGAAAACGGGGCTGGCATGCGGCTTTACCGCCACGCGGTCCTGGCGGCGCAGCACGTCGAAATACAGCGCCGTCATCAGCGTGACGACCGAAGCCGACGACGCCTGATGGCCGCCGACCTTCAACCCGTCGCGGTTCGGGCGGATATGGTTGGCGTGATGGATGGTCCAGGCGCTGAGCCACAGCACCTTGCGCTCCAGCGCCGATAGCAGCGCCAGGCGCTCAGGACTAATTCGCGGTTCGGCGGCCTGCTTTCCGCCCGTGCTGCTGTCCGGCATCCGACCCGGCCCCTCCCGGCCAGGCCGCATTCTAGACGCGCGGGGCGGAGGGGCAAGGTGGGAGGGGGCGCGCAAGCAGCAACCCTTGAACCCCAAGGGATGCGGGTGCGTTTGCGGCGGCTCAGGAGGATTGTCCGGTTTCCACCCACGGTTCCCCTCGATAGAGCGCTGTTCGCGGGGCAAAGAAAGACCGTGCGCGCCTGATGCAGTTGCGGTCGCTACCGCCCCGCGCCGCCCTCGCCCACGAGCGAGAACGGCGCCCACACCAAGGGATGCGCGAAGTGCGGCGGCGCATTTGTGTCGTCGAGCAGCGCCAGCATGGACCGGCGCAACGCCTCGGCCCGGCCGATGCCCGGGTCCTTGG
>JAHFPH010000191.1 GCA_023266845.1 Rhodospirillaceae bacterium
ACTGACTTCGTTCCCGCGCAGCGTTAAGCGCAAGCCCCGGGAAACGGTGGTCTTCGCCTATATCGTCTACAAGTCGCGCGCCGAGCGCGATCGCGTCAACGCCAAGGTGATGGCCGACCCTCGCGTGAAGAAGATGATGGACGGCAAATCGATGCCGTTCGACGGCAAGCGCATGATCTATGGCGGATTCAAAACCCTGGTGGACCTATAACGCCGGCCCGCGCAGCGCACGCCTGTTTGCAACCCCCTTCCAACCCCCGAAAGGAAAGCGTCATGCAAATCCAACCCTATCTGAACTTCAACGGCCGTTGCGAGGAAGCGATCGAGTTCTACCGCAAGGCGATCGGCGCCGAGGTGGCGATGCTCATGCGCTTCAAGGACAGCCCCGATCCCTCGATGTGCTCGCCCGGCTCCGAGAACAAGGTGATGCATGCGTGCCTGCGCATCGGCGAGGCGGCGGTAATGGCGTCCGACGGACGATGCACGGGGAAACAGGACTTCCAGGGCTTTTCGCTATCGCTGACGGCGGCCAACGAAGCCGAGGCGAAGCGGCTGTTCGCCGCGCTCGGCGAGGGCGGGCAGGTGCATATGCCGCTGGCCAAGACCTTCTTTTCGCCGAGCTTCGGCATGGTCGCCGACCGCTTCGGCGTGTCGTGGATGGTCATCGTGCAGCCGAAAGCCGTCGCCGCTTAGAGGAGAGAAGCCATGAAGAACGGAGCTGCGGCCATGAAAACCGAACCCGCGACGACGCGCGACGACGCGCAGATCAGGCAGCTCATGGCCGATCAGCAACGCGCGATTTGCGCCAAGGATATCGACCGGATCATGGCCCTCTATGCCGATGAGTTTGTCGCCTTCGACGTGAAGCCGCCGTACCGGACCAAAGGAAAAGTCGCTTGGCGTCAGACCTGGGAGGCGTGCTTGCCCTGCTTCCCGGACTCATTTCAGATAGAAACGCGGGATTTGACCGTCGCGGTAAGCGGCGACCTGGCTTTCGCGTACTGGCTTTTTCGCTTCGCGGGAAAAGAAAAAGACCACCCGGCGATGCAGACCTGGATGCGCATCACCGCCGCCTACCGGAGAAACCGCGGCAAATGGCGGATCGCGCACGAACATCTTTCCGTTCCATTCGATCCGGAAACGTCCCAAGCCGCATTCACTCTGAACCCATAGTCGGCGCGGCCGAACAAGGCGATACCGGCTATGCGACTCCCAGCTTACGGTACATCGCCGCCACCGCGTCCGCCGTGCGGTCGATAGTGAACATCGAATCGAACGCCGTACCGCGCGGCGTGTCGACGATGTCGCCGTCTTCGGTCAGCGTGGTCATGCGCTTAAGAATTATCCTCGAAGCTCACAAAGCCGCCCGCGCCCGAATCACCTGTATTTAGCTAATGCGGTACCCCAGTATCACAATATATAGGTTTCAGGGCCAAATCGCACTGCCAAATCCAGGGGGTTAGCCGTGCATGCCGGGGACCTGAACGGCGCTATCGACGGCAGGGCTGGAGCGGTGCCATCGTGGTCCGCCAAGTCCTAACGGATCGTAAAAGAGCCCTGCCGGCGGGCCGTCGATCGGATGATCCTTCTGGGAACCCCATGACCGAACCCTGCGATCTTTCCGCCGTCGAGGCGCGCCGCCTGATCGGCACGCGCAAGCTTTCACCCGTGGAGCTGTTGGAGTCGTGCCTGAAGCGCATCGAGCGCGTGAACCCCGCGGTCAACGCGGTGGTGGCGATGGACGTGGAGCGCGCCAAGCGCGACGCCAAATCGGCCGAGCAGGCCGTGATGGCGGGCGCGGCCCTGGGGCCATTGCATGGACTTCCCCTGGGCGTGAAGGATTTGGAGGAGGTGGAGGGCTTGCGCACCACCTTCGGCTCGCTGGTGTTCAAGGATCACGTGCCGGCCAAGGACGAGCGCGGCACCGCGGCCTGCCGCGCCGCCGGCGCCATCGTGCTGGCCAAGACCAACACGCCGGAGTTCGGCGCCGGCGCCAACACGCGCAACGAGGTGTACGGCTTCACCCGCAATCCTTTCGATACCAAGCGTACTTGCGCCGGATCGTCGGGCGGGTCGGCGGTGGCGCTGGCCACCGGCATGCTGCCGATCTGCACCGGCTCGGACACCGGCGGCAGCTTGCGCACCCCCGCCGCGTTCTGCGGCGTGGTGGGGTTCCGCACCTCGCCGGGCCTGGTGCCGCATGAGCGCCGGCCGCTGGGCTGGACGAATTTGAGCGTGCGCGGGCCGATGGGCCGCAGCGTCGCCGACGCGGCGCTGCTGCTGTCGGCCCAGGCCGGGTTCGACGCGCGCGATCCGCATTCCCGGCCCGTCGATCCCGCTGGTTTCCGCGTGCCGGACCCGATCGACCTCGCCAAGCTGCGCGTCGCCTTCAGCCCCGATTTCGGCGGCGCGGCCAAAATCGACAAGACCATTCGCGCCACGTTCCTGGACCGCATCAAGCGCATCGCGCCGGCGTTCAAATCCTGCGCCGAGCGTTGTTCCGACATGGCGGGTGGCGACGAGGCCTTCGCCGTGATCCGCGCGCAGAACTTCATGGCGGCGCATCTGGAGAAATACCGCACCAAGCGCGCGCTGCTGGGCCCCAACGTCACGGCCAACGTGGAAGAAGGGTTGCGCTACAGCGCCGAGGATGTGGCGCGCAACCATGCGCGCCAGACCCAGATCTATCGCGGCTTCCAGGCGCTGTTCGCGGAGGTCGACGTGTTCCTGGCGCCGGTCGCCGCGGTGCCGCCGTTTCCGGTCGAAACCTGGTATCCCGCGACGGTCGACGGCGCGAAGCTTGGCAGCTATTTCCACTGGCTGGCGCCGGCCTATCTCATCACGCTGACCGGCAATCCCGCCCTGTCGCTGCCCTGCGGATTGGAGCCGAGCGGCACGCCGTTCGGCTTGCAGATCGTAGGGCCCCATTGCGGCGACCGCTTCGTGCTGGCGGTCGCCCATGCGCTGGAGCAGCACTTGAAGTCCGATCCGGCAACCGCGCGGCCCGTGCCCAATCTGGCGAAGCTGACGGGCTAAGTCGCCGTCGA
>JAHFPH010000007.1 GCA_023266845.1 Rhodospirillaceae bacterium
GGCCTTCTCGCGGATCGCCAGCGCGCGCTTATGGAGCGGCTCCGCCTCGGCATAGCGGCCCTGGAGCCGGTAAAGCTCGGCCAAGCGGTTGAGGCTCGTTGCCACATCCAGGTGCTCAGCCCCGAATTGGCGCTCGGCCAAGTCGAGCGCGCGCTTGGCAGGCGCCTCGGCCTCGGCATAGTGGCCTTGGTCGTAAAGGCGCTTATAGGCGTCATATTCGGCTTGCAGCGACTGCGCCCGCGCCCCGGCGGACCACGCCAGGACAAGACAGACGGCCACGCAGACCACAGCCACGAGGCGCCAGCCCAGTCTCATCGGACCACCTCCGCGCACCGGCCGCATGGAAACTGTCTATTATAAATGGTGCGCCAAGTACAGGTGGAGGCATCGCCCATGCGATGTTCTCGCCTCTCCGGTAACGCGCCTACTCGTCCGCGGCGGCGAGGCCGTATCCCGCGCGCACCGGGCGGCTGAGCGCGAAAGCTTTCATCGTTGCGCCGATGGCCGACGTAAAATCGCAGCCCAGGGGCGCGTAGCTCCAGAGATTGAGCCAGAAATAGCGCGACGCCACGCCGCGCCCCTCCTCGCGCCTCGCCCATTTCCAGGCGCGGCCGGCGGCGCGGCGAAAGGCCAGGCGCTTCAGGCGCGGCGGCAGATCGGGATTGTCGCGCAGGAACCAATAAAGCGCCGCGTTGTAGTCGTGCAGCAGCTGGTTCTTGCGTCCCGTCATGATGCGGCCGGGCTCGTCGCCGGGCCCGAAGCACGTTACGGCATCCAGCAGCGCGATCTTCTCGCGTCGCGCCAGGCGCAGGCACAGCGAGAAATCCTCGGCGAAAACGCGCGGATCGCATCCGCCCGCCGCCGCGAAGGCACGTTTCTGGAACAAGGTTCCGCTGGTGCCCGAGAGATTGTGCCGAATGACGAACCCCAGCGCTGCGTCGAGGAGTCGCGGCGGCGCGCCTTGGGCGGCGGCGCGGTCGAAGGCGATCTCCTCGGCCTGTCGATAGAAACGCTGGTGGGAATATATGGCGCCCGCGCCCGACTCTTCGGCGCGGCGCAGCAACAATTCCGTCGCGAAAGGCGCCAGGATGTCGTCGCTTCCGATCAACTTGATCCAGCCGAGCCGCGCCATCGCGCATCCCGCGTTGGTCGACCCGCTCGGACCCAGGTTCGCCTGGACCGCGATGCGGGTATCCGGCCAGCCGCGGGTCAGGTCGCGGAGAATTTCGACCGAACGGTCGGTCGAGCCGTCGTCGACGAAAATGAATTCGCGCTCGAAGCCGCCTTCCTGGCCGCGCAACGCGCGCAGCACGGATTCCAAATACCGCTCTTTGTCATGGACCGTGCAGACGAACGAAACGCCGGCCGTGGAATTCGGCGGCGGCAGGCTCTACTCCGCGGCCTTGGTCAGGTCGGCGGCCGTTTCCGGCGGCAAGTCGACCGGCGCGTTCGGCGCCACCCGCTCGCTGTACATCCGAAGGAACGGTTTCAGCGCCATCACGCGCGAGCCGCCGTCGAATTCAAGGCCGTGGCCGCGCCGGAAGCGCAGGCTGTAACGCACATGGGGGATCTTCTGCCCGTCCAGCGCCAGCGACGTCACCCGTGCGCTTTCGCCGATAGGCGACCGGCCGTGTTGGCGGAACACGTCGCCCGCCTTCACGTACTCGACGTCCGAGCCGCGCTTGATGAAAAAGCTGTGACTGACGACCCGCCTGAGCGTGTCCCTGGTCTTGCGCATTCCCTTGCCCGGCGTTGTTCGTATGCTTGCAATCGGCGCCAGAAAACGTGCCGACAGCTTTGATTTTGCCCGGTAAATGGCCGGGAATCAACCGCGAACTGAGGCTTACTCGCCCACCAGCTTGCGGATCGCGGACGAAGCCATGACCCTGCCCTCGCCGGCATAGGCCTCGTGGTTCTTCTCGATCCGGTCCAGTCGGTAAAGATAGTTCACCATGATGCCCGCGGATTGGCGCAGGCCCTTCGACGAACTGTCGCCCATCCAGTTCAACCGCTCGATGCGCGCGCCATTGCTGAGGTGAAAATGCGCCACCAGGTCGAGGGCCCGCTTCGGCCCTGCCTTCTCGCGCAGCAGGTAGTGCGCGCACAGCCGCGTCAGCGCGGGTTGGGCCGCCGCCGCCGCCCGCGCGTCCTTCCAGCCCTGGGCTTGCAACAGACCGGCCACGCCGCCCTCCGGCGCGGCGGCTTCCGCCGCGCGCAGCTCGGCCGGCAGCAGCAGCTTTTCGCCCTCGTCCTTCAGGCGCCGCGCCAGCCAGTTGCGGAAGCCCGGTGCCGGCGACAACGTCGCGAACGTGGTCAAGCCCTTGAACTCGGCCGCGAGGTGATCGACCACGCGCTTGATCAGGAAATTGCCGAAACTGATTCCGGCCAGCCCCTTTTGCGCATTGGAGATGGAATAGAAGATCGCCGTGTCGGCGTCGTCGGGATTCTCCAACGGCGCGCTGGGATCCAGCAGCTCCTGGATGCTGGCGCTCATGCCCTTGACCAGCGCGACCTCGACGAAGATCAGCGGCTCTTCCGGCATGCGCGGGTGGAAGAACGCGAACAGCCGCCGGTCGGAGTCGAGCCGGTTCTTCAAATCGTTCCAGTCGCGGATTTCGTGCACCGCCTCGTAGGCGATCAGCTTTTCCAATAGCGCCGCCGGCGAGTCCCAGGTGATGCGGTGCATCTCCAGGAAATCCACGTCGAACCACGCGGTCAGCAGGCCCTTCAGATCGTCTTCGAGCAGCGCCAGCGCCTGGTCGCCGCCCATCATGCCGATCAGCTCGGCGCGCAGATCGACCAGGAACTTGACGCCCTCGGGCAGGGCGTTGAAATGCGTCAACAGGCGGCGGCGCGGCGGCAGCAGGATCTGACGCAACGCGCGCTCCGCCGCGCGCCGGGCCTTGGCGTCGCCAGCCACGTGCAGCACGTCGATCGCCGCATCCACCTTGGCGTGGTCGGTGTCGAAATCGACCGCGAGTATTTCTAGGAACCGTCGCCGTCCCGGCGGGCTCAAGCCGAGATAGGTCTGACCGAGCGCCGCCGCGCGGGCGCGCGCCGCCACCTCGCCGCCCTTGGCCTCGACGCAGTCCTGGAATTGCTGGCGCAGCCGGTCGGCGTCCTCGTCCGGCAGATCGGGGCGCAGATTGGCGCCGAACGCGCCGCGCGCCTGGCCCGAAAAATCGCGCCAAGCCGTGCGCACCTTGGCGAGCGTACGGCCCAAAAGCCGCGTCGGTTTCTGGGGCGAGTCGTCCATGCACCGGAGTTTGCGGCGCGCGCATGGCAGTGGCAAGGCGGGGCCTGGCGCGACATTGGGCCGCGGCCGTTGCCGCGCCGGGGCGGTTCTGGCACATTGTCGGCGGGAGAATCCTCGATGGACGCGGCAAGATCGCTTTTTTGCTTCTTGCTGGGTGGGTTTGTTTGGGCGGCCCAGACCGAGCCGGTTTCCGCTCAACAACCGGGGGGCCGCGTCGCCCTGGTCATCGGCAACGCCGCCTATAAGGACGCCCCCCTAGTCAATCCGGTGAACGACGCGCGCGCCATGGCGCTGCGGCTTAAGGAGCTGGGTTTCGACGTCGTTGCGCGCGAAAACGCCACGCGCCAGGCCATGGGCGCGGCGCTGGCTGAATTCGTGCGCAAGCTTGCGCCGGGCGGCGTGGCGCTGATCTATTACGCCGGTCACGGCGTGCAGGTGCGCGGCCGCAATTATCTGCTGCCGGTCGACATGACGCTCAATTCGGAAACCGACCTTCGCTTCCAGGCCGTCGAGATCGGCGCCATCACCGATGAAATGGAGCAGGCGCATAGCCGCGTCAGTTTCCTAATCCTAGATGCCTGCCGCAACAATCCGTTCGAGGGCCGCCTGCGCGGCGCATCGCGCGGGCTGGCCGCGGTGGATGCCGCGCGCGGCTCGTTGATCGCCTATGCCACCGCGCCGGGCGCGGTCGCCGCCGACGGCGACGGCGCGAACGGCGTATATACCTCGGCGCTGCTTCGCGCCCTGTCCGTGCCCGGCCTGAAGGCCGAGGAAGTGTTCAAGCGCGCGCGCATCGAGGTCTCGGAAGTCACCAGGAACCAGCAGACGCCATGGGAGTCTTCGTCGCTGACCGGCGATTTCGTCTTCAACGGCGCCGGCGCCGCCCCGGTCGCGTCGGGCGCGGGCGCCGACCGCGAGGTGATTTTCTGGCAGTCGATCCAATCCAGCCAGCGGCCGGCGGATTTCGAGGCCTATCTGCAACGCTATCCGCTGGGTGAATTCGCGCCGCTCGCGCAAACCCGGCTCGAGGAATTGCGCCAAACCGCGGCAGTGCCGCGACTGCCGGCCGCGCCGGGAACCGCCTCCCAGCCGCAAGTCGCGGCCGCGCCCGCTCCCCCGCCCCCACTTCAATTCAAGCCCGGCGAGCTTATCGGTTGCTTCAAGGACGCAGGCAATCCATTCGCCTTGAGCGGACGCGACCTCGACGGCCACGTCATCAATTGGCACGGCATGACCCCCGATTTCTGCATCGAGCAATGCGCCAAAAAGGGGTTCACCTACGCCGGCACGCAATACGGCAGCTTCTGCTTCTGCGGCAACAGCTACGGCAAGAACGGCCCGGCCACCAACTGCACCATGCCCTGCAACGGCGACTACAAGCAGAAATGCGGCGGCGAATGGGCCAACCAGGTCTATCGCGCGCGCTGACGCGGCCGGCGAGCCGAGGAAGACCCGGCCCTCCGGGCCAAACTACAGCTAGCGGCCGGGTAATCCCCGGCGAAATCTTGAATTCCCAAGTAAAAACCGCCATAAGCAAATAGAAACGGCGGCGCGTGCCGCCGCGGGGGTGGGAAGCGACATGCGGCGGCTTGGCGCAATCATCGTTTCGGCAATGCTGCCGGTCGCGGCTTCGGTCGCGTTTGCCGACGAATTGGTGAAGTTCGCCGTCGTCGACGACAACGAGATTCGCGAGTCCCTGACCGGCAAGCCCGGCAACCCCGAGGAAGGCCGCAAGGCCGCCGCCAATCGCGGCCTGGGCAATTGCCTTGCGTGCCACGTCATGCCGATCAAGGAGGACTTGCAGGGCGATGTCGGCCCCGATTTGAAGGGCGTCGCCAGCCGGTTGAAGGAAAGCGAGCTGCGCCTGCGGCTGGTGAATCCGAAACTCCTGAACCCGCAGACCGCGATGCCGGCTTTCTATCGCACCGACGGCTTGAACCGCGTGCGCAAGGATATGGAAGGCAAGCCGATCCTGACCGCCGCCCAGATCGAGGACATCGTGGCCTATCTGCTGACGTTGAAGGAATGACGCGATGACGAGCAACCGAACCGAGTATCGCCGCGGCGCGACGCGCCGGCAGGTGCTGGCTGGCGCAGGCGCGCTGACGTTGATCGGCGCCTCTACCGGCCGCGCGCGGGCGCAAGCCACCGGCGATTTCGCCGCGGCGCTGAAAAAGACGCTGGGCGAGGCGCAGCCGAAGGAAGGCAAGGTCGCCATCAAGGCGCCGGAGATCGCCGAGAACGGCGCCACCGTGCCGATAACGCTGACCGTCGACGCGCCGATGACGCCCGCCAGCTACGTGTCGCGCATCACGCTTCTGGCCGACGGCAACCCGAACCCCGAGGTCGCGGTGTTTCATCTCAACCCGAAAAGCGGCAAGGCCGAGGTCAGCACGCGCATCCGCCTGGCCAAGACGCAGAACGTGGTGGCGGTCGCGGAACTCAGCGACAAATCGCTGTGGACGGCGAAGAAGGAAATCAAGGTCACGATCGGCGGCTGCGGCGGCTGAAGCCAGCCTGCGCCGCTTGAAGGAGCACCATCATGGCTGAAGCACGCGTCAAACTGCCCGACAAAGTGAAAAAGGGCGAACCGTTCGAGATCAAGACGCTGGTCTCGCATCCCATGGAGACCGGCCAGCGCAAGGGCGCCGACGGCAAAATCGTGCCGCGTATGATCATCAACAAGTTCGTCGCCCGCCTGAACGGCGAGGAAGTGTTCAGCGCGGACTTGGCGCCGGCGATCTCGGCCAATCCATACCTTTCCTTCTTCACCGTCGCCAACGCCGGCGGCAAGCTGGAGTTCGAGTGGATCGACGATCAGGGCCAGAAATCCGCCTACACCGCCGAGCTGAAGGTCGAAGGCTAGCCCGGTGCGCCGGCCGTCCCATATCGCATTCGCGCTGACGCTGGCGGTGGCCGGCGGAGCCGCATTCGCCCAGGCGCAGTCCGAGAAGGACGCGAAGTATCGCGTGGGCGACAAATACACCGGCTATACCTATGCCGACCCGACCACCCAATCCATGCAGGACGACGACTACGTCAATCCCGGATTCCTGTGGGTGCAGGAGGGCGAGAAGCTGTGGAGCGCGGCCGAGGGCGCGGCGGGCAAATCCTGCGCCGATTGCCACGGCAAGGCGCAAGAATCGATGAAGGCGGTCGGCGCCCTCTATCCGAAATGGCAGGAAAAGATCGGCAAGCTCGAGAACGTCGAGCAGCGCATCAATCAATGCCGCGCCGACAACATGAAGGCCGAGCCGTGGAAATGGGAATCGCCCGCATTGCTGGCCATGACCGCCTATGTCCAGCTGCAATCGCGCGGCCAACCGGTCGACGTCGCGGTCGAAGGGCCGGTCAAACCGCATTTGCAGAACGGCGAAAGGCTGTTCTACATGCGCCACGGGCAGCTCGACCTGTCCTGCGCCAATTGCCACGAGGATAACGACGGCAAATGGATGCGCGGCGATCACCTTGGCCAGGCCATGGCGAACGGCTTCCCCACCTATCGGCTGAAGGAGCAGACGCTGATTTCGCTGCAGTTCCGGCTGATCGGCTGCGTGCGCGACACGCGCGCCGAGGCCTATCCCTACGGTTCGGACGAATACCTGGACCTCGAACTGTACCTAGCCCATCGCGGCAAGGGCTTGCCGGTCGAAGCGCCGTCGGTACGGCGCTAGGCGGCGGCCGGCGCGCGTGCTCTCGCGGCGCGATTTCCTGCAGGTTTCGGCGGCCACCGCCGCGCTTGTCGGCGCCGACGGCCTAAGCCGCCGCGCCGAAGCGCAGACCATCCGGCAGGACGATCTGTTGCGCTTCCGGCCGATGGGCCAGATCACCCTGCTGCACATCGCCGACCTGCACGCGCAGCTCATGCCGCTGTGGTTCCGCGAGGCCTCGGTCAATCTCGGCGTCGGCGACGCGCGCAATCGGCCCCCGCACCTCACCGGCCGCGCCTTGCTCGACGCCTTTCGCTTGCGGCCCGGCGCGATCGACGCCTATGCGTTGACCGGCGACGATTTCGCGGCGCTGGCGCGGCGTTACGGCCGCGTCGGCGGCGCCGACCGCATCGCCACCCTGGTCAAGGCGATCCGCGCCGAACGCCCGGGTCGCGTGCTGCTGCTCGACGGCGGCGACACGTGGCAGGGCTCGTACACGGCGCTGAAGACGCGCGGCGCCGACATGGTGCGCTTCGCCAAGCTGTTGGGCGTCGAGGCGATGACCGGGCATTGGGACTTCACCTACGGCCAGGACCGCGTGAAGGAGCTGATCGGCACGCTCGGCTTTCCGTTCCTCGCCGGCAATGTGCGCGATACGACCTGGAACGAAGACGCGTTTCCCGGCGACACCGTGTTCGAACGCCGGGGCTTGAGGATCGGCGTCATCGGGCAGGCCTATCCCTACACCCCGATCGCCAACCCGCGCCATTTCGTGCCGGATTGGAGCTTCGGCATCCAGGAAGAGCGCATGGCCAAGCGCGTCGCGGCGCTGCGCAAGGGCGGCGCCGATCTGATCGTGCTGCTGAGCCACAATGGCTTCGACATCGACCGCAAGCTGGCGGGGCGCGTCAAGGGCATCGACGTGATCCTGACCGGCCACACGCACGACGCCTTGCCCCAGGTGGTCAAGGTCGGGCGGACGCTGCTGGTCGCCTCGGGCTCGCATGGCAAGTTCCTGTCGCGCCTCGATCTGGATATCAGGGACAAGAGCATCGCCGACTATCGCTTCCGGCTGATCCCGGTGCTGGCCAACGCCATCGCGCCCGATGCCGAGATGGCCGCGCTGGTCAAGGACATCCGCGCGCCTTACGCGGCCGAGCTCAATCGCGTGGTCGGCAAGGCCGGCGCGCTTTTGTACCGCCGCGGCAATTTCAACGGCAGTTTCGACGATTTGATCTGCCGCGCGCTGATGGAAGAACGCGACGCCGAAATCGCGCTTTCGCCCGGTTTCCGCTGGGGCGGCACGCTGCTTCCGGGCGAGGATATCCGCGTCGAGGACATCTACGACCAGACGGCGATCACCTATCCCAGCGCCTACCGCACCGAGATGACCGGCGCATATTTGAAGGAAGTGCTGGAGGATGTGGCCGACAATCTGTTCCACCCCGACCCCTATTACCAGCAGGGCGGCGACATGGTGCGCGCGGGCGGCCTCGGCTACACCGTCGACATCAACCAGCCCATCGGCAACCGCATTTCCGACCTGACGCTTCTGAAGGACGGCAAGTCAGTCGATCCCGGGCGACGTTACGTGGTCGCGGGTTGGGCCTCGGTTGCCGAGGGCGTCGAAGGCCCGCCGATATGGGAGCTGGTCGAGCGTTATGTAGCGCGTAAGAAGGTGATCGACCTGCCGGAAGAAAACCGGAACATCAGGGTCGTCGGAGCGTGACCGGGCTCGACGTATCGATCGGCGGCGCTGTGCTGGCGGGGCTGCTGAGCTTCTTGAGCCCCTGCGTGCTGCCGCTGGTGCCACTCTATCTCTGCTATCTCGGCGGGATTTCGTTCGACCAATTGCATAGCCGCGCGGCCTCTGCCGCCGGCGCGCGGCGGTTGTGGATCGCCGCCCTCGCCTTCGTGCTGGGCTTCTCCACCGTGTTCGTCGCGCTGGGTGCCACCGCCAGCGCCATTGGTCAGATGGTCACGCAGCATCTCGACATCCTGTCGAAGATCGCCGGCGTGGTGATCGTGCTGCTGGGCCTGCATTTCATTGGGTTGTTCCGCGCCGGGTTCCTCGACCTGGAACGGCGCTTCCATCTGGAGCGCGCGCCGGCCGGGCCGCTCGGCGCCTATGCCGTGGGCCTGGCTTTCGCTTTCGGCTGGAGCCCATGCGTGGGGCCGGTGCTGGCTTCGATCCTGCTGGTCGCCGGCGGCAAGGATTCGGCCGGCCAAGGCGCCGTGCTGCTCGCGGCCTATTCGGCGGGCCTCGGGGTTCCGTTCCTGGCCGCCTCCCTGGCGGCGCGCGGGTTTCTAAGCTTGGCGCAACGCTTTCGCCGCGCCATGCGCACGATCGAAACCTTGATCGGTCTGTCCCTGGTCGGGATGGGGGTGCTGGTCTTCGTCGGCAGCTTCGGCCAAGCCGGTTATTGGCTGCTGGACAAAATCCCGTGGTTGAGCCGGTTCGGCTAAACCGCGCCTACCAAAGCTGCACGTCCTTGCCCTCGGCGCGCAGTTTCTCGGCTTTGGCTTTCACGAATTGCTGGAAATGCTCTTTTTCATACGCTTTTTCAAATACGTATTCGAACATGCTGAGGAAATGGAACGGCTTGAAGTAGCCGGGCATGCGCGCGACTTCAACCGTGCTGCCCTGCTTTCCGGCAACCGCTGCCGGATCGTCGGGAAAGAACTGGATAGTTGGCGTGAAGACCACCCCGTATCTCTTTGCCATCGCCTTTTCTTCCAGGCTGGTGCCGTCGAAATCCGTGACCGGGCGGGACCCGAAGATGTTGGTCTGCAGGACCATGAAATGCCCGCGGATGTAGTCCGCGATTGCAGGATCGGCGAAGTTGACCATGTGCATTTCGCGGCAATAAGGGCAGCCGCGCTGTTCCCAGATCACCGCCAGGCGTTTGCCCTTGGCCCTGGCTTCGGCCAGGTCGTCCTTCAGATCCAGGAAGCTTTCGGTAAACCAGGGCTGGGTCAGCATTCCATCGTCGCCGGCTACCGGCTGATTGGGCTTGGGGTCCGCCGCCTTGGCCGCGCCGACGCGCCACAGGCCTGGACCAAGCGCGGCTAGCGCTCCGGTCAAAGCTGCGCCGCGCAGAGCCCCGCGTCGGCCTATCAAGAGCTTGGTATCCATGGCGCCGCCCATCACTTGTTCTGGGGTAGAATCCTACTCGCGTCAGGCCGCGTCAAATCCTGCCGCTGAACCCTCCTGGTCCGTGGCGGAACGAAGGCGCGGAAACGGCCGTATTAAGGCAGACAAGCGGAATCTGCATGAGCGGCGAGGAACGGCATCGTTCGGCGCATGCCCGTCCCTTGCACCCCATCGACAGTTGCCTAACTCTTCGGCTACAGAACAGCGCGCGCGTCGATCTAAGCCGGCGTCGGCTAGCTACGGGGGACCTGACGTGCGCCGTTTAGGACCGCTTTGGAAAGGTTTTGTCTGGGCGAAACCGCGTCGCCCTGTCCATTCGCTCGCACGCTAGATTTCCGGAACTAAACTTGCATCGGCCACGTTTAGGACGTGGCAACCGTGAAATGGCGCGAGAGCTGGGATAGGCGCAGAACGCGGAGCCAAGGCAAGGGGCACGGGCTGGGTCATGCGCCGGAGCGCGTTTTTCGTATTGGCCGCCGTTTTGGGGGCCAATCTTTTGCTGTGGGCTTGGTTCAACCAGCCTCAGGACGCCACCAATTGGAATGGCATCATCCGGGGCGTTGACTACAGCCCCTACCGTCTTGGCCAGGACCCGCGCAAGGACCAGCCCACGCGCGAGCAAATCGAACAAGATATCCGGATGCTGCAGGGCCGCGTGGCCGCGATCCGCACCTATTCGGCGATCGACGGGCTGGAGGCGGTGCCCGGCATCGCGCGCAAATACGGCATGCGCGTCACCGCCGGCGCCTGGGTGGACGGCCGCCTGCAGCGCAACGCGGATGAGATCGACAGCCTGATCCAGCTGGCGCAAAACAACCGCAACATTGCGCGCGTGCTGGTGGGCAACGAGACCATCCTGCGCAACGACCTGCCGGTCGATCGGCTGATCGAATACATTCGGGACGTGCGCCGCCAGGTTCGCGTGCCGGTCGGCACGGCCGAGCCGTGGCATGTTTGGAAGGACCATCCCGAGCTGGCCGCTGCGGTGGATTTCATCGCCATCCACATTCTGCCGTACTGGGAAGGCATCGGCGTGGACGAGGCGGTCGACTATGCCCTCACGCGCTATGCCGACATCCAGTTCCGCTATCCCGACAAGCCCGTGGTCATCACCGAGATCGGCTGGCCCAGCGACGGGCGCGTGCGCCGCGACGCGGTGCCCTCGGCCGAAAACCAAGCGCGGTTCACGCGCGATTGGCTGAACGTGGCGCGCCAGCGCGACGTCGATTTCTTCGTCATGGAAGCCTTCGACCAGCCCTGGAAGCGGACGCTCGAAGGCCGCGTCGGCGCCTATTGGGGCGTGTTCGACGCCGAGCGCCAGGAGAAGTTCGCGCTGAGCGGGCCGATCGAGCCCTGGCAATTGTGGAAATCCCTGGCGCTCGGCTCGGGCCTTCTGGCGGCCGGGCCAATGCTGCTGTTCCTGCTGTGCTTTCCCAATCTGAAGCCGGCCGGCCGATTGGTCTTCGCCGGACTGATCCAGGCCTCGGCCACCGCGCTGGTCTGGAGCGTGGGCATGGGCGTCGCGCAATACCAGACCTGGGGATCGGTCGCGGCCTGGAGCGTCCTGCTGCTGGCGATGATGCTGATGATCACGATCATCCTGGCCGAAGGCTTCGAGATGGTCGAGGTTTTATGGACGCGCGGCTGGCGGCGGCGCTTTCCGCCCCTGCCGGTGAATCCCGACGCGCGGCTGCCGAAGGTTTCGCTGCACCTTCCAAGCTGCAACGAGCCGCCTAAGATGGTCATCGCCACGCTGGATTCGCTGGCCAAGCTCGACTATCCCGATTTCGAGGTCCTGGTGATCGACAACAACACCGCCGACGAGGCGCTGTGGCGGCCGGTCGAAACGCATTGCCGCGCGCTGGGCGCGCGCTTCCGCTTCTTCCACCTGCCGAAATGGCCCGGCTACAAGGCGGGCGCGCTCAATTTCGCGCTCGAACAGACCGCCCGGGACGCCGAGATCGTCGGTGTGATCGACAGCGACTACGTGGTGCGGCCGGATTGGCTGAAGGCGCTGGTGCCCTATTTCGAGCGGCCCGAGATCGGCTTCGTCCAGTCGCCGCAGGACCACCGCGCTTGGCGCAACAACCCGTTCAAGGAGATGATCAACTGGGAATATGCCGGGTTCTTCCGCATCGGCATGGTCCACCGCAACGAGCGCGACGCGATCATCGAGCACGGCACCATGACGCTGATCCGCCGCGCGGCGATCGACCGGGTGGGCCCATGGGCCGAGTGGTGCATCTGCGAGGACGCGGAGATGGGCCTGCGCCTGCTGGAAGCGGGCTGGCGCTCGGCCTATTGCACGGAGGTGTTCGGCCGCGGCTTGGTGCCCGACAGCTTCGCCGGCTACAAGCGCCAGCGCCATCGCTGGGCTTTCGGCGCGGTGCAGATCGTGCGGCGCCATTGGCGCTGGCTGCTGCCGTTCAACGCCTCGCGGCTGACCTGGGGCCAGCGCTACCATTTCCTCGCCGGGTGGGTGCCGTGGTTCGCCGACGCGCTCAACATCGTGCTGCTGAGCATGGCCGTGCTGTGGTCGGTGCCGCTGGCGCTGGCGGGGATCGTCGCCAACGTCAAAGCCCAGTTGGCGACGCCGCGCGCCGGCGATGCGGTTGCGGGGCTGTTCGACGCTTCCTCCGCGGGCTGGCTCAGCGACCTGATCGATTGGTTGGCGATGGTCGCCAAGCATGTCGAATTCCCGCTGATGCTGTTCGTGGTTCCGACCATCGCGGTGTTCGCGTTCAAACTGGTGCGCTTCGCGCTGCTTTATACGGCCCGGGTGGAATGCAGCCCCATCCTGCGCCTGGGCGCCGGCATCGCCGGGTTGTCGCTTTCCTTCACGATCGGCTATGCGGTGATCCAGGGGTTCCTGCGGCGCTCGCATCCCTTCCTGCGCACGCCGAAATGCGAAAACAGCCCGGCCATGATCCAGGGGCTGAAGATGGCCTGGCAGGAGACGGTGCTGTTCGTGCTGCCGCTCTTGGCCGCCGGCGCGATCATGGCCGTGTACGGCCGCGACTACCCCGACGCCAACACCTGGGCCGCCATGCTGGTGGTGCAGTCGGTTCCCTATGGCGCGGCCCTGTTGCAATCCATGATCGCGGCGGCGCCCTCGTTCGCCTGGGTGCGCCGTATCCTGCAGCCCGTCCGCCCGGACACCGAGGCCGTCACCGGCGACTGATCTATGCCAAGTAAATGTGGTTTATCTTGATGCTTTTCGACCAGTCTTAGGGGCGGTACGGCGAAGATCGCGCCCTCTCTTGCCAGCATACTCAGAGTTGCGCTTAGGTGGCGTGTTCAGCGCGCGATGGATAGCATCGTCGCGGCGGCTGGCGATTTCGTCCGGGCTCAATTCGTCGGGGATTTTAATCATGCCATCTCGCAATCGTGGGAGAAAGAAACCTAAGTTGCGCGATCTAAGTCGAGAAGTCCCTACAGAAGCAGACCTGAATGCGCTGATTGATAAATTACAGGAAGGGCCTCCAATTGTCTCCGCTATTTTAGGTTCCGCATTAATTGAACATGAGCTTGAATCTCTTTTGCGCACGCGAATCCGGCACAAAGACGATGGCACTTGGGACTTGCTAACGGAGACTGATGGGCCGCTAGCCACATTCAGTCGTAAAATAACTGCTGGCTACGCGCTCGGCCTATACGATGAGGCAACCCGCGCCAATCTTGATATCGTGCGTCATATTCGCAATGCTTTTGCGCACGCAAAAAAACTCATCACATTCGATCACAGCCTTGTGCTGGGAGAGATTGGGCGAGTCCAAGTAACAAACAGGCACAAGGATTTGCATTTGCGACTAAAGGCCGTGCAAAACGCACATCGCGGAGGCCATATTGCCTTTGCCAGTCTATGCGCTGGGATCACAATAGAATTGATGCGGAAGGGCACAGCACTGCAAAAATATCGAAACGCCTATCTGCGTCGGAAAACATCAAAACTCTTACAAAAGTCTAGCCCGGCTGTTCAATCTTGGATGCGTGCGCTCGGGCAGCCTCCAATGTCCTTCCCAGCAGAAGGAGGATTGAATCCAAAATTGCCTCCGGGCCATCAAAGCGACGGTCCCAAGGGCGAAGCTCCCGGATTAACTCCGCGCGGGATTCTTGGCTCATTCGGAGCCGACCGCCGCAACAAGGGCAAGTGATAGCCCCGTCATTCCCTGTCCCGTCCATTTCTGCCTAACTCCCTTCTGCGAGGAGAGGCGATAAACACTTGAACAACTCAACTAAACGGCCAACCTATTACGCAAACAGGAAGGTAATTTAGTTGCATGTGATGCCAGGTATAAGATCGCCTAATAAACGGGCATTTCCTGCCAACTGCATAATTGTTAACCGCGCGAGGCGCCCTAACCCGCGCTGCGGGGCCGGTTTTTCGCATTGCAGCGCCTTGGCCCGGCTTGGCACGGGACTTGTGTATGCAGGGCCAAGGCATGCCGGCGTTGCCGCGGGGGTCAACCCTGGGCGATGGCCGGCATGGGCAGCCGGAGGTCGGAATGAGAATTTCACGCAAGAATCTGTTGGCCGGACTGTGCGCCGGTTTCGTGCTGGCGGTCGGCATGGCCGCGACGGCCTGGGCCGAGGACGCGCCCAAGATCGACAAGGGCGACACCGCCTGGATGCTCACCTCCACCGCGCTGGTGTTGTTGATGACCATTCCCGGCCTGGCGCTGTTCTATGGCGGCATGGTCCGCAAGATGAACGTGCTGGCCACGATCATGCAAAGCTTCGCCGTCACCTGCCTGGTGTCGATCATCTGGCTGGTCGTCGGCTACAGCCTGGCCTTCACCGAGGGGAACTACCTGATCGGCGGCCTGTCGCGCGTGATGATGGCCGGGGTCGGCATCGACACGGTGAGCGGTTACGCGAAGATTCCCGAGACGGTCTACATGATGTTCCAGGCGACGTTCGCCATCATCACCCCGGCGCTGATCCTGGGCTCGGTGGCCGATCGCATGAAATTCTCGGCCATGCTGCTGTTCATCGGCCTGTGGTCGATCCTGGTTTATTCGCCGGTCGCGCATTGGGTATGGGGCACCGGCGGCTTCCTGGGCGGCACGGACATCAAGGACTACCCGGGCTTCCTCGGCCTCGGCTCGGTGCTCGACTTCGCCGGCGGCACCGTGGTGCACGTCATCTCGGGCGTGAGCGGACTGATGTGCGCGCTGGTGATCGGCAAGCGCAAGGGCTACGGCACCGAACCGATGGCGCCGCACAACCTGACCTTCAGCCTGATCGGCGCGTCGCTGCTGTGGGTCGGCTGGTTCGGCTTCAACGCCGGCTCGGCGTTGGCCTCGGATGGACGCGCGGGCATGGCGATGCTGGCGACGCACATGGCGACATCCGCGGCCGGCCTGTCGTGGATGGTCTGCGAATGGGGTCTGCGCGGCAAGCCGAGCCTCCTGGGCATCATCTCGGGCGCGGTGGCGGGCCTGGTCGCCATCACGCCGGCGAGCGGCTTCGTCGGCCCGGTCGGCGCCATCGTCATCGGATTGTCCGGCGGCGCGCTGTGCTTCTGGGCCGCGGTCGTCATCAAGCCCAAGCTCGGCTACGACGACGCGCTGGACGCGTTCGGCGTGCACGCCGTGGGCGGGGCCACCGGCGCGATCCTGACCGGCGTGTTCGCGATCGAGAAGATCGGCGGCACGGCGGGCATGATCGAGGGCAACGGCATGCAGGTGGTGGCGCAGATCGTGGGCGTGGCGCTGACCGCGGGCTATGCCTGCATCGTGTCGCTGATCCTGCTCAAGATCGTCGACGCGACCGTCGGCCTGCGCGTGGACCGCGAGGACGAGATCGAAGGCCTCGACCGCGCGCTGCACGGCGAAGCGGTTCAGTAACTCCGAGCGGCGGCTTCCGGCAGAACGGGAAACGGGCGCCGCTTGCGCCCGTTTCTCGTTTGTCCGGCGGTACCCGGCGTCAGTGCAGCTTCGGCTTTTTCAAGGAGTCGTTGCGATCCGCCGAGCGCGGGCTAGCGTCCACGCGTTCGCCGCCGCGCATCAGGGTCAAGGGCACCGCGACCCCGGCCGGGCCCAGGCGCCAGATCTTGCGGTAGAGATCGGCCAGGCCCATGACCGGCTCGCCGGCCACCGCCAGCACCATGTCGCCGACCTCGACCTTGGCGCGCGCCGCCGGGCCGTTCTTGGCCAGGCCCGCCACCACCAGGCGCGTGTTGAATTCGGTCGTGTACATGCCGAGCCAGGGCCGCGCCGGGCGGTTGACCCGCCCATAGCGCAACAGATCGTCCAGGATCGGCCGCAGCGGGTCGATCGGCACGATCATGTTGCCCTGGATTTCCTTGTCCTCGATCTTCTCCTGCACCAGCAGCGACCCGATACCGGCCAGCTTGCCTTCCCGGTCGACCAGCGCCGCGCCGCCCCAGTGCGGATGCGCCGGTGCCGTGAAGATCGCTTCGTCCAGCACGTATTCCCAATAACCGGCGAATTCGCGCTTGGCGACAACGCGCGTCTTTAGCGCGTGCGGCCGGCCGCCCGCGCCGGCCACGATCACCTGGTCGCCGCGCCGGCAGGAAGCCGCCGTGCCCAGCGGCAGCGCCTTCAGGCCCATGCGCCCCAAGGCCTGCACGATGCCGAAGCCGGTGGCTTGGTCGTAGGCCAGGGGATGCCCGGCGACCACCGTGCCGCCGACGGCGGTCAGCCAAATCGTCTCGGCCTCGGTGATCAGGTAGCCGATGGTCAGCACCAGCCCGTCCTCGCGGATTACCACGCCGTTGCCCGCGCGCTCGGTGCCCAGAATCGAGGCGGTGAAGGCATCCTCGGGAATCTCGGAACGCAGTCCCACGACCGAAGCCAGGACGGAATCTAGGTCGAAGCCGACCTCCTTCGGATCGGCGCGCAGATCGGGCGGAAACGTCCAGTCCTGGTCCTCGGCCATGCCGTCAATATAGGTAGCGCGAACGCGCTGGCAAACCCGCCCCGCACAACAATTGTGAATGCACCGGCTATTTGTCCGAGGCGCCCCGGCCGAATTCGCGCTTGTTGGTGCCTTCGGGCGGCGCGGTTAGAAGCTGCTTCAGCAGATTGGCCAACGGATCTTTCGGCGCTTGGTCGGCCTGCCGGCTCTTAAAAGCGTCCTGTTCCATCAGGACGGATTCGGCGACGTAACCGCGCGCGCCGGTTTTGAGCTCGACCTGGTACCACGGCTCGGACCTGACCTTGCCCAGCACCAGAACGGTTTCGCCCTGGCGCAGCGTGGCGACGATGCCGGCGTTCACGTCGGGCTCGGCGCGCACGCGGGCGGATTCGCGCGCGACGTAGTCCCGGTCGATCGGCTCGAGCTCGCCGCCCGATCTCGGCAGGGCGGCGACCGTCGCCGCCGGGGCGGGCGCGGCTCCATACGCCGGCAAAGCCGGCATCGCCGGCGCGGAATCGGGAACGCTCGCGACCGGCGGGGTCGGGCCGGCGGGCTGTGTAAAATAGAACTGGCCCTCGATCGGCGAGACCGCGAGCCAAGGCTCCTGGTCGCCGCGCGTCGCCTGCCGCACATCAAGGCCGACGCGATTGAACACGTCCAATAAACCCAGTCCTGGCTGGCGGATCGCGCCCAGGAACGCGAGCGCATAGGGGCTGTTGCGCCCATCGCCGTCCTTGGCGACGTTGCCGGGTTGCGTCGAGAAGGCGATCAGCGTGCCGCTGGCGCCCTCCATCCGCGCGAGGCCCCGCGTGGCCGAGCGCAATCCGCGATCGAGCAGCGGATTGTTGCGGCAGGCATCGAGGATCAGCATGTTCAGCTTGTTGCCGGCCGAGGCCATCTGCTTGACGATCAGTCGCGAGTCGATCAACTCGAAATCCGCGTCGGTTTCGCGGATCGGGTTGGCGTCGACCGGCATCAGGTAATTGACCTCTTTCACCGCCACGCCGTGGCCGGCATAGAACACCAGGCCAACCGTATCGGACGTCAGCGACCGGCCGAACTCGCGGATCGCGCGCTCCATGCCCACGCGGTCGAGGTCGAGCTGCGGGCCGTTGCCGACGAGCTGGAAGCCGCGCTCGGCCAAGCCCGCGGCGACCAGCCGCGCGTCATTGGCCGGATTCGACAGCCGGCCCATATGCCGATAGCTGGAATTGCCGATCACCAGCGCCAGCCGCGCATCGGCCGCCTGCGCCGCCTGCACCCCTATCGATGCCGCCGCGAGAGCCGCGATGAAGCAAATGCCGACCCGTCCCAAAACTCGATCCCCTTTCGAGACCGGATTCACCGCCGGATTGTACCAAAGCGCCGGCCGTCGCCACAATCCAGACCGTGCGCCGCTCAAGCCGCGCCGATCGGCCGGTGCTCCACGACCTTGAGGCCGTAGCCGTCGAGGCCCACGATGGTGCGCTTGGCGTGCGTCAACAGGATCATCTCGCGCACCCCCAGATCGAGCAGGATTTGCGCGCCGACCCCGTAGTCGCGCAGCTCGCCGCCGCCCGCGGCCGGGGCGGGGCCCATGCCCGGGCGCGCGCGCAGCCGGTCGCTGAGGCTGGTCGGCGTGCGCTCGCGGATCAGCACCAGCACGCCGCGCCCGGCCTTGGCGATCGCCCCCAGGGCCTGCTCCAGGTCGCTGCCGCGGCCGCTATCGGCGTCGCCCAGCGCGTCGTCCAGGATGTTCATCGCGTGCATGCGAACCAGCGGGGGCCCAACGCCGGGGATGTCGCCCTTCACCAGCGCAATGTGCTCGGTATAGTTCACGCGATTGACATAGACGATCATGCGGAAATCGCCGCCGTAGCGGCTTTTGAACGGCGTCTCCAGCAAGCGTTCGACGATGCGGTCGTGGCTCAAGCGATAGCGGATCAGGTCGGCGATGGTGGCGACCTTCAGGCCGTGGAACTGGCAGAACTTCACCAGGTCGTCGCGCCGCGCCATGCTGCCGTCGTCGTTCATGATCTCGCAGATCACGCCCGAGGGATTGAGGCCCGCCAGCCGCGCGAGATCGACCGACGCCTCGGTATGCCCGGTGCGCACCAGCACGCCGCCGTCGCGCGCCATCAGCGGGAAAATATGCCCGGGCGTGGCGATGTCGGCCATGCCCTTGGACGGGTCGATCGCGACCGAGATGGTGCGTGCGCGGTCGGGCGCCGAGATGCCGGTGGTCACGCCGTGCCGCGCCTCGATCGACACGGTGAAGGCCGTGGCGTGGCGCGACTGGTTCTGCTGCTCCATCAGCTTCAGGCCCAGCTGCTCCACCCGCGCATGGGTCAGCGCCAGGCAGATCAGGCCGCGCCCGTGCTTGGCCATGAAGTTGACGACCTGGGGCGTGGCCATCTGCGCGGGGATCACCAGGTCGCCCTCGTTCTCGCGCGACTCGTCGTCGACCAGCACGAACAGGCGTCCGTTGCGGGCCTCCTCGATGATCTCGGGGATCGGCGACTTGATTTCGCTGAAGCTCACGGGACGCTGTTCTCCGCTGCGACCTGTGCTTGGAGAGTAACGCGAGCGCGGGCGGGATGCCAGTTCGAGGATGGAATTTGTCTCGTGGTTGTTTTCAACCGAAGAGCAACCTCAAAAGCTCGCCCCGGCTGAGACCGTGATGTTCGGCTACATCGCCCAAGATCGACGACAATGTCCCTGAGCGAAGCGGGTCATGGTTCGGAACGGTTAGATGGTGCTCGCCACGTCTGTGGGTGGTCAGCCGCATATGGCTGCCGGTCTGCCTGGTTGTTCATAACCCAGCGACTTGAGCGCGCGGGCCAATGCCTGGCCGCCGAGGTCCCGAGGTAGTTTCATACCGTCAGGCTGTCATCACCTCGTCGCGCACGAAATGCAGCCGGATAACCTTCGGAGTGTCAGCTTCGGCGAAATGGCATCTGACCGCGTCGCGCACGGCGGCACGCAATTCGTCGATCGAGTCCGCTTCGGTAAATATGGATTGCCCCAGCGCGCGCGCCGTATAACCGCCTGCGGCCGCTTCCTCGACCAGGAAAATGAGTTCGCTCATGGCGGGCACAGATTACCGCACCCCTGGGCGGGATGCCAGTTGCGCATCCCATCGGCGCGACAAGCGCATGGCACGATGGGCGGGGTACGGCTACATTGCGGCCCATGGACGACACCGCCCGAGCCAAATCTCCCATCCACTACGTGCATGGCGAGCGCCTGCCCGCGCCCGGCGGCACGATCGAGATAGCGCCCGGGGTGCATTGGCTGCGCATGCCCCTGCCCTTCGCGCTCAACCACATCAATCTATGGATGGTTCGGGACGGCGACGGCTGGGCGATGGTGGATTGCGGCATCGCGCGCGACGACACCAAGGCGCTGTGGAAGCAGGTCTGGGCCGCGACGCTCAAGGGCCGCCGTGTGACACGGCTGATCGTCACCCATTTCCATCCCGACCATATGGGCCTGGCGGCCTGGCATTGCGCCGAATGGGGCATCGAGATGTGGTGCACCCAGGGCGAATACACCATGGCCCGCGCCATGCGCGTGATCGGCAGCGAGCCCAACGACAACGCTGCGCGCGACGAATTCTACCGCCGCCACGGCGTCAGCGCCGAGCAGCTGGCGCTATTGGCCAAGCGCGGCAACCATTATCCCGGCGCGGTGTTGCCCCTGCCCGGCGCGTACCGCCGCATCGAGGGCGGCGAAACCTTGCGCATCGGCGCGCACGACTGGCGCATCATCATCGGCACCGGCCACGCGCCCGAGCATGCCTGCCTGTATTGCGCCGACCTCGGCGTGTTGATCTCCGGCGATCAGGTGCTGCCGCGCATCACCACCAATGTCAGCGTGTGGCCGACCGAACCCGAGGCCAATCCGCTGGCCAAGTATCTGGGCTCGCTCGACCTGTTCCGCCCGCTGCCCGCCGACACGCTGGTGCTGCCCTCGCATGACCGCCCGTTCACCGGCCTGCACGGGCGTCTCGATATGCTCAAGGCGCATCACGACGAACGCCTGGGCCGCGTGGTGGAGTCGTGCAAGGCCGGGGCGCTGACCGCGGCCGAGCTGATTCCCACCTTGTTCCCCGGCCGTACGCTGGACACGCACCAGATGGGCTTCGCCCTCGGCGAGTCCCTGTCGCATCTGCGCTATCTGGAAAGTTTGGGCCGCGTGCGGCGCGAAACAGAAGGCGACGTGGTGCGCTTCGCCGCTTAGGGCGCTTGGCGCCGAAACACGTACCACTTGTTCGCGGCGAAGTTCACGATCAACCCGGCGACCGATCCTACCGCCACGCCGATCCACGGCCAGGCGCGCACCCCGTCTAACGACGCGACCATCGCCGCATAGACGATGTAGTTCACCAGCCCGCCCGAAATATTGACGGCCAGATATTTCGCCCATTCGCGGTGGATCGCGTCCTGTCCCGCGCCGAACGTATAGCGCCGGTTGAGCCACCAGGCCGAGGTCGCGGCGCAGAGATACGACACCACGCGCGCGACATACGGATTCCATCCCGCGAGCTTGGTGAGCGCCTCCACCACGCCCGCGTCGACCACGAAGGCCGCCGCGCCGACAACGCAGAAGCGCACGAGCTGGTTGCCGATCGGATATGCGGTGGACCCGGCCTTCATGTTGAACTACGCCGTCGTCCTGAGGAGCCCATCCACGTCGCCCTTCGAGACGCGCCCTTTGGGCGCTCCTCAGGATGACGTGGCTGGGCGTCTCGAAGGATCACCGCTTGGCTTGACCCTGCGGGTCGCCGGTCGCGGGCACCGCGAGATAGGCGATGCGCCGGAGCTCGCGCCGGCCGCGCGTCACCGTGTCGAGGATCAACCCGGACATGAGGCTCAGGAACGCCAGAAGCATGACGCCCGTGGCCAGCACGGCGGTCGGCAATCGCGGCACCAGGCCGGTGCGCAGGAACTCGACTACGATCGGCGTGCCCACCGCCAGCGACGCGACGACAAGCACCGCGAACCAGAACAGGAAGAACTGCAGCGGCCGCTCCTCGCGGAACAAGCGCAGGATTTGCAACAGGATGCGAATGCCGTCGCGATAGGTGTTGAGCTTGCTGGCCGAGCCTTCGGGCCGCGCGCCATAGGGCGTCGGCAGCTCGGCCACGGGCATGCGCAACTCGAGCGCATGCACCGTCAGCTCGGTTTCCGTTTCGAAGCCCTTGGCCAGCGCCGGGAACGACTTCACGTAGCGGCGCGAGAACACGCGGTAGCCCGACAATATGTCCTTGAAACGCTCGCCGAACAGCTTGGCGACGAAGCCGGTCAGCATCTTGTTGCCGAAGCGATGGCCCGGGCGGTATGCGGCCTGTTCCTGGTCGACGCGCGCGCCGACCACCATGTCGAGCTGGTCGTCGGTCAGTTTTTTTATCAGCATCGGCGCGCTGGGCGCGTGATAGGTGTTGTCGCCGTCCACCATCACGTAGATGTCGGCGTCGATGTCGGCGAACATGCGCCGCACCACGTTGCCCTTGCCTTGCAAGGTCTCGGTGCGCACCACGGCGCCGGCCGCCCTAGCCGCCCCCACCGTGCCGTCCTTGGAATTGTTGTCGTAAACGTAGATCTCGGCCTGCGGCAAGGCCGAACGGAAGCCGCGCACCACGTCGGCGATGGTCCGTTCCTCGTTGTAGCAAGGCACCAGCACCGCGATGCGGAAACCGGCGAAGAAATTTATGTCGGCCATACGCTCCTCGTCGGGGCTTCCTATAGCCGGTCCAGCGGGCAGAAAGCCAGCACCTCGTCGACCACGATATCCATATGCGGCTTGAAGGTCACGCAGGCCGGCGCGCGCAGCTTCAATCCATAGGCCGCGAGCGCCTTGACCGTGCGCTCGTGCTCGTAGCGCGCGCGGAAGAACGCATACAGCGGGCCTACATGCGTCGCAACGCGCCGGCGCATCTCAAGGTCATAGCGGCTTTCCTTCGCGCCAGGGCCGGTGAACCAGCCCTCGATGCGGATGAACGGCACCTCTGGCGGAAAAAATGGGATCGCGTAACCCAACGGCTCGGTGCCCGTCATCACCACCATGGCGTTTTTCGGGTCGGAAATCGCCGGCGCCTTGACCCCGAAATAGTCGTCGGCCCAGTTCGCGCGGCCCCAATTGCCGGGCTGACTTGTCGCCAGGATCGCCGCCATGATCCCGCCGAGCAGCGCGCCATGCGCCCAGCGCGGCAAGGCCAGGCGGTCGACCAGCAGCAGGATCAACAGCGGCGTCAGCATCTCGAGCGGCACCAGATAGCGATAGACGCCGAACATCTTGAGCCACGCCAAATACGCAACGGCGGCCGCCGCGATCACGAAAATCGCGGGGTACCGGTCGCATAGCCTGAGCGTCCCCGGCCCGGCCCATAGCGCACGCAACGGCCAGGCCAGAACGGCGACGATCGCCAACGCGTAAAGCAGCGGGATGCGCAGGCCGCGGAACGGAATCTCGCCGACGCGGAACGGATCGGTGGCGAAAATGAAGGGATAGATCAGCGCTTCCCAGAACGACTTCGGCAGGAATTCGCGATTCAGGTAGTCCGCTTCCAGCGCCCAGGGCGATTTGAAGATGTGGTTGTAATAGGGAAACAGCGGGTTGCCGTAGTCGCGCCACAGCGTCCACATCCAGAACCCGCCGGTGGCCGCCATGCCCGCAATCACGCCCAGCCCGAATACATACGCCAGCAGGAACCGGCGGCGCCAATCCGTCGTGACGAGCAGCAGCGCGAAGCAGATTCCGAGCGCATAGATCACCGCCGTCTGCTTCAGCCCCGCGCCAAGGCCGCACACCAGTCCCATTCCCGCAGCGATGCGCAAGGCCTGCTTCAGCGGTGATTCGACCAGTTGCCGGTAGCTCAGCACCAGCCCCGCCAGCGCGGCCAGCACGAATAAGCTCACCATGTTGTCCTGGAACGTGGTGCCGATTTCCGACAGCGTGCCCGAACCCAGCATGCCGAGGGCCGCCACCGCGATCGCGGCGCCGTCGCGCACCATCGGCCGCGCGATCGCCAGCACGCGCCAGGCGATCGCCATGATCAGCAGGAAATCGAGTCCCTGGATCGCGCCCATGACGAACCCGGTCGCGCGCGGCGGCAGGGTCGTGACCAGCGCGTAGAACGGCAGATCGGGCAGCGGGTTGTAGAACGTGGCGTGATGCGCCACGGCCATGTCGAAGCCGAGACGCCCATGCAGGAACGCATAGGCGTTGTAGAAATGGTAATTCCGCAAATCCCAGTTCGCGTCCTGCCCCATCCATAGCGACAGCGCCCCATAGGCCAGCGGCGCTAGGACAGCCGCGGCATAGACGGCCCGTCCAGGCCGCGTTGCGGTGGCGCTGGAAATTGGGACGGATGCGGGCGATATCGGCATCGGGCAATTATACAGAATCCGCGCCCGGGCAGCCCCTTCCGCTATGGCGCGCTTGCGGCTATGTGTGGCGCATGTGCGGCATCGCCGGGTTGTTCGACAGCGCGGCCTCGGCCGGCGCGGAGGCGTTGCGTGCCGCCGCGCTGGCCATGACCGACACGCTGGCGCATCGCGGCCCGGACGGCGACGGCGTGTGGACCGATGCGCAGGCCGGCCTGGCGCTGGGCCACCGGCGCCTGGCGATCATCGATCTGTCGCCGGGCGGCGCGCAGCCCATGACGTCGGGCGATGGACGCTACGTCGTCACCTACAATGGCGAAATCTATAACTACCGCGAGCTGCGCGCGGAATTGGAGAAACTCGGGCGCAAGTTCCGCAGCCAGTCCGACACCGAGGTGATGCTCGAAGCGTTTTGCGAATGGGGCGTCGAAGCGGGTCTCAGGCGCCTGATCGGCATGTTCGCGATCGCGCTATGGGACAAGCGTGAGCGCGCGCTGATCCTGGTGCGCGACCGGCTGGGCATCAAACCGCTGTACTGGGCGAAATTCGGCCCGGTGCTGCTGTTCGGGTCCGAAATCAAGGCGCTGCGCGCGCATTCCGCCTGGTGCGGACGCGTCGATCGCGCGGCCCTGGCCGACTATCTGCGCTTCGCCTATGTGCCGGGCCCGGCCACGATCTTCGAGGGCGTCAACAAGCTGCAGCCCGGCCATATGCTGACGTTGCGCGCGGGAGATGAACCGCGGGCAAAAGCTTTCTGGTCGGCATTGGACGTAGCGAGCGCGGGCATCGCCGCCCGGCGCGACATAGGCGACGAAGAAGCGACCGAACGGTTGGACGCGCTGCTCAGCGACGCCGTCGGCCGACGCATGATCGCCGACGTGCCGTTGGGCGCGTTCTTGAGCGGCGGCATCGATTCCTCCACCGTCGTCGCGCTGATGCAGGCGCAAAGCGCAAGACCGGTCAAAAGCTTCACCATCGGCTTCGCCGAACGCGACTACGACGAAGCGACCAACGCGCGCGCCGTGGCAAAGCATCTGGGCACCGACCACACCGAGCTGGCCGTCACGCCGGCCGAGGCCCAGGCCGCGATCCCCACGCTCGCCGATTGGTACGACGAGCCGTTCGCGGATTCCTCGCAGGTGCCGACGCTGCTGGTATCGCGTCTGACGCGCAAGCACGTCACCGTGTCGCTGTCGGGCGACGGCGGCGACGAGGCGTTCGCCGGCTACAACCGTCATGTCGCGGCGCCGGGATTGTGGCGGCGCATCTCGGGCTTGCCGATGCCGCTCAGGAAATTCGCGGCCTGCGCGATCGCCTGCGTTCCGCCGCCGCTGTGGGATGCGACGCTGCGTCTGGTCATGGGCGCGCGCGCGCCGCGCCATGCCGGCGACCAGGCGCACAAAGCGGCGGCGCTGTTGGCATCCGATAGCGCCAACGAAATGTACCGGCGTTTGGTGACGCAGTGGCGCGACGTTTCGAGGTTGCTGGAAAACCCGCCGGCGTCGCGTTCCCCCGCGTTCGACGACGTGGCCGCGCCGTTCGGCCCGATGCTCGACCGCATGCGCGCGCTCGATACCGTCACCTATCTGCCGGACGACGTGCTGACGAAGCTGGACCGCGCCAGCATGGCCTTCGCGCTCGAAGGGCGCGTGCCGCTGATCGATCATCGCGTGATCGAATTCACCTGGACCCTGCCCAACCGGATGCTGGTGCGCGGCGGTCAAGGCAAATGGATTCTGCGCCGCGTGCTCGACAAATACGTGCCGCGCGAACTGGTCGACCGGCCCAAGACCGGCTTCTCGCTGCCGATCGGCGACTGGCTGCGCGGCCCCTTGCGCGATTGGGCGGAGGATTTGCTCTCGGAGCGCGCGTTGTCCGCCAGCCCGATCCGACCCGCCCCGGTCCGCAAGTTGTGGGGTGCCCATCTCGCCGGCCGCCGCAACGCCCAGCACGCCCTGTGGGTGATTCTGATGTACCAGCTCTGGGCGAAACGCTGGTCCGTCTAGGACGGAGTCCCGCTGCGCCGTGCATTGATCCGCCGGCGGTCCTGCCCGGCAGCGGCGCGGCGCTCGCGCAAGCGGGTCAGAATTTCCATGCGCCCGTCGCGCGGCAATTCGCCCCAGGCCGCGATCTCCTCGATGGTGCGGTAGCAGCCCATGCAGAGCCCGTCGTCCGGGTCCATCAGGCAAACCCCGACGCACGGGCTGGCCAGTTCGAATTCGTCAGTCGTCATAAAGGCCTATCTAGCGTAGCCCGAATGACCGGACTGTCGCGTTCGCGTCATCGCATGTCGTGATTGAATAAGCCCGCAGAGCCCCCAGTTCCTATCTCTCAGCGACCCTAGCGCCGCAATCCCAAGGAGCCCCGCGATGGCCGAAGAAGAGGCCGCACCGCTCGATCTCAACACCCTACCGGACGACGAGCTGGTGCCGCAGATGCACGACGACCTGTACGACGGCCTGAAAGACGAGGTGGTCGACGGCGTCAACATCCTGCTGAAACGCAACTGGGCGCCTTATGACGTGCTGACCAAGGCGCTGGTCGAGGGCATGCGCATCGTCGGCATCGATTTCCGCGACGGCATTTTGTTCGTGCCCGAGGTCCTGCTCGCCGCCAACTCGATGAAGGCCGGCATGGCGATCCTGCGCCCCCTGCTGATCGCAACCGGCGCGCCCAAGATGGGTAAGATGGTGATCGGCACGGTCAAGGGCGATATCCACGACATCGGCAAGAACCTGGTGTCGATGATGATGGAAGGCGCCGGATTCGAGGTGATCGACCTGGGCATCAACAACAGCGTCGAGAAATATCTCGAGGCGATGGAGCAGCACAAGCCCGACATCCTGGGCATGTCGGCCTTGCTGACCACCACCATGCCCTACATGAAGGTCGTGATCGACACGATGAAGGAAAAGGGCATCCGCAACGACTACATCGTGCTGGTCGGCGGCGCGCCGCTGAACGAGGCCTTCGCCAATTCGATCGGCGCCGACGCCTATTGCCGCGACGCGGCGGTCGCGGTCGAGACCGCCAAGCAAATGATGACGCAGCGCCAGGGATCGATGGCGCAGCTCCAGGCCGCCGCCGCGGTGGGCGACTGATGGCCGGCAACGCCATCCACAGCGCGGACGCGGGTCCGGCGGATGGCGTTTACGTCCCGCCGCCGCCCACGTTGCTGATCGCCTGCGGCGCGTTGGCGCACGAGATCGTGTGGTTGCAGCGCGCCAATGCCTGGCGGCACCTGACCGTCGCCTGCCTGCCGGCGCATCTGCACAACACGCCGAGCCTCATTCCCGAAGCGGTGCGGCGCAAGATCCGCGGCGGCCGCGGGCGCTTTTCGCGCATCTTGGTCTTGTACGGCGATTGCGGCACGGGCGGGTTGCTGGACAAGGTGCTGGCCGAGGAGCAGGTCGAGCGGATTGCCGGCCCGCATTGCTACGCCTTCTTCGCCGGGCTTCCGGCCTTCGACGCGCTGCACGACCAGGAGCCGGGCACGTTCTATCTGACCGACTACCTGACGCGGCATTTCCACCGGCTGATGATCGAGGGCCTGGGCCTCGACAAGCATCCCGAGCTGCTGAAGGATTATTTCGGCAACTACAAGCGCCTGGTGTTCCTGGCGCAGACCGAGGACGAAGCGCTGACCCGCCGCGCCAAGGCCGCGGCCCAGCGCCTGGGCCTCAGCTTCGAACGCCGTTTCACCGGCTTCGGCGATCTGGCCCAGTTCCTCGACAAGGCTGCGTCCGCGGAGGGCGAGCATGGCCGCGCTGATCGTCGTCTATTGGCGTGACATCCCGGCCCAGGTGATCGCCAAGCGCGGGCGCGAGGCCGCCCGGCGGCAGCTTGCCGACCGTTTCCAACATGCGATCGACGCGGCGGCGATGCGCGCCAAGCTGCACGGCACGGACGCGTATCTCAACGAATGGCGCCGCGCCGAGCCCGCGACCTGCGGCGAGGATTTGGAAGCCGAGGCCGGGGCCTTCGCCGCCAAGCTGGAATCGGAATACGACGATGCCCGCCTGGCCCGGCTGGTGGCCGCCGGCGGCCTTTCCTCCGGGGCCTGATGCATGTACGCGATGCGGCTGTTCTCGGTGCGCCAGGCGCGCGCGATGGAAGCCGCCTATGCGGCGCTGGAACGCGCCTTGCTGGCCCTCGACCCGGTGTTCAAGCGCCTGGGCTATTCGCGGCTGGAGCGCCCCGTCGCCGCGGTGGAGCGGATTGTGAAAGGGTTTTTCTTCGATTGCCGGATGTGCGGGCAATGCGCGCTGTCCGCCACCGGCATGTCCTGCCCGATGAATTGCCCGAAATCCCTGCGCAACGGTCCCTGCGGCGGGGTCAGGCCCGGCGGCTTTTGCGAAGTGAAGCCCGCGATGCGCTGCGTGTGGGTCGAAGCCAGCGAAGGCAGCGCGCGCATGCCGGGCGGCGGGACGATCGCCGAAGCCTTGCCGCCGCTCGACCATCGCCATTGGGGCCGCTCGTCCTGGCTGGCCGTGGCGCGCGGCGAGCATGCGAAGCTCGGCGCGCCATGACCGGGGCGATAGTCAACCCGGAGATCGGCGATCCCTCCGCCGCCTATAGCATCCTGCCGGGACATTCCTCGGGCGGGCGGATGGAGCGACTGTTGCGCCAAGGACGCTTCGCCGTGACCGCCGAGTTGAATCCGCCGGATTCGGCGGACCCGCGCGAGGTGTACGAACGGGCCCTGGTGCTGTCGGAAGTCGTCGACGCGATCAACGCCACCGATGCGTCGGGCGCCAACGTGCACATGTCCAGCGTCGGCATCTGCTCGCTGCTGACGCGCGCGGGCTATGCCGTCGTGATGCAGATTTCCTGCCGCGACCGCAACCGCATCGCCATCCAGGGCGACGTATTGGGCGCGGCGGCGATGGGCGTCGCCAACATTCTGTGCCTGACCGGCGATGGAGTGCAGGTCGGCGACCAGCCCGCCGCCAAGCCGGTGTTCGATCTCGACTCGATCGCGCTGCTCTCGACCATCCGGGCGATGCGCGACGAGGGCAGATTCCTGTCGGGCCGCAAGCTGACGACTCCGCCGCGCGTATTCATCGGCGCGGCCGAAAATCCATTCGCCGAGCCGTTCGATTTTCGGCCTACCCGCCTGGCGAAAAAGATCGCCGCCGGCGCGCAATTCATCCAGACGCAATACTGTTTCGACGTGCCGCTGCTGGAGCGTTTCATGGCGCGGGTGCGCGAGCTTGGCCTGGACAAGCGGTGCTTCATCATCGTCGGCGTGGGCCCGTTGGCCTCGGCGCGCGCGGCGCGCTGGATGCGCGCCAACGTGCCGGGCGTGCATATCCCCGATGCGGTCATCGTGCGCCTGGAAGGCGCCAAGAACCAAAAGGCCGAAGGCAAGGCTGTCTGCATCGAGACCATCCAGCGCGTGCGCGCGGTCGCAGGCGTGTCGGGCGTGCATGTCATGGCCTATCGGCAGGAAGAGCTTGTATCCGAGATCATCCAGGCGTCGGGCGTGCTAAAGGGCCGCGCCCGCGCCGCAAAGCAAAGGAATGCGACGTGACCGATACCGTGCTTAGTTCAGCCACCAGGGAAGTGGTGATCGGATTCAACCGGCCGTTCGTGCCGATCGGCGAACGCATCAACCCGACGGGCCGCAAGCTGCTGGCGGCCGAGATGGCGGCGGGCGATTACAGCCGCGTGCGCGCCGACGCGCTGGCGCAGGTCGAGGCCGGCGCGCCGATGCTCGACGTGAACGCTGGGATTCCCATGGCCGACGAGCCGCGCATTCTCGCCGAGACGATCCGGCTCGTGCAGTCCATCACCGACGTGCCGCTGTCGATCGACTCGTCCATCGTCGCGGCGCTGGAGGCGGGACTCGCCGCCTACAAAGGCCGGCCGCTGGTGAACTCGGTCACCGGCGAGGAAGAGCGCCTGGAAGTCGTGCTGCCGCTGATCAAGAAATACGACTGCGCGGTAATCGCCATTTCCAACGACGAAACCGGCATTTCGGAAGACCCCGATATACGCTTCGCCGTGGCGAAGAAAATCGTCCACCGCGCGCGGGATTTCGGCATCAAGCCCTGCGACGTGATCGTCGACCCGCTGGTCATGCCCGTGGGCGCGATCAACGTCGCGGGTCTGACCGCGTTCAAGATCGTGCGCCGCCTGCGCGAGGAGCTGAAGGTCAACACCTGCTGCGGCGCGTCGAATATCAGCTTCGGCCTGCCCAACCGGCACGGCATGAACGGCGCGTTTCTCAGCATGGCGATCGCCGCGGGCATGACCTCGGCGATCATGAATCCCCTGCGGCCTGAGGAAATGGCGGCGGTCATGGGCGCCGACGTGCTGATGGGCCACGATCCGAACTGCGCGCGCTGGATCAGGCGTTTTCGCGAGCCGACCGCGCCGAGCGCGCCCGGAACCACCGAGGGAACGGGCGTGCGGCGCGAGAATCGCCGCCGCCGCGCCCCCACCGGCGCGCCGGCGGTTTGAACGCCATGCCCGACTCCCTCGTCGTCTTCACGCCCTCGGGCAAGCGCGGACGGTTTCCGCGCGGCACGACCGTGCTGACGGCGGCGCGGCGACTGGGCGTGGATATCGACTCGGTTTGCGGCGGGCGGGCGATTTGCGGACGCTGCCAGGTCACGGTCAGCGAGGGCGAGTTCGCGAAATTCGCCATCGCCTCGCGCGCCGATCACCTGACGCAAGCGACCGCCGACGAACGCGCCTATGCCGAGAAGAAGCAGGTGGCGTCTGGCCGCCGCCTGGGCTGCTGCGCCCAACTCGTGGGCGATTGCGTGATCGACGTGCCGCCGGACAGCCAGGTGCACCGCCAGATCGTGCGCAAGCGCGCCGAGGCGCGCAAGATCGTGGTCGATCCGGTGGTCACGCTGCATTTCGTCGAGGTGGCCGAGCCCGACATGCATGATCCTTCGGGCGATTTGCGGCGTTTGGAGCAGGCGTTGCGCGACCAGTGGGATTTGCGCGGCCTTGCCTGCGACTTGCATGTGCTGAAAGGCCTGCAAAAGACCCTGCGCCAAGGCAAGTGGAAGGTCACGGTCGCCGCGCATGAGGCGACACCCGGCAAGGACGGCGGCGTTGTCGTCGCGGTATGGCCCGGCTTCCACGACGCGATCTACGGCCTGGCGGTGGATATCGGCTCCACCACCATCGCAGCACACCTCTGCGACCTGCATACCGGCAACGTGGTGGCTTCAGCGGGGATCATGAACCCGCAGATCAGGTTCGGCGAAGACCTGATGAGCCGTGTGTCCTATGTGATGATGAATCCGGGCGGCGACGCCGAGATGACCCAGGTGGTTCGCGAAGCGTTGAACAATATGGCCGCCGAAGTGGCCCGGCAGGCCGGGATTTCAGCCGCCGACATTCTGCAGATGACCGTGGTCGGCAATCCGATCATGCATCACCTGTTTCTGGGCTTGGACCCGACTGAGCTGGGCGGCGCGCCGTTCGCGCTGACCGTGGACCGCGCCTTGACCCTTGAAGCATCGTCGGTGGGCTTAGCACTGCATCCCGGCGCGCGGGTTTACACGCTGCCCTGCATCGCCGGGCATGTCGGCGCCGACACGGCCGGCGTGATCCTGTCGGAATCGCCGCACACGGTCGAGCAGCCGATGCTGGTGGTCGATGTCGGCACCAACGCCGAAATCGTGCTGGGCAACCGCGACCGCCTGCTGGCCGCGTCCAGCCCCACGGGCCCGGCGTTCGAGGGCGCGCAAGTGTCGTCGGGCCAGCGCGCCGCGCCCGGCGCGATCGAGCGCCTGCGCATCGATCGCGCGACGCTCGAGCCGCGCTATAAAGTCGTGGGATGCGATCTGTGGTCGGACGATCCGGGCTTTGCCGCGGCCACGGCGCAAAGCGGCGTCACCGGCATTTGCGGCTCGGGCATCATCGAGGCGCTCGCGGAAATGTATCTATCGGGCATTCTGACGCGGGACGGCGTGATCGACGGCACGATGGCCGCCCGCTCGCCGCGCATCGAGGCGCAGGGTCGCACCTTTTCGTATCTGATCCGCGAGGGTGAACCCACGATCCGCGTCACCCAAAACGACGTACGCGCCATCCAGCTCGCCAAGGCCGCGCTCTATGCCGGCGCCAAGCTGCTGATGGACCGTTACGGCATCGAGTCCGTGAACCGTATCGTGCTGACCGGCGCTTTCGGCAGCCATATCGATCCGCTCTATGCGATGGTCTTGGGCATGATCCCGGATTGCCCGGTCAAGAACGTCTCGGCCGCGGGCAACGCCGCCGGCACCGGCGCGCGCATCGCGCTCGTCAATCGCGCCGCCCGCGCCGAGATCGAAGCGGTCGTGCGCCGGGTCGAGAAAGTGGAAACCGCTGTTGAGCCGCGTTTCCAGGAGCATTTCGTCGAGGCCATGGCGATTCCGCATAAATCGGCCCCCTGCCCCAATCTTTCCGCCGCCGTGACGCTGCCGGTCCCGAAGCCGGCGGAACCCCCGGAAAGCGCCGGTGGCCGGCGGCGGCGACGCGGCTGATCGCCGGTCCGTGACTGGCAAGCATTGCGTTGCGCTGCTAGGACTCCTCTATCTCGAAACATAGAGGAACATCATGCGGACCATATTGACGACCCTGACCATCGCGCTCGGCGTCGCCGCCGCCACGCCCGGTTGGGCCGCGCCCGAGAAATACACCTGGGACGGACATGGAGGGGGCAAGAGCAACAAATGCCCGACCTATTCCATGCATATCGAGCTGGTGGCCGATGCCGGAAAGGTCTCCGGCTGGTGGCAGCAGAAGGGCCGCACCGTGCGAAAATTCGATTTCGCGGTCGGGGCCGATGGCGGCTTTGCCGGCCCGGTGAGCATCGACGGCGGCACGATGAACGTGAAGGGCACTATCGGCGCCGACCCCGCGATCGCGCTGACCGGCTATTGCGATTTCGGCGGCAAGCTGAAGAAAGGCTGAGCAGCCCCTGGCATTGACCTGGATCGATCGCAAGGTAGACTTGAGGCGCAATATTTATTTTTTCGACCATGGAGGAACCGATGCTGCGATCAATCGCTTTGGCCATGGCCGCTTTGCTGGGTGTCGCCGGGACGGCGTGCGCGGAGCCGGCCAAATACACTTGGCATGGCTACGGCATCAATGTTCCGCAAAGCTCCAAATGCCCAACCTATGAGCTGAACCTGACCGCCTTCGTCGAGAACGGGCGGATCTGGGGGGATTGGCTGCAAACCGGACGGGTGGTGCGCAAGTTCGACTTTCCGATCGCCGGCGACGGTACGTTCGGCGGGCAAGTCGATCTGCAGGCCAGCATCATGAACGTGAAGGGCAGCGTCGCGGCCGACAGCGTCCGGTTCGACATGAAGGGCTATTGCATCTTCGGCGGGCCGCTGAAGAAGGAATAGCGCCCGCGCCCCTGAAAATGGCAACGGCCCCGGAGTTTCATCCGGGGCCGTTTTCGTTCGCGCGCGATCGGATTACTTGTGCCCGACCAAGCCAAGCGTGCTGGGCGTGACATGCGTCGTGCCGACGTTGAGAGTGCCGCCCTGGACGGAACCGATCGGTTTGACCGATCCGTCGCCCATCACCCTGACCGCCGGCAGCAGCAGCCCATTGCCAGCATCCCCGCCAGTGCCCTGCATGTTCGCGCCACCGGCTGCGCCCTCGCCCGGACGGCTATTGAGGAACAGGTCGCCGACAGTGCCCAACTCCTGCAGCGAAGCAAGACGGCCGCCGGTTTGATTGCCGCCCGTCTGGTACTCGGGCATCACGGCCGGCACCAATTCGCCCGCGCGTACGGCGGGCACCAGCTCGCCGGTCGATCCGCCGGTATCGCGCCCCAGTAGATCGCCGTACATCTTGTTCACGTCGGCGCCCTTCTGGTCGGTCGGCATCACGGCCGGCACCAATTCTCCCGCGCGTACGGCAGGCACCAGCTCGCCGGTCGATCCGCCGGTATCGCGGCCCGTGTTCTCCTGATTGAGCAGGCCGAGCAGGCCGATCAGGCCGTTCGTGTCACCGCCCTTGGTGTCGCGGCCCAGCACATCGCCATAGGCCCCAGCGACAAAACCGGCCCGTCCGTCGCTGCCGTGCTGATCGGTCGGCATGTACACGCCCGTCCCATAAGCGACGTTCATGCCCGAGTCGACCTGGGCCGAAGCGGGGGCTGCGAAACCGCAAGCCAAACCGAGGATGCCGAGCGCGCCGGCGAAAGCGATGGTGGTGATCTTGTTCATAAGCGTTCTCCTAATCTAGCGCCGGCGCTCGGGGAGAGACGCTCGGTGTGTGCGGGCGGGTTGATACCGGGGCGGCGGCCCAGGGGCTGTGACCGGCCTCACTGCCCCGATGTGACGAAAAACAGCCACCCGAACCCTTGTCGGGCAAGGCCCCCGTGCCTTAGATTGCGCCTCAGGCGGGCCCGTCGCGGGCTCGGCAAGGAGGATCGGCAAGTGCCTGCGCGGACGGCGATATCGGCCCTGGCGGGCGTGGGCTTCGCGGCCTGGGCCGGCTATGCCTTTGCCCAAAGCGCCCCGGCGCAGCAGGCGCAATCCGCCGCGCGCGCGATCCTGGGCGAATGGTCGTTCCTGTGCAGCGCGCCCACCCAACTTGGCTTCGCCGAGGACGTCTCGGGCAAGCTCAGGCGCTATTACATCCGCGAGGGCCAGTACCGGAGCGATGAGGACGCGGTCGCCAGCTACAGCGAGGACAAGGGCTTCATCAAGATGAAGTTCGCGTCGGGCGAAGAACTGACCTACAAGCGCTTGCCCGAGGGCATCCGCGAGTGGCAGCGACGATTGCCGGGGCATGACCCCATGACGAAAGACGGCCGGACCGAAATCCCCGTCCTCAAAACCCTCATCGACACGCCGATTTACCAGCGCTGCAAATAAGCGCTGTAGGAGTCAGGACGATGAACGCCAATGGAAACCGGGTGCGGCTGGGCATCCTGGGCGCCAGCGGATATACCGGCGCCGAGCTGCTGCGGATTCTCGCGCGGCATCCCGGCGTCGACATCAAGGCGCTGACCGCCGAGAAGAACGCGGGCGGCACAGTCGCCGAGCTGTTTCCGCATCTCGCCGGCATGGAGCTGCCGCGCCTGGCGAAGATCGCCGAGACGGACTGGAACGGGCTGGACACCGTGTTCTGCTGTCTGCCGCATTCCACGACGCAGGAAGTCATCGCGGGACTGCCGAAACGCCTGAAAGTGGTCGATCTGTCGGCCGATTTCCGTCTGGAAGACGCCGCCATGTACGCCAAATGGTACGGGCACGAGCATTACGCGCCAGAGATGCAGAAAGAGGCCGTCTACGGCATGACGGAGCTCAAGCGCGAGGCGGTGCGGTCCACGCGGCTGTGCGCGGTGCCGGGCTGCTATCCGACCGCGGCCGTGCTGCCGCTGATGCCGCTGGTCGAGAGCAAGCTGATCGACGCCGACGACATCGTGATCGACGCCAAGTCGGGCGTCACCGGCGCGGGGCGCGAGCTCAAGCTCGGCAGCATGTTCGGCGAGGTGGCCGAGGGCATCCACGTCTACGGTATCGCCAACCACCGCCACACCGCCGAAATCGAGCAGGAGCTCGGCCACGCGGCGGGACGCAAGATCACCGTCAACTTCACGCCGCATCTCATGCCGATGAACCGCGGCATCCTCAGCACGATCTATGTGCGCCTCGCCAAGGGTGCCACGGCCGACACGCTGCGCGACGCGCTGACCAAGCGCTACGCCGGCGAGCCGTTCGTGAAGGTGCTGCCCAAGGGCGCGGCGCCGGCCACGCGGCATGTGCGCGGATCGAACCTGTGCCTGATCGGCGTGTTCGCCGACCGGGTGGCGGGGCGCGCGATCGTCGTGGCGGCGATCGACAACCTGGTGAAGGGCGCTTCGGGCCAGGCGGTGCAGAACTTCAACCTGATGCACGGCTTTCCCGAAACCACGGCGCTGGAGCAGCAGCCGCTGTTTCCCTGAGCGGCCCGGGCGCGGTGTGAAGTAAATCACTGCCGCGCCCGTTCCGGCGCCCTAGATTTGGGAGCAGTATCCGTTCCCTCGTCGGAGGCGCATATGCCGAACCGCAGTCTTGCCTTGTTTGCCGCCGCCCTGCTGTGCCTGTCGTTGCTAACGGGCGCGCCGACCCTGGCCTATACGATCAAGAGCGCCGAGATCATCGGCAGTTACGATCCATCCGAGGCCGGCTCTGGCAGCCGGCGCGGGCGCGACCTACCCGCGATCGTGCTCGGCAACCCCTTCCCGGTGGCGCCCGAGGTCACGGCCCAGGCGATTTCGCAGGGCATGCGCGCCGGCCGCCCCGGACCCGCGATGTCGTTCGCCGAAGCCGCCAACGCCCCCCAGCGCGTGGTGTGGCAGCTTTCCGGCGGCACGCGCACCGGCAACGCGATCTGCGACCGCCGCTGGCCGATTCCGCCCGCGGGCCCCGGCGCCGGCAACGGCAATGTCGTCGCGACCTATTGCCGCGGCGATTCGGCGATGACCCAGGTCTATGCCAGCATCGACGGGATCGCCGACCCACGCGATCCGCAATTCGTGCAGTTCATCAACCAGATCACGACCAACCTGTTTCCATTCCGCAACCCCGACATGAACGGCGACCGCTGGCGGCGTTGAATTTTCAACGCTCTACCGTCGCCCCTTGACACGGAGCGGCGGCGGCGCGATTTGAATCGCATGCGCAACCGTTCGATCGCCGCCCTGGCTACGGCCTTGGCGCTGCTGTCCTCGCCCCTGGCGGCGCAGACCATGCGCGACCAGATGTGGGGCGGCTACGACCCACAGGAAATCCACGGCGCGCACGGCGGCCGGCAATTGCCGACCGTCGTGACCGGCAATCCCTTTGCCGTGCCCGACGCCGAGTTCGTGCGCGCGATCACCGAAGCGATGAGCCCCAGCGCCGCCGTCGCCTCGCGCGACCAAGAGACCGCCGCCCGGGCCCCCTTGCGCGTGCTGATGCTGTTCAACGCGAACACCTATACCGGCGACCGCTTGTGCGACCGCAGCAAGCCGCTGGCGGTGGCGCCGCCATCATCAGGCGGCCAAGGATCGGGCGGCGGGCGGATGGACCTGGTGGCGACGTTCTGCCGCGGTGACTCGCCGATGACCCAGGTGATCACGTCACTCAACATCGCCGGCCCGGACGACCCGCGCCTCAAGAACATGATGCAGCAGGTGACCGCGAGCCTGTTCCCGCCGAACAATCCCGACCGCAACGGCGATTTGTTCGACAACTGAGCCGGTCTAAGCCTCGGGCCACAAGGCGCGCAGCGAGCGCGCGACTTCTTCCACCAGCGCCTCCAGCAGCTTTTCGCCTTTCTCGGCTGTGGCCGCGCGCGCGTCGGCGGTGGCACCGGTGCCAAGACCCGCCGGGCCGCTGTTTTCATCGGCCGCCGCCGGCAAGCGGTCGCGGCGCACGACATCGGGCGCTATCGCCATGACCAGCGAGGTCTCGCGTTCGTCGGCATGGCCGCCCGGTACCTCCCACAGATGGTCGAGTGAACGCCCCATGCGCGGCAGATCGGCCGCGCCGATGGCCACGCCGTGCCGCTGCCGGATGTCCTCGACAGCGCGCCGCAGCGGCGCCTCGGTCGACACGCCGTTGTTGAGCAACAAAATGCGCCTGGCGCCGTGGCGCAGGAATCCCTCCACGATTTCCACCACCAGGGTCTGAAAAGTCGCTGCGCCAAGATTCTGGCTACCAGGATAGTTCACGAAGGCGGGATAGAAACCGAACGTCACGGTCGGCGCGATCAGCACGTCGGCGCGCCGCGCCAGGCGTTCGGCGACCGCCTCGACCGTGATCCTATCGGTGCCGAGCGGCAAATGCGGCCCATGCGCCTTGGCCCCCGCGCCCACCGGCACGACCACCGGCTGGTTCCGCGCCAGGCGCTCGGCGGCCTCCTGCCAGGTCAGGCGGTCGAGAAACGCACCCGGCATGAAGATCAATTCACCGCCGGACCCGAGGTGATGGCGCGGCGCAACGCGGCGCGCGGCGCCGTGTCGTCGAACCGCATTTGGCCGTCCTCCACGTCGACGCCCAGGTCCCGCCACAGCGCCGCGATGTCCAGTTCGCCCGACCGTTCCACATAGGCGTCGGCCAAGCGCCGCATCGTGCCCGTGCCGGTGGCGGCGTCGCAGACCTGGAACACGCGCTCCTTGGTCCAACGCTGGGTCGTATCGCCGCCCACCGCCAGCACCGCGCGCAAGCAGGTCTCGAGCGAGGCGCGGCCCTTGCTGCGCTCGCGTATGTCGAGATCGGCCAGCAGCATGAACAGCGCCCCGCCCCAATACACGCCGCGCCGCGTCACGGCGTTGAGACTCTCGCGCGTCAGCGCATCGACCCCGCGCGCCATGTCGCGCGCGAATTCGCGCCACAGCTCCTCCGGCGCGTACCAGCCCGCGCGCGTGCGCACGACCGGCTCCACATACGTGGCCATGCCTTCCATCAGCCAGAAGCCGCGCGGCGTTACGAACGGCCCGCCGACATGCGACATCTCGTGCACCAGCACCCATTCGCGGCGCAGATCGGCCGCGCGCGACAAGGTGCCGAACCGCAGCATCATCGTGGCGCCGCCGCCGCCGCGCACGCGGCCGAATTCCATCCCGCTGCGCGGCCCGCCGGGCAGCGCCAGCACCAGCAGGCGCTTGACCGGGAATCGCCCGTAGAAGCGCGCGATCTCGGCGGCGGCTTCGCCGACCGCCTGTTTCACCTCCGCCGCGTCCATCGGCATCGAGCCGGGCGTGTGCGCGATGTCGATCGCGCCGTCGCCGACCGCGATGCGCTCGCGCGTGAAACGCCCGAACGCGGCATAGCCGCCATAGGCGATATCCTCGGGCGAGAGGAGATAACGTCCGTCCTTCGCCGTCAGATTCACGGCGAAATCCAGCCCATCCTCCGCGCGCAGTTTCAATTCGACCCGCGCATCCGCATCCTCGGGTTGCAGCAGCCAGATCGGCAGGGTCGTCACCACCATGTCGCCGACGCGTTGCGCCACGTCGGCGCCGCTGCCGCGCTTGGCGAGCTCGCCGAGCCGGATGCGGTAACTCACCGTCTCACCCGACGCGTCGCGCTGCAAATCCTCGAAGGCGTCCATCGGCACGCCGCGCCCGGCGGAAAAGCCTTTTTCGGCGACGCCCTCGCAGCGCGCGGCCACCGATAGCGCCAGCTCCGCCGCGTCGCGCAGCACCGCGTCGTACGTGCAGCGTCCGGCGGCATCCACCGGAGAAGCGGTGCAGAGCGAACCCCAAAAAGCCAAAGCCAAGCCGGTAAAGCGCATGCCCGATCCTAATCCGCCGGCCGCGCGACCGGCTCACACATCGGCGTTACAGGGTTTGCCGCATGTTCGGCGGTTTCACGCACCGTCCGGCGACGACAAACGAATGGCGGAAATCCGCCATGCAATACTTTTATTTGCACACTCCCCCCTTTTCGATTCCGGCTTTCGCCCATAGCGTGATGGCGATGCGTTGAGCTTCGATTGATGATTGGAGGTTTGAGGTATTGTGTATCGTTTCTCAAATTTACCACCGGGCCAGTCGCGGGCCATGCCCGCGCCGGATAATATCCGGGATCGAACCGAGCATATCCTCGGGATACTGAATGGAACCAGGCCGGCGCCGGTCGCCTATCCCATGCCGATGCAGCCGTCGTCGTGGCGCGACGTCGCCGACAGCATCCTCGCCCAACTCGACCAGGCGCCCTCATACGGACTTGAACCGCGCCCGCTGCCGTCGTCTGCACCGGGCCCGTTCGATTTCCTGACACGGGAGTGGGACGACGCGCGCGACCGCCCGCTGTCGACCGAACCCCGCGACACAGGATACGCGCCCGCGGAAGGAACGGATGTCGGTTTTGCCGGTGCCGCAGACGTGCCGAATACGCCCGACGAAGATCAGCCGCGCATCGTCGCCGTTCTGCCCCATCGTGGCGACCGCGACATCGCGGAGGACATTCTCGCGCGCATGGCCGAGACGGATGCGGCGCGGGCACGCGAGGAAGCGGCCGGCAATGACGAAGCCCATAGCCAAGAGAGTCAGCCGCAAGCCACCCAGATCGCGCAAGCTCCAGTGCCTTGGAGCCCCCACCCCGCCAGTCCGACATCGTCAGATGACAGCGAAGCCAGCGGCTACATACCCGCCGCCGCAAAGGACAGCTCGTGGTGGAGATGGATCACAGGACGAAAGGAGCCCCCGCTTGAAGGCGCGGGAAGTTATGTCGGCCCGAGCCGCACCTACGACAGCAGTCTTCGCCCTACGGGACAACAGCCAAATTCGGATAATCGAAATATCACTCCAAAGCCGGGAGAACCACTACCGGGAACACCTGCAGAGCGTGTAGAGCGACATCATATCTATCCACAACAGTACCGCTATGAATTTGAAAAACGCGGCATCGACATTGATCATCCAGCGCACATTATAGAAATTCCCTGGAGGCAACACAGGGGAGCGGAAACTGGAATACACTCGCGTGGCTACAACGAGAGGTGGGGCGAGTATTTCAGAGAGCATCCCGAATCCACAGCCGACCATGTTCATGCGTTTGGGCGCAAGATCACAAAAGAAATCTTTACCGGAGAATGACGCAATGACGCATCGCTTCTGGCTTATGCTGAACCAGTCCTGGAAAGACGCGGTCGAATGGGATCATCCCAAAATGGAGATCGAGCAAGTAGTCTGCCCTGAAAACCCTGGTCACCGTCGAAGCGGGCGTCGGCTGACTGATCTTTCGGTGATACTTCCATCAAAACATGCCGCAGACGTCGTCTGGACATGGCAAAGCGAACTTCTAGTTCAGGACCATGTGCTGGTCTTCATACGCGAAAATGACTTAACGGGGCTCACCGCCAAAGAGGTCAGCGCCCGCATTCAACGCACCTCCACTTTGACGCCGCCGCGACTTTGGGAAATTCAAGTCACGGGGTGGGGAGGCATGGCGCCCGACGCTGGCATCGATATCGTCCAATCCTGCCCCACCTGCCAATACCGCGAATATTCAATCGCCAACCCGTCAAGAGTCATCGATCCGCGCCAATGGGATGGTAGCGATTTCTTTATGGTCTGGCCCCTTCCCCGCTTTGTCTTTCTCAGTGACCGTGCCGCAAGACTGCTTCGGGATTCGCGGTTTACGGGGATGAGGATTATTCCGGCGGAGGAACTGCCGATTAAACCAGGCGGAACGGTAAGCCCCGGCCTGTTGTCAAGGTGGATGCCACGAGAGAGAGCTGAAGCATTGGGAGGGCCGTTGGGGATTGCATAGTCGCTTGCCGACCGGAATACCGTCCTGCCTGGTCGCGCATCCTCCCCGCCATGCGTCACAAGCATTTGAACCATCGCGGTTTTTCTGGATTATCCCGTTGACTTGCGGGGAATCGCTCCTATATTCCGCCTCGCTACCCCCTGTAAAACCACAAAGGAAACGGCCCCCGGAAACCGGGCCGGTTTAGCGTAACTACCTGATGAATTTTGACGATTTGGGGCTAAGCCCCGAGCTGCTGCGCGCCGTCGTCGACGCCGGCTATACGACTCCCACCCCCATCCAAGAGCAGGCCATTCCGATCATCCTGACCGGCCGCGACGTTCTGGGCTGCGCCCAGACCGGCACCGGCAAGACCGCCGGCTTCACCCTGCCGATGATCGAAATCCTGGGCAAGGGCCGCGCCAAGGCGCGCATGCCCCGCTCGCTGATCCTGGAGCCGACGCGCGAGCTGGCCGCGCAGGTGTCCGAGAGCTTCGAGAAATACGGCAAGTACCACAAGCTGAACAAGGCGCTGTTGATCGGCGGCATGTCGTTCGGCGATCAGGAAAAGGTGCTGGACCGCGGCGCCGACGTGCTGATCGCGACGCCCGGCCGCCTGCTCGACCATTTCGAGCGCGGCGGCATTCTGCTGAACGACGTAAAGATCCTGGTGATCGACGAGGCCGACCGCATGCTCGACATGGGTTTCATCCCGGATGTCGAGCGCATCGTCGGCTTGCTGCCGAAGATCCGCCAGACCCTGTTCTTCTCGGCCACCATGCCGCCGGAAATCCGCCGGCTGGCCGACGCGTTCCTGTCGAACCCGAAGGAAGTCTCGGTGGCGCCGCCGGCCACCCCCGCCGCCACCGTGGTGCAGCACTTGACGCTGGTCGCGCACGAGCAAAAACGCGAGGCGCTGCGCCGGCTGATCAGCGGCGAGCAGGTCAAGAACGCGCTGATCTTCTGCAACCGCAAGCGCGACGTGGACATACTGGTGAAAAGCCTGTCGCGTCACGGCTTCAACGTCGCCGGGCTGCACGGCGACATGGCCCAGGCGCACCGCATGGATACGCTGGAGCGCTTCAAGAACGACGCGATCACGTTCTTGGTGTGCAGCGACGTGGCCGCGCGCGGCCTCGACATCCCCGAAATGTCGCATGTCTTCAATTTCGACGTGCCGATCCACGCCGAGGACTACGTGCATCGCATCGGCCGCACCGGCCGCGCGGGGCGCGAGGGCCGCTCCTACACCATCGCCACGCCGTCGGACGGGCGGTTCGTGTCGGCGATCGAAAAAATGCTGGGCAAGGAAATACCGCGCATCACGGTCGAGGGCCTCGCCGCAACCGCGTTCGACGAGGACGACGGCCGCCACCGGCACGGCAGGGCCCCGCGCGGCGGCCAGGGCGGACGGGATCGCGGGGGACGCGGGCGTCCTTCGCGCGGCCACGGCGGGCCGAGTCATGCTCCGCGCGAGGATCGCGGCAGGCCCGAGCACATCCCGGCGAAGCGCGGCCCGCGCGTCGAGGAGGGGTCGCCCGAGTATCACCGCCAGATGCAAATCGAACAGGCCCGCGCGCAGGCGCAACAGGAACATCGGGAAAACCGCGCGCCGCAGCCGCAGGATCGCCAAGAGAACCGGCCGCAGCCGCAGCCCCAGCCGCAACAGCAGCAGCCACCGCAGCCGCCGCAACAGCATCGCCAGCGCCAGCACCACGATCAACGCCCCCAGGAAGATCGCCCGCAGCGCCCCGCGCAAGGCCAGCACGATCACGGCAGGCAGGGCCATGGCCAGAACCGCCATCAGCCGCGCCCGCCGCAAAACGAGCGCCGGCGCGACCGCGACCGTCACCAGCAGGACGACGGCCCCGCCGTGGTGGGCTTCGGCGACGAGATGCCCGCGTTCCTGGGGCGCAAAGCGGGCTGATCCACGCGCTTTCCGGGCCGCGAGGCCCGTCGTACACTAGCGCACGCCGATCCGACGGAGCGCCGACATGCAGACCATCTTCATCATGGTGAAGTGCGAGCTGGGCAAGGCCTATGCCGTGGCCGACAAGGCCGTGGAAACGGTCGAGCGCATCTCCGAGGTCTATTCGACCTCCGGCCAGTACGACCTGCTGATGAAATGCTACCTGCAGGACGGCGACGATATCGGGCATTTCGTCACCCAGCACGTGCAGACCATCCCCGGCGTGAAGGACACCTTCACGCTCATCACCTTCAAGGCGTTTTCTTGAGGCGCGAGCGATGACCGCGAAGCTGTCCACCGCGCCCAAGCGCCTGCCCATCCCCGCCACGGTCGATGAAACCCTGGCGCTGCTGAAGCGCGGCGACTATATCGCCGAGCGCAGCCTGGCCACGGCGTTGACCTTGGCGCTGAAACTCGGCCGGCCCCTGTTCGTCGAGGGCGAGGCCGGCGTCGGCAAGACCGAGATCGCCAAGGTGCTGTCCAAGACCCTGGGCCGCACGCTGATCCGCCTGCAATGTTACGAGGGTCTGGACGTCGCCTCGGCGGTCTATGAATGGGACTACGCGCGCCAGATGGTCGAGATTCGCCTGGCCGAGGCCGGCGGCGCCGCGCGCGAGGCGATCGAGGAGTCGATTTTCTCCGAGCGCTTCCTGATCAAGCGCCCGTTGCTGCGCGCGCTCGAGCCCGACCTGGCCGGCGCGCCCGTGCTGCTGATCGACGAGGTTGACCGCGCCGACGAGCCGTTCGAGGCGTTCCTCTTGGAAATCCTGTCGGACTTCCAGGTGACGATCCCCGAAATCGGCGTGGTCAAGGCGCCCGAGCCGCCGATCGTGATCATCACCTCCAACCGCACGCGCGAAATCCACGACGCGCTGAAACGCCGCTGCTTCTATCACTGGGTCGACTACCCCACGGCGGAGCGCGAGCTCGATATCCTGAAAGTGAAGGCGCCTGATGCGCCCGCCGCGCTGACGCACGAGGTCGTCGGCTTCGTGCACAAGCTGCGCGAAATGGAGCTGTTCAAGCTGCCGGGCGTGGCCGAAACCATCGACTGGACCCACGCGCTGATGCAACTCGACGTGCTGGCGCTCGATCCGCGCGCCATCGACGATACGCTGGGCGTGTTGTTGAAATACCAGGACGACATCGCCAAGGTTCAGGGCAGCGAGGCCAACCGGCTGTTGGTCCAGGTCAAGGCCGAGCTCGCCGCCGCCGGCCGTCAGCGCTGACGGCGTTTCCATGCGGACCGCGCCGACCGCATCCAAGCCGGGCCGTCTGGTGGAAAACGTGATGCATTTCGCGCGCGCGCTGCGCGGCGCGGGCGTGGCCGTGGGGCCGGGCCGCGTGCTGGACGCGGTAGCCGCGCTCGGCGCCATCGGCGTCACCAACAAGGCCGATTTCTATTGGACGCTGCATGCCGTGTTCGTCAGTCGCCGCGCCGACCGCGAGGTGTTCGATCAGGCCTTCCACCTGTTCTGGCGCAACCCCGAATTGCTGCAAAAGATGCTGTCGCTGGTGCTGCCGAGCATCGAGGGCGCGGAACGGACCGAGGCGAAAGAGATCAACCGCCGCTTGGCCGATGCGCTGGGCAGAAACGACCGCATGGCCGAGCGGAACGAAGAGGCCGAAGAGAAGGTCGAGATCGACGCGACCCTCACCTGGTCCGACCGCGAGCTGTTCCAGACCATGGATTTCGAGCAGATGTCGGCCGAGGAGTTCGAACGCGCGAAGCGCGCGGTCTCGCGGCTGGTATTGCCGCTGGCGGAAATCCGCACGCGGCGCTTCAAGCCCGATACGCGCGGTCATCGCGCCGATCTGCGCGCCAGCTTGCGCGCGTCCCTTCGCGCGGGCGGCGGGATCATTTCGCTGCGTTTCAAGCGCCGCCGCACCCGCCCGCCGCCCCTGGTGGTGCTGTGCGACATTTCCGGCTCGATGAGCAAATATTCGCGCCTGCTGCTGCATTTCATGCATGCGCTCGCGAACGACCGCGACCGCGTGTCGTGTTTCCTGTTCGGCACGCAGCTCAGCAACGTCACGCGCGATCTGCGCCACCGGGACGTGGACGTGGCGCTGGACAAGGTTTCCGAGCATGTGACCGACTGGTCGGGCGGCACGCGCATCGGCGCCTGCCTGGCGGAATTCAACCGCCGCTGGTCGCGCCGCGTGCTGGCCCAGGGCGCGGTGGTGCTGTTTCTGAGCGACGGCTTGGACCGCGACGCGGGCACCGGCCTGGGGCGCGAGATGGAGCGGCTGCATAAATCCTGCCGGCGCCTCATCTGGCTGAACCCCCTGTTGCGCTACGACCGGTTCCAACCCAAATCCATGGGCATCAGGGCTATACTGCCGCATGTCGACGAGTTCCGGCCGGCGCACAGCCTGGAATCGCTGGCGCAACTCGTGGCGGCGTTGAACGGCCCGGCGCCGATGCACGGCGCCGACATGGCGCGATGGCGGGAGATGGCGGCATGAGCGCGATACAGGAAGACGTTCTGGGCGAGGCCGCGCGCTGGCTCAAATCCGGCAAGGGCGTGGCGCTGGCGACCGTGGTCAGCACCTGGGGCTCGTCGCCCCGACCCGTGGGCAGCCAGTTGGCGGTGGACGATGCGGGCGCCATGACCGGCTCGGTCTCGGGCGGCTGCATCGAAGGCGCCGTCGTGAAAGAGGCGCTGGCCGCCATCGCCGACGGCAAGCCGCGGCTGCTCGATTTCGGCGTCAGCAACGAACAGGCCTGGGACGTGGGCCTGGCCTGCGGCGGCAAGGTGCAGGTCTATGTCGAGAAGCTGGGATAGCGCATGAAGCGCGCCACGCTAGACGCGCTCATCGACGCGCGGCGCAAGGGAAGCCCTTGCGCGCTGGTGCGCGACCTTAAAGGCGGCGCGGAGGCGATCGTGCTCGCCGACGGCGTGGCTGGCGACTTGGCGCTTGCGCCCGCGGTCAAGGAAACGGTGCTGAAATCGATCGCCGCGGACAAATCCGGGCGTCTGGACGAACCGAACGGGCAGATTTTTGTCCAGGTGTTCAATCCACCGGTGCGGCTGATCGTCGTCGGCGCGGTGCATATCGCGCAGGCCCTGGCGCCGATGGCGGCACTGGCGGGTTATGGGGTGACAGTCATAGATCCGCGCCGCGCCTTCGCCACCGACCAGCGCTTTCCCGGCGTGACCCTGATCCAGGAATGGCCCGATGACGGCCTGGAAGGGTTGAAGCCCGACCGCCGCACCGCCGTGGTGACTCTCACCCACGATCCCAAGCTCGACGACGCCGCGCTCAGCGTCGCGCTGAAGCAGGATTGTTTCTACATCGGCTCGCTCGGCAGCAAGAAGACGCATGCCGCGCGGCTGAGCCGCCTGAAACGCATGGGCTTCTCAGAGGCCGAGCTCGTGCGCATCCACGGGCCGGTCGGCCTGGGCATCGGCGCGTCGACCCCGGCTGAGATCGCCGTCGCCATCCTGGCGCAGATCACCCAGGTGCGGCGGCAAAAAGCGAACGGCGCATGAAATTCGGCGAATTGCCGTTGGATCAGGCCGAAGGCGCCGTTCTGGCGCATAGCATCCGCACGAAAGCGGTCTCGCTAAAGAAAGGTCGCGTTCTATCGCGCGCCGACCTGGACAAGCTCGGCGCCGCCGGCGTCGTGCAAGTCACGGCCGCGAAGCTGGAGCCGGGCGATCTTGGCGAGGACGCCGCCGCCCAGCGCATCGCCGCCGCCCTGGGCGCGGAGAATTTCCGCGCCGGCCAGGCCTTCACCGGGCGCTGCAATCTGTATGCGACCGCCCGCGGCGTGCTGGTGCTGGATCGGCGGCGTCTCGATGCGCTGAACCTGATCGACGAGGCGCTGACGGTAGCGACCCTGCCGGAATTCGCCGTCGTCGAGCCGAAGCAGATGATCGCCACCATAAAGGTCATTCCCTACGCCGCGCCCGAAGCCGCGGTCGCGCGCTGCGAACAGGCCGCGCGCGCCGGTACGGGTCCCTTGCTGCGCGTCGCCGCGTTCAAACCCAAGAGCGCGGCGCTGATCCAGACGATGCTGCCCGGAATGAAGAGCGCGGTGCTGGACAATACCGTTGCGGTCACGCGGCAGCGGATGGAAAGCCTGGGCGGCACGCTCAAGATCGAGACGCGCTGCGCGCACGACGCGCCCTCGCTGGCCGCCGAAATCGCAGCGCGAAAAACCGGCGCGGAAATCCTGTTGATTTCCGGCGCCTCGGCGATCTCGGACCGGCGCGACGTGATCCCGGCCGCCATCGAGCGCGCCGGTGGGCGCGTGATCCATTTGGGGATGCCGGTCGATCCCGGCAACCTGATCCTCATGGGTGAATTGGGCGGCCGGCCGGTCCTGGGCCTGCCGGGCTGTGCGCGCTCGCCGCGCCTCAACGGCTTCGACTGGGTGCTGCAGCGCCTGATGGCCGATGTGCCGGTCGCGCGCGAGGACATCATGCGCATGGGCGCGGGCGGGCTGCTGATGGAAATTCCCGCGCGCCCCCTGCCCCGCGCCGAGATCGACGCGCAGAAGGCGGAGCCGCCGCGCAGCCCCCGCATCGCCGCCATCGTTCTTGCCGCCGGGTTGGCGCGGCGGATGGGCAGCAACAAGCTCTTGGCGCCGATCGACGGCGTGCCGATGATCGCGCGCGCGGTGGACGCGGCGCTGGCCTCTGCCGCGCGGCCGGTCGTGGTCGTCACCGGCAACGAAGCCCAGCGCGTGAAGGACGCGCTTGCGGGCCGCGACGTGATTTTCGCGCACAACCCAGACTTCGCCGAGGGTTTAAGCGCGTCCGTCAAGCGCGGCATCGCCGCCCTGCCTCAGGATTGCGACGGCGCGCTGGTCTGCCTGGGCGACATGCCGCGCGTGACCGCTGGCGATCTGAACCGCCTGATCGGCGCGTTCAACCCAGTCGAGGGGCGCGCGATCTGCGTGCCGGTGCGCGAAGGCAAGCGC
>JAHFPH010000112.1 GCA_023266845.1 Rhodospirillaceae bacterium
CTTCCGACGGCGCCTCGCCGATCTCGGTTCGCCGCTTGCCGAGCGCCGTCTTGCCGCCGAACTTGCGGGCGATCTCGCCGATCTCCTCGGCGATCGCCTTCCAGCGCCTGTCCTGATCGCGCAGCAATCCGCGCAGTTTCGTTTGCTCGGCCGTGAGTTCCTTGTGTTCGGTCTTGATCTGCATCTCTTCCAACTTGCGCAAGGACCTGAGGCGCATGTTGAGAATCGCCTCGGCCTGGACGTCGCTGAGCTTGAAGCGCTTCATCAGCACGGGCTTGGGCTCATCCTCGTTGCGGATGATCTTGATGACCGCGTCGAGGTTCAAATACGCGATCAAAAACCCGTCGAGGATTTCCAGGCGATGCGCGATGTTTTCCAGGCGATGCTTGGTGCGGCGCACCAGCACGACGTGCCGGTGGTCGAGGAACGCCTGCAGCGCCTGGCGCAGGTTCATCACGACCGGCGCGCCGTCGGCGCCCAACACGTTCATGTTCAGGCTGAAGCGCGCTTCCAGCTCGGTCTGGCGGAACAGCGATTCCATCAGCACCGTGGCCTCGACGTTGCGGCTTTTCGGCTCCAGCACGACGCGCACGTCGGTGGTCGATTCGTCGCGCACGTCGGCCAGCATCGCCAGCTTCTTTTCCTGCAAAAGCTCGGCGATCTTCTCGATCAGGCGCGACTTCGCCACCTGATAGGGAATCTGCGTGATAACGATCTGGTAGGTGCCGCCTTTGTGTTTCTCGACCTCCCACTTCGCGCGCACGCGGAACCCGCCGCGGCCGGTGCCATAGGCCTCGACCACCGCCTTGCGGTCCTCGGCCAGCACGCCGCCGGTCGGGAAATCCGGGCCGGGCATGATCTCGACCAGCTTGCCGATATGCGCGTTGGGAAACTTGATGAGGTGCAGCAGCGCCGCGCAGATCTCGCCCGCGTTGTGCGGCGGAATGCTGGTCGCCATGCCCACGGCGATGCCGGTCGAGCCGTTGGCGAGCAGATTGGGAAACGCGGCGGGCATCACCGCCGGTTCGCGCCCCTCGCCGTCGTAGGTCTCGCGGTAATCGACCGCGTCGTCGTCCAAGCCCTCGAGCAGCGCCTGCGCCACCTCGGTCAGCCGCGCCTCGGTGTAGCGCATGGCCGCGGGATTATCGCCGTCGATATTGCCGAAATTGCCCTGACCGTCGACCATCGGATAGCGCACGGCGAAATCCTGGGCCAGGCGCACCATCGCCTCGTACACCGCCGTGTCGCCATGCGGATGGTATTTGCCGATCACGTCGCCGACGACGCGCGCGCATTTCTTGAAGCCCTGGGCGGGGTCGAGCTTCAGCTCGCGCATCGCCCATAGCAGCCGGCGGTGCACGGGCTTGAGCCCGTCGCGCACGTCGGGCAGCGAGCGCGCCATGATGGTCGACAGCGCGTAGCTCAGGTAACGCTCGCCCAGCGCGTCGCTAAGCTTGGTGTCGCGGATTTCCGCTAGGGCGGTGGATTTTGCCATAATGCCTCCGAGGACCTACTTTATATAGTAGTACGCTGCGATTTTCCGTCAATCGCTTGTAAAGAAGGCTTTCCGCCATGCCCAACCCCGCCGGACCGCGCATCGCCATCCTGGGATTGCATTTAGAGGCCAATGCCTTCGCGCCGATGACCACCGCGGCCGATTTCCGCGAGCGCAGCTTCCTGGCGGGCGACGCGATCATGAAAAACGCCCGCTCGGCCGCGCCGATCTGGCCGATGGAGGTGCCCGGATTCGTCGCGGCGATGGACCGCATGGGCCCGTGGCGGCCCGTCCCCATTCTGGTGGCGGGTGCCGAGCCGGGCGGGCCGGCCGATCACCGCTTCATCCAGGATTGCCTGAAGCGCATGCATGGCGCCTTAAAGGCGGCCGGGAAGCTGGACGCGGTCTATATCACCAATCACGGCGCGATGATCACGACCGAGGATCCCGACCCGGACGGCGAGCTGTACGCCATGGTGCGCGCGGCCATCGGCACCGAGGTACCGATCGCGGCGACCGTCGATCTGCATTGCAACCCATCTCGGCGCATGGTCGACAGCGTCGACGTACTGATCGGCTACATCACCAACCCGCATGTCGACATGCGCGAGCGCGCGGCCGAGGCGGCGCATGCGTTGAAAGAGATGATGGGCGGCGTCAAGACCAGCACCGCCTTCATCAAGCTGCCGATCGTGGCGCCCACCGTAACCCAGCTTACCGCCGCCGGCCCCTATGCCGAGTTGATCGCGCTGGGGCAGAAGCGCTTGGCGCCCGAGATCATGAACGTGACCGTCCTAGGCGGTTTCGCGTTTTCCGACACGCCCAAGAACGGCCTGTCGATCATCGTCACCGCGCGCGGCGCCAATCCCACGCCGGCGCGCAAGCTCGCGCGCGAGATCGCCGAGCTGGCCTGGGCCAACCGCCAGCGCTTCCGCGCCAAGCTGACGGCCCTGGACGACGCGGTGAAAATGGCCAAGCAGACAGGCGGCGATCCGAAATACCCCGCCCTGATTTTCGCCGACGTGGCCGACAATCCGGGCGGGGGCGGCGGCGGCAACACGACATGGCTTTTGAAAGCCCTGCACGACGCCATGGTTCAAGGCATGCTGTTCGGCGTGTTCATCGACGCGGCCTTGGCGCGGCAGGCGCACAAATTGGGAATCGACGCGCGGTTCGACGCCACATTCAACGGCGCGGGCGAAACCGACTACGCCAAGCGGTTCCGCGCCCAGGCGCGCGTCACGGCGCTGCACGACGGCCGCTTCGTGGGGCGGCGCGGTATCTTCAAGGGCGGCACGGTCGAGTTCGGCCCCTCAGCCGCGCTCGACCTCGGCGGCATTTCCGTCGTGGTCGGCACGCAGCGCCAGCAATGCGCCGATCCGGTTTTCTTCGAGAGACTGGGGCTCGATATCGGCAAGGCGCGCGGCGTTGTCGTGAAATCGCGCGGCCATTTCCGCGCCGGGTTCGACGAGTTCTTCACGCCCGACCGGGTGATCGAGGTGGATTGCCCGGGCCTGACCTCGCCTGTGCTGTCGCGCTTTCCGTTCAAGCGCCTGCCGCGCCCGTCGATCCCGCTGGACGACGACGCGGTGTGGGCGCCGCCGTTCTAGACCGCCGCCTCTATCGTCACCTGCAGCCGGGTGCCGGCATAGGCCGCGTGCGCCGAAAGCCTTTGCCATTGCGTCACGGGAATATCGGCCGGCAGGAAGGTCAGGCCCTGGCCCCAATGGTTGCCCATGACGCCGGGCGCGGTGCTCATGGAAATCGCGTCGTCCAGGTGCAGATCGTACCAGACCGCGACGGCGTGGATCGTGCCGGCCTGTATGGCCGCAAGCTCGTAGCGCTTCTGGCCCGAGCCCGGAATCGGCTTGCGGAAATCGAAGTCGAACACCGGCAGCGGCTCGGTCAGCAGGCGGTGCGTCTCGCGCGACAGCTCCACCATCTCGCCGGCGGGATTGCGGAACACGTCGAAGCCCGACAGATCGAAGCCGGCGACCGACTTCATCGGATTGACCCGGCGCAGATCGGGTATCTCGACGGCGGCGGCGTAGACCCGCGCGCGTTGCGGCAGCACGCGCGCCTCGGGCTTGAGCAGGCGCTTGCGGGCGTCTTCCAGGCTCGGCAGCACGCCCTCGCCGATCAGCACCGTGTCGAAAATCTCCATGATGAGGAGATCGGCCGGCTGCGGCAGGTCGCGCCCGACTTCCAGCATCGTCGATTTGCGCCCGATGACGCTAACGCGGTCGGCAAGCCCGTTTGCCGCCACGATCTGCCGCGCCGTGTCGGCCAGCGCTGGGTTGACCTCGCAGGTCGTCACGCGCGCCGCGCCCGCGCGCGCCGCCATCATCGCCAACAGGCCCGAACCCGCGCCGATCTCCAGCACATGGTCGCCGGGCCTGACCGCCGCCTCGATGCCGCGGCGATAGGCCTCGTTGCGCGCCTCGTCGTTCAGCATGGTGAAGTGCCATTTCGGCACCATCGCCGCATAGACCACGCGCAGATTCGAATGCGCCTCGCGGTTCGACGGATCGAGCGCAAGCGCGCGGCGCAGCGCCGTCAGCGCCTCGGAATGCCGCCCCAGCTCGTGCAGCAACACGCCGTGAGTCGCATGGGCGACCGAGGATTCGGGCTGCAGTTGCGTGGCGCGGCGCGCATGGGTCAAGGCCTCGTCGGCGCGGCACAGATCGCGCAACGCGCCGGCCAGGCCCACATGCGCCTCGGCGAAATCGGGCTTCAGCTCGATCGCCTGCTGGAAATGCCGCGCGGCGGACAGCAACTGGCCGGTCGCCGCCAGCACCGCGCCGAGGTTCTTGTGCGTCAGCATGTCGGCGTGGTTGATCTGCAGCGCCTGCTGCAAGGCGGTGACGGCGTCTTCCGGCCTGCCCTGCTCCATCAGCGCGCTGGCGAAACTGTTACGGATGGCCGTGTCCTTGGACCGCGCGGCGATCGCGCGCACGAACAGCGCGCATGACTCGCCTGGCCGGTTTTGCCGGTGGCAGACCAGCGCCATCAGATGCAGCGCATCGGGGTCGCTGGACGCTTCGTCCAGCACCGCGCGCGCGCCTTTGGCGGCCTCGTCGACTTGACCGGTCTTGAACTGACGCCAAGCTTCGGCCAGGCGCGGATCCATCGCTGCTTGCGTCCACGCAGTCACGAATTCACCCCTTCTTTGACCGCGCTTCTTACCCGGCCCGGGCGGCGCGGGCAAGCCGCTCGACCAGCCGCGCGCGTGCGCCTGGTATGCCCGCCGGACGCATGGCGAAGGCATGCTCGGCCAGGAAATGCCCGGTCAGGCGCAGCCCCGCCATCAGCTCCTCGGGCGCGGGCGGCGCGTTCGACATGAGAAAGCGCGGCAACGGCAGCAGGCGGTCGCGATAGGGCGCGGCCGCGGCCTCGCACACCGCACGGCCCGATTTCGGCGAGACGTAGCCCAGGTTCTCGCCCGTGCCGGTGGCGGCGCAGCTCTTCAGGTCCAGGCCGAAGCCGAGTTCCGTCAGCAGTGCCAATTCCCAGCGCACGTAATCGGCGGCGAAGCCTGGGCCGGGCAGCGCGCGCATCAGCGCTTCCATGCCGTCGAAGGCGCCGGGGTGCGGCTCGCGTTCCGGCAACGCCGCCTCGGCCAGCGCGCAGGCCGAGGCCAGGGCGGCCAGCCGCGCCGGATCGTCCAATATCCGCGCCGTGTCGGCCGAAACCAGCTCGCAGGTGAAATTGCCGAGATGTTCGCTGAGGCGCGCTTTCCAGGTGGCGCGCACGCGGTTGCCCGGCTCGTACAGCGCTCGCGCGCGCCGGCCGCCGCCGCCCCTGACCAACCCCGCGTGACGCCCGTGCCCGCGCGTCAGCATCGAGAGCACCAGCGAGCTTTCGCCGTGGCGGCGCGCGGCCAGCACGATGCCTTCGTCGGTCCAGTCCATGGTCAGCGCACCGGCCTCAGTTGTTCCACTCCAGGCCCCAATCCTTGTACAGCTCGCGCGCCTCCGACCAGTCGGCGCGGGTTTTCACGCGCAGCGACAGATGCACGGCGCGGCCCAGGATTTTCGCCAGCTCCTTGCGCGCGGCTTCGCCGATCGCCTTGATCATGCTGCCGCCCTTGCCCAGCACGATACCGCGCTGGCTGTCGCGCTCGACGTAGATCGCCTGGGCCACGCGCACGCTGCCGTTCTTGAATTCCTCCCAGGTCTCGGTCTCCACCGCCACGGCGTGCGGCAGCTCGTCGTGCAGGCGCAGGAACAGTTGCTCGCGCGTGATTTCCGCCGCCAGCAGCCGCTCGGACATGTCGGTCAGCTGGTCTTCCGGATAATGCCACGGCCCCTCGGGCATCTGTTCGGCGAGATACGCGGCCAAATCCTCCACCCCGTCGCCCTCGACCGCCGAAACCATGAAAATCCGCGCCGCGGCGCCGGTCGCGTCCAACTCCCGGGCCTTGGTCAGCAACGTATCCTTGCGCACCAGATCGATCTTGTTGAGGGCAACGACCGCCTTGCGATTCTTCGCCTTCAATCCCTCGACGATGCGGCGTGTGTCGTCGTCGATGGCGCGCTTGGCGGCGTCGACCACCAGCAGAATCGCGTCGGCGTCGGCGCCCGCCCGCCATGCCGCGTCGACCATCGCGCGTTCCAGGCGCCGCCTCGGCCCGAAGAAAATGCCGGGCGTATCGACGAACACGATTTGCGTCTTGCCGCGCATGCCGATCGCGGTGATGCGGCTGCGCGTGGTTTGCACGCGCGGCGAGACGATCGACACTTTCGTCCCGACCATCCGGTTCATCAGCGTGGACTTGCCGGCGTTGGGCGCACCCAGCACTGCGACGAAGCCGCAACGCCTGCCCGCCTTGTTTTCCCTCGCCACCGGGTTCAGCCGCTAAGGCGCTTCAAGAGATCCGCCGCCGCGGCCTGCTCGGCCGCGCGCTTGCTGGCGCCCGAGGCGGTGGCGGCGGCGCCGTTCTTTACGCTGACGGTGACGGTGAACTGCGGCTGGTGGTCCGGTCCTTCGCGCGCCACCACGGCGTATTTCGGAAGCGGGTCGCCGCGCCCCTGGGCCCATTCCTGCAATGTCGTTTTGGGATCGCGCGGCGGGCTGTCGTCGGCGGCGATCAGCCTTTCCCAAGCCCGCGTCACGAACGCGGCGGCTGCCTTAAGCCCGCCGTCGAGATACAGCGCGGCGATCAACGCCTCGCAACCATCGGACAGGGCACCCGCGGCGTCGCGCGTCTCGGGATCGCGCCGCCCCGTGTCGGCAAGGCGCAAATGCTCGCCGAGCCCGATCGCGCGCGCGACTTCGACCAGCGCGTCGCGGCGCACGAGCTGCGCGTGGCGCTTGGCCAACGCGCCTTCTTCCTCGTGCGGAAAACGGCGATGCAGGATGTCGGCGATCGCCAGGCCCAGCACCCGGTCGCCCAGGAATTCCAGCCGCTGGTTGTCGTCCAGCCGGTGCTGGCCGGCGGAGGAATGGGTCAGCGCGAGGGCGAGCAACTCACGATCGACGAAGCGATGACCCAGCGCCTTTTCCAGCGCCGCCAGGTCGTTCGTCCGGCCGGAAGAAGCCGGGCGCTTGGGTGACGGGCGCTTCTGCGCCCGCGTCACTTGATACCCTGGAACAGCCGGTTGTAGCGCGCGGCGAAGGGCCACATCCAGATCTCCCACCACGCCGCGGTCTGATCGGTAGAGAAAAACAGAATTTCCGCGCGGCCGACCAGGTTCTCGATCGGCACGTAGCCCACCTGCTTCTGGAACCGGCTGTCCTGCGAGTTGTCGCGGTTGTCGCCCATGGCGAACAGATGTCCGGCGGGAACAGTGTAGACCGGCGTATTGTCGGTGTCGGGCTCGTTGTCGCTGCGCTCGATGATCCGATGCTTGCGGCCGCCCGGCAGGGTTTCCATGTACTGGAAGAAGCGCCGCTCGTAGCCGAACTCGTCGCGCTGCACGAAATCGTCGATGCGTTCGCGCTGCACCGGCACATCGTTGATCTGCAGGATGCCGCCCTTCACCTGGACGTGGTCGCCGGGCAGGCCGACGATGCGCTTGATGTAATCCGTCTTGTTGTCGCGCGGCAGCTTGAACACCACCACGTCGCCGCGCTCGGGCACCTTGGAAAAAATCCGGCCGGGAATCAGCGGCAGGCCGAAGGGCAGCGAATAGCGGCTGTAGCCGTAGGAATATTTCGACACGAACAGATAGTCGCCGATCAAGAGCGTGGGGATCATCGAGCCCGACGGGATGTTGAACGGCTCGAACGCCACGGTGCGCACGGCAACGGCGATCAGCACGGCGTAGACGATCGTCTTGAGCGTATCGGCCCAACTGCCGCCGGCGCTTTTTCGCGACATCGCTCGGTCCTTAGAAGCTATTGAAAAGTCTTGATTTCTTGGCATTTCGGTGGGTTCCAGGCGGTTGGTGTACGGGGCGCGGCGGGCAGTGTCAAGAATGTTCGGCCGATGCGCGGGGCGTGTCGGGCGCAGCCTCGATCACCACGATCGCCTGGGCTTGCGGGTGATCGTCGGTCAGCGTGACGTGGATCTTCGCCACCATGCCCTTGGGCGTGATCTCGGCCAGCCGCTTGGCCGCCCCGCCGGTCAGCGCCATGGTGGGCTGGCCGGTCGGCAGGTTCACCACACCCATATCGCGCCAGAACACGCCGCGGCGCAGGCCCGTGCCCAGCGCCTTGGAGCACGCCTCCTTGGCGGCGAAGCGCTTGGCGTAGCTCGCGGCGCGGTCGGCGTGGCGCTCGGACTTGGTGCGTTCGACGGACGTGAAGATGCGCGCGACGAACCGCGCGCCGAAACGCGCGAGCGTGCGCTCGATGCGCTGGATATCGATCACGTCGTTGCCGATGCCGATGATCATGCGCCGCGGGTGGCGTTTGTTGTTTTCACGCGCTTCGCGCTCCGCTGCTTTCCGCGCGCGCCTTGTCCATCAGCGCGCGCATGCGGCGGACGGCGCTGTTAAGCCCGCCGAACACCGCTTCGCCGATCAGGAAATGCCCGATATTGAGCTCGGCGATGCCGGGGATCGCCGCCACCGGCCCCACCGTGTCGAAGGTCAGGCCGTGCCCGGCATGGCATTCGAGGTCAATGCGGGCGGTATACTCGACCGCGGCGACGAGGCGCGCGAGCTGGCGCCTGGCTTCGCCCGGCGCTTCCAGCGCGGCGTGGCAATAGGCGCCGGTGTGAAGTTCCACCACCGGCGCGCCCAGCGCCCGTGATGCGTCGATCTGGCGCGGATCGGGCTCGATGAACATCGACACGCGGATCCCGGCCAGGTTGAGCGCCGCGACGTAGGGCTGCAGGTGATTGTGCCCGCCCGCGACGTCCAGCCCGCCTTCGGTGGTGCGCTCCTCGCGTTTTTCCGGCACCAGGCAGGCGGCATGCGGCTTGTGCTTGAGCGCGATCGCCAGCATCTCGTCGGTGGCGGCCATCTCGAGGTTCAGCGGCAGCTTGATCTCGCGGCGCAAGCGCTCGATGTCGCGGTCGGTGATGTGGCGGCGGTCCTCGCGCAGATGCGCGGTGATGCCGTCGGCCCCGGCTTCCTCGGCGATATGCGCGGCGCGCACCGGATCGGGATGCGGCCCGCCGCGCGCGTTGCGGATGGTGGCGACGTGGTCGATGTTGACGCCAAGCCTCAAATGACGCGGGTTCATACCCTCTCCTAAGCCTTAGCCGCGCGACCGCTCGACCGAGTTGACGCTGGGGCAGGCACGCAGCGCGGCGATGATGTTGGTCAGGTGCTTCACGTCGCGCACCTCGACGTCCACCAGCATCTCGAAAAAATCCTGCGAGCGGTTGGTGATTTTAAGGTTGTGGATGTTGCCCTGGTTCTTGCCGATCACCGTGGTCAGGTTGCCGAGGCTTCCCGGCTCGTTGGCGATCACCACGCTCATGCGCCCGACGCGCGGCGCGTCGCCCGCCTCTTCCTCCCAGGCCACGTCCAGCCAGCGGTCGGGCTGCTCGACATATTGCTCCAACTGGTCGCAGTCGATGGTGTGGATCGCCACGCCCTTGCCGGTGGTGACGATGCCGACGATACGGTCGCCCGGCAGCGGATGGCAGCAGCCGCCATAGTGCACCGCCATGCCGGCGATCAGGCCGCGGATCGGCACGGCCAGGCTTTTCTTGCCGCCTTTGTCGCCCGACCTGGCGCGGCGCGTGCGCGAGGCGGGCTTCGCGGTTTCCTTGCGCCCCGGGAACACGGCGTTGAGCACCGCGACGCCGGTCAGGTTTCCCATGCCGACCTGAACGTAAAGCTCTTCGACCGACGCGCATTTGAAGGTCTTGAGCACGCCGTCCAGCGCCTTTTCGGTCGGCGTTTCGCCGGCCTGGCGGAACGCCTTGTCCACGATTTCGCGTCCCAGGACCAGATATTGCTGGCGCTGCTGGGTGCGCACGAAACGCCGGATGCGCGCGCGCGCGCGGCCGGTGACGACCATGCGCTCCCAGCTTGGGTTCGGCGTCTGCGCCTTCGAGGTGATGATCTCGACTTGATCGCCGTTGGCAAGCTGCGTGCGCAACGGCACCAGCCGCCCGTTGATCTTGGCGCCGACGCATTTGTCGCCGATGGCCGAGTGCACGGCATAGGCGAAATCCACCGGGGTCGCCCCGCGCGGCAGCGCGAACACGTCGCCCTTGGGCGAGAAGCAGAACACCTGGTCCTGGAACATTTCGAGCTTGGTGTGCTCGAGGAACTCCTCGGGCCCCGCCGCATGCTCCAGAATCTCCAAAAGGCCGCGCATCCAGGTGTACTGCCGGCCGTCGGTCTTGGTTTCGCCGTGCTTGTATTTCCAATGCGCCGCCACGCCGAGCTCGGCCACTTCCTGCATCTCGGCGGTGCGGATCTGCATTTCGACGCGCTGGTTTTGCGGCCCGAACACGGTGGTGTGCAGCGAGCGATAGCCGTTCGACTTGGGATTGCTGATGTGGTCCTTGAACCGCCCGGGCACGACGCGATAGGCGTTGTGGACCACGCCCAAGGCCTTGTAGCAATCGTCGACCGTCTTCACCACGACGCGGAAGGCGACGATGTCGGAGATCTGCTCGAACTCCACCGCTTTCTTCTGCATCTTCGACCAGATCGAGAACGGCCGCTTCTCGCGCCCCGACACCCAGGCGTCCAGGCCCGATTCGGCCACGGTGCGCTTCAATTCGTCGACGATGCGCTGCACGACGTTCTGGCTTTTGTCGCGCAGGAATTCCAGCCGCGCCAGGATCGACTTGCGGATATCGGGGTAGAGCTCGCCGAAAGCCAGGTCCTCCAGCTCGTCCTTCCAGGCCTGGATGCCGATCCGCTCGGCCAGCGGCGCGTAGATCTCCAGCGTCTCGCGCGCGATGCGCTTGCGCTTGTCCGAATCGTTGAGGAACTGCAGCGTGCGCATGTTGTGCAGCCGGTCGGCCAGTTTCACCAGCAGCACACGGATGTCCTGGGACATCGCCAGCACCAGCTTGCGGAAATTCTCCGCCTGCTTCGACTGGTCGGATTGCAGCTCGATGCGCGACAGTTTGGTGACGCCGTCCACCAGCTTGGCGATGTCGGCGCCGAACATCGATTCGATCTCTTCGATCGTCGCGCCGGTGTCCTCGACCGTGTCGTGCAGCAGCCCGGTGATGATCGAGGCGCTGTCCAGCTTCATCGACGACAGGATGCCGGCGACCTCGACGGGGTGCGAAAAATACGGGTCGCCCGAGGCGCGCTGCTGGGTGCCGTGCGCCTTCATCGTATAGACATAGGCGCGGTTGAGGGCCTCCTCGTCCACGCCGGGATCGTAGGCCTTGACCCGCTCCACCAGTTCGTATTGACGGATCATTCCGCCCATGCAGTTCCGCCCGCAACCGATCGCCGCGCCAGGGGCCGGCGCGGCCGAGAAAATCCCAAGGGGCTACCCTGGGCCGCGAGGCTTTCGGCGTGTATTTCCAATGTAAGGCGCAAGCTGCTGGATACAAAGGCCGGAATCGGCGCGCGGCAGCGCGCCTAACGCAT
>JAHFPH010000008.1 GCA_023266845.1 Rhodospirillaceae bacterium
GGGGATACCCTACCAGCGCTTCATCCGGCAGGTCCTTGAAACCGCCGTCGAGCCCCGCAAGCCCCGAATACGCTCCACCGGCATTCCCCAGGTACAGGAATTGCAATGCCGCCCTTGACTATGGCCGCCCAGGGGCCATGTTAACCAATTCGTTAATCCCCCTGGGTATTCCGGGCCAAGCGATGGTATGATGCGTGCTTGGGGGTAGGTAGCGGTCGTAGGTAGCGGAGTTTTGCGAGGCACCATGCTCGAATCCCAGCGCGCCAACCTGTACCCCGTCCTGCCCTTGCGGGACATCGTCGTGTTCCCACACATGATCGTCCCCTTGTTCGTCGGCCGCGAGAAGTCGGTGCTCGCGCTCGAGGACGTCATGAAGGACGACAAGCAGATCCTGCTGGCGACGCAGAAGAACGCCGCCCAGGACGACCCCACCACCGACGACATTTTCCGCGTCGGCACGATCGGCACGGTGCTGCAACTGCTGAAGCTGCCGGACGGCACCGTCAAGGTGCTGGTCGAGGGCGGCAAGCGCGCCAAGATCACGAGCTTCGCCGAGAACCCGCATTTCTTCCAGGCCACCGCCGAGGCGATGGAGGAGAAGACCGGCACCGGCCAGGAGATCGAGGGCTTGGCGCGCGCCGTGGTGCAGCAGTTCGAGCAGTACATCAAGCTCAACAAGAAAATCCCGCCCGAGGTGCTGGTCTCGATCAACCAGATCGAGGATTCCAGCAAGCTCGCGGACACCATCGCCTCGCACCTGTCGCTCAAGATCGCCGACAAGCAGCAGATCCTGGAATTGGAGAGCGTCAGCGAACGGCTCGAGCGCGTCTACGGCTTCATGGAAGCCGAGATCGGCGTGCTGCAGGTGGAAAAGCGCATCCGCAACCGCGTCAAGCGCCAGATGGAGAAGACGCAGCGCGAGTACTACCTGAACGAACAGTTGAAGGCGATCCAGAAGGAATTGGGCGAGAACGAGGAAGGCCGCGACGAGGTGGCCGAGCTCGAGGACCGCATCAACAAGACGCACTTCAGCAAAGAGGCGCGCGACAAGGCGCTGGGCGAGGTCAAGAAGCTGCGCACCATGTCGCCGATGTCGGCCGAGGCTACCGTCGTGCGCAACTACCTGGACTGGCTGCTGTCGATTCCGTGGAAGAAGCGCACCAAGATCAAGCGCGACATCAACGCGGCCGAGCACGTGCTGAACACCGACCATTACGGCCTGGAGAAGGTCAAGGAACGCATCCTCGAGTACCTGGCCGTGCAGCAGCGCATCAAGAAGCTGAAGGGCTCGATCCTGTGCCTGGTCGGCCCGCCCGGCGTGGGCAAGACCTCGCTCGGCAAGTCGATCGCGCGCGCCACGGGGCGCAACTTCGTGCGCATGTCGCTGGGCGGCGTGCGCGACGAGGCCGAGATCCGCGGCCACCGGCGCACCTATATCGGCTCGATGCCCGGCAAGATCGTGCAGGGCATGAAGAAGGCGAAGTCCTCGAACCCGCTGTTCCTGTTGGACGAGGTGGACAAGCTCGGCGCCGACTGGCGCGGCGATCCGTCGTCCGCGCTGCTCGAGGTGCTGGACCCCGAGCAGAATTCGACCTTCAACGACCACTATCTCGAGGTCGACTACGACCTGTCGGACGTGATGTTCGTCACCACGGCCAACACGCTGCGCATGCCGCAGCCCCTGATGGACCGCATGGAGCTGATCCGCCTGCCGGGCTACACCGAGGACGAAAAGGTCGAGATCGCCAAGCGCCACCTGCTGCCGAAGCAGATCAAGGAGCACGGCCTCAAGAAGGGCGAGTGGTCGATTTCCGAGGAAGCGCTGCGCGAGCTGATCCGCACCTACACGCGCGAGGCCGGCGTGCGCAACCTGGAGCGCGAGATCGCCAACCTGGCGCGCAAGGCGATCAAGGAAATCCTGACGGACAAGAAGCGCGCCACGGTGCACATCACGCGGCGCAGCCTGGAAAAATACGCCGGCGTGCCGCGCTTCCGCTTCGGCGAGGTCGAAACGCAGGACCTGGTCGGCGTGGTCACGGGCCTGGCCTGGACCGAGGTCGGCGGCGAGTTGCTGTCGGTCGAGTCGGTTACCGTTCCGGGCCGCGGCAAGGTCACGGCCACCGGCAAGCTGGGCGACGTGATGAAGGAATCGGTGCAGGCGGCCGAAAGCTACGTGAAGAGCCGCTCGAGCATCTTCGGCATCAAGCCGACGCTGTTCGAGAAAAAGGATATCCACGTGCACGTGCCCGAGGGCGCCACGCCCAAGGACGGCCCGTCGGCGGGTGTGGCGATGGTCACGTCGATCGTGTCGCTGCTGACCGGAATTCCGATCCGGCGCGACGTGGCGATGACCGGCGAGATCACCCTGCGCGGCCGTATACTGCCGATCGGCGGCCTGAAGGAAAAGCTGCTGGCGGCGTTGCGCGGCAACGTCAAAACCGTGCTGATCCCGGCCGAGAATGAAAAAGACCTGGCCGAGATACCCGACAACGTGAAGAAACTGTTGACGATCGTTCCCGTCGCCACGGTGGACGAGGTGGTGAACCTTGCGTTGGTGCGTCGCCCCGTGCCGATCGAATGGACCGAGGCCGACGCCGAAGCGGCGCATGCGGCAAGGAAGACGGACCAGGACCGCGAGCAGGTGACCACGCACTGACTTGAGCCCGGTTCGAAACCGCTGGTCGAAAACGGCGCCGGTCTGCGTCGCTTTGCGCGGTCGGGTAGGCGGCGTTTAACCATCCGGGGCGGTGAATCCTGTGGAAAATCGCCATTTTTAGGGGTTTTTGCCGCTGTCAGCCGATTGACGGCGGAATTTTGCGGGCCTAAGACTTCCGCCACATCTTCGCCATTTTCACGCGGCACCTAGTTTCCGCTTCTTTTCGCCAAACACCTCGCAAGGAGTACGCCCTAGTGAACAAGAACGATCTTGTCACCGCGCTTTCCGACAAGGCCGGCATTTCCAAGGCCGACGCAACCAAGGCGATCGACTCGCTGTTCGACGTGCCGACCGGCGTGATCGCCGCGACGCTGAAAAGCGGCGACGATGTGCGCCTGGTCGGTTTCGGCAACTTTGTCGTGACCAAGCGCGCGGCGAGCGAAGGGCGCAATCCGCGCACCGGCGAGAAAATCCATATTCCCGCGTCCAAGCAGCCCAAGTTCAAGGCGGGCAAGGGCTTGAAGGACTCCGTCAACCCGTAACCCGGATGATCGGGTCCGGCTGTCCCGGGGCGGGCGTTGGCCCGTCGCCGGGGCGTTCCGGGCGATGATTTGTGTTAGTTTTGCGCTGGGCGGTTAGCTCAGCGGTAGAGCATCTCGTTTACACCGAGAGGGTCGGCGGTTCGAAACCGTCACCGCCCACCACAGCTTGAAAGCGCCGCCAACCGCTCGGGCGGTGGCCTTAACCAAAGCGCCCGTTTGCTCCAGCGCCGGAAACGGCGCGCCCGTTTGCTCCAGCGCCGGAAACGGCGCGCCTGCTTGCCCCAGCGCCGGAAACGGCGCGCCTGCTTGCCTTGACGCCGGGGGCACCCGCCTGTACACCGTCGCACCCTAATTGCGCGGGCGTAGCTCAGTTGGTTAGAGCGCCGGCCTGTCACGCCGGAGGCCGCGGGTTCGAGTCCCGTCGCTCGCGCCATTTTCATCGGTACAATGCCCTCACCCTCCCGCTGCTTTTGCAGCGGGCCCCTCCCTCTCCCGCGGGCGAGGGGCTTCTGACCCTCGCCCACCGATGAGATACAAAAGGGTGCGACCCTGAGCCTGTCGAAGGGGAACGGGTGAGGGCTTTTTCACGCTGCGGGAAGGGGTTGGGCGGGACATGTGGCCGCCGGTTCCGTCCCCGTAAAGCCCCGGACAGCCTTCCCTTCCCGCAAGGCCAGCCTTATATTCCTGCCACGTGAGAAAGACGCCGTTTTGCGGCGCAAAACAAGCCGCCGGCTGGTTCAGGGCCGAGTGGAAAGCAGGAAGTTTGCCGATGGACGCGATGCTGCGCGAATACCTGCCGATCCTGATTTTCCTCGGGATCGCGGTGGTCATCGCCGGGGCGGCGGTGATCGCCTCGCTGATCGTCGGCCGGCAGAAGCCCGACCCGGCAAAGCTCTCGGCCTATGAATGCGGCTTCGACACGTTCGAGGACGCGCGCGGTCGTTTCGACGTGCGCTTCTACCTGGTGTCGATCTTGTTCATCATCTTCGATCTGGAAGTAGCGTTCCTGTTTCCGTGGGCGGTTTCGCTGGGCGACGTGGGCGTGTACGGCTTTTGGTCGATGATGATGTTTCTGGGCGTGCTGACCGTGGGCTTCGCGTACGAATGGCGCAAGGGAGCGCTGGAATGGGAATAATCCAACCCGTCGCGGCATTGCCGTTGCCGGGGCAGGATGTGGCCTGGAAGGACGCGGCGCTGAAAGCCGTGACCGACGAGCTGCAGGACAAGGGCTTCGTCATCGCGCAGCTCGACAAGCTGGTGAACTGGGCGCGCACCGGCAGCCTGTGGCCGATGACTTTCGGCTTGGCCTGTTGCGCCGTGGAAATGATCCACGCCTATATGAGCCGCTACGATCTCGACCGCTTCGGCGTCGTGCCGCGCGCCAGCCCCCGCCAATCGGACGTTATGATCGTCGCCGGTACGCTGTGCAACAAGATGGCCCCGGCCTTGCGCAAGGTCTACGACCAGATGGCCGAGCCGCGCTGGGTGATCTCGATGGGCTCCTGCGCCAATGGCGGCGGCTATTACCACTACTCCTATTCGGTGGTGCGGGGCTGCGACCGCATCGTTCCGGTCGATATCTACGTGCCGGGCTGCCCACCCACCGCCGAGGCGCTGCTCTACGGCATCCTGCAGCTGCAAAAGAAGATCCGCCGCACCGGCAGCATCATCCGCTAGGCCGGACCCAAACGAAGCGCGCGATGACTGAAACCCTCAAGGAACTCGGCGATTATGTCGCGCAGGCGCTTGGGTCTTCGGTGCTGAAGGCCGAGGTCCTGCAGGGCGAGCTTATCGTGACGGTGGCGCGCGACGCGCTGATACCGACGCTGACGCTGCTGCGCGACGATCCCAAGTGCCGGTTCGAGCAGTTGATGGATGTCTGCGGCGCCGACTATCCCGAGCGCGCGGAGCGGTTCGAGGTGATCTATCACCTGCTTAGCCTCGCGCATATCAGGCGCGTGCGCGTGAAGATCGCGACCGGCGAGCAGACGCCCGTGCCGTCCGCGACCGGCGTGTTCAGCTCGGCCAACTGGTTCGAGCGCGAGGCCTGGGACCTCTACGGCATCCTGTTCTCGGACCACCCCGATCTGCGCCGCATCCTGACGGATTACGGCTTCGAGGGGCATCCCTTGCGCAAGGATTTCCCGCTCACCGGCTTCGTGGAACTGCGCTACGACGACGAGAAAAAGCGCGTGGTCTACGACAAGGTGAAGCTGCAGCAGGATTTCCGCACCTTCGACTTCATGTCGCCCTGGGAGGGCATGACCCGCCAGATTCTGCCGGGCGACGAGAAGGCGAATGTCGCGTCGCCGCCGAAGCCCGAGGGCAAAGCCTGATGCCCGAACAGCAGATCAAGAACCTGACCATGAATTTCGGACCGCAGCATCCCGCGGCCCACGGCGTGCTGCGCCTGGTGCTGGAGATGGACGGCGAAGTGGTCGAACGCGCCGATCCGCATATCGGCCTGTTGCATCGCGGCACCGAGAAGCTGATCGAATACAAGACCTATCTTCAGGCCGTGCCGTATTTCGACCGGCTCGACTACGTAGCGCCGATGAACCAGGAGCACGCCTTCGCGCTGGCGACGGAAAGGCTGCTGGGCCTGAAAGTGCCGGCGCGCGGGCAGTATATCCGCGTGCTGTATTGCGAGATCGGGCGGCTGCTGAACCACCTGCTCAACGTCACCACCTTCGCCATCGATATCGGCGCCATCACGCCGGCGCTCTGGGGCTTCGAGGAGCGCGAGGTGCTGATGGAATTCTACGAGCGCGCCTCGGGCGCGCGGCTGCACGCCGCGTATTTCCGCCCGGGCGGCGTGCACCAGGACCTGCCGGCGGGGCTGCTCGACGACATCCATAAATACTGCGGCCGGCTGCCCAAGGTGATCGACGATTTGGAGAATCTGCTGACCGAGAACCGCATCTTCAAGCAGCGCACGGTCGATATCGGGATCGTGGACCGTAAGGACGCGCTGGATTGGGGGTTCTCCGGGCCGATGCTGCGCGCCTCGGGCGTCGCGTGGGACCTGCGCAAGCAGCAGCCCTACGACACCTATGCCGATTTCGATTTCGACGTGCCAATAGGCAAGACCGGCGATTGCTACGCGCGCTATCTGGTCCGCATGGAGGAGATGCGCCAGTCGTTGCGCATCATCCGCCAGGCCTGCGAGAAGATGCCGGGCGGGCCGGTGGTCACCGACGACCGAAAGGTGGCGCCCCCGCCGCGTGCCGAGATGAAGCGCTCGATGGAGGCGCTGATCCACCACTTCAAGCTCTATACCGAGGGCTATCACGTGCCGGCGGGCGAGACTTACGCGGCGGTCGAGGCGCCGAAGGGCGAGTTCGGCGTGTATTTGGTGGCCGACGGCAGCAACAAGCCCTATCGCTGCAAGATCCGCGCGCCGGGCTTCGCGCATCTGTCGTCGCTCGACTTCCAGTCCAAGGGGCACATGCTGGCCGACGCCGTGGCCATCATCGGCTCGATGGACATCGTGTTCGGCGAGATCGACCGATGAGCACAGCACCGGAAAAGTTCGAGCTCACGCCGGAAAACCTGGCGGCGGCGAAGAAGATCATCGCCAAATACCCGCCCGGCCGGCAGGCCAGCGCCGTGATGCCGGTGCTGATGTTGGCGCAGAAGCAGCACGACAACTGGTTGCCGCAGGCGGCGTTGGAGTACGTCGCCAAGCTTCTGGGCATGGCGCCGATCCGCGTGCACGAGGTCGCCAGCTTCTACACCATGTACAACCTCAGGCCCGCAGGCCGCGTGCAGGTGCAGGTCTGCACCACCACGCCGTGCTGGCTGCGCGGGTCCGGCGCGGTGGTCGCGGCCTGCGAAAGGGCGCTGGGTGTGGCCTGTGGCGGTGTCACGCCCGACGGCAGGTTCGGCCTCAAGGAAGTCGAGTGCCTGGGCGCTTGCGTCAACGCGCCGATGATGCAGATCGGCGACGAGTATTACGAGGATCTGGACTCGGCCAGCGCGGCGAAGCTCATCGAGACGCTGAAGTCCGGCGGCAAGCCCAGGCCGGGCCCGCAGAGCGGCCGCAAGACGTCGGAGCCGCTGGGCGGGCCGACCACGCTGACGACTCTGCGTTTCGGGAAGGATGCGTGATGGCGCTGCAGGACAAAGACCGCATCTTCACCAATCTCTACGGCCAGCGCGATTTCCGGCTGGCGGCGGCGAAGGCGCGCGGCGACTGGGACGGCACCAAGGAGATCCTGGCTCGCGGACGCGACACGATCGTCCAGCAGATGAAGGATTCGGGTTTGCGTGGGCGTGGCGGGGCCGGTTTCGGCGCGGGCCTGAAATGGTCGTTCATGCCCAAGAAATCCGACGGCCGCCCGCACTACTTGGTGGTCAACGCCGACGAGGGTGAGCCCGGCACCTGCAAGGACCGCGACATGATGCGCCACGACCCGCACAAGCTGGTCGAGGGCTGCCTGATCGCCAGCTTCGCCATCGGCGCGAACGCCTGCTACATCTACATCCGCGGCGAATTCGCGCGCGAAGCCGAAAACCTCCAGACCGCGATCGACGAAGCCTATGACGCCGGGCTGATCGGCAAGAACGCCTGCGGCTCGGGTTGGGATTGCGACCTCTATCTGCATCGCGGCTCCGGCGCCTATATCTGCGGCGAGGAGACGGCGCTGCTGGAAAGCCTGGAAGGCAAGAAGGGCCAGCCGCGCCTGAAGCCGCCGTTCCCGGCGGGCGCCGGCCTTTATGGCTGCCCGACCACGGTCAACAATGTCGAGACCATCGCGGTCGCGCCGACGATCCTGCGCCGGGGCGCGGCGTGGTTCGCGGCCATCGGCAGGCCCAACAACACCGGCACCAAAGTGTTCTGCATCTCGGGCCACGTGAACAAGCCCTGCAACGTGGAAGAGGAGATGGGGATTCCGGTCAAGGAGTTGATCGAGCGCCACGCCGGCGGCGTGCGCGGCGGCTGGGACAATCTGCTGGCGATCATCCCCGGCGGCTCGTCGGTGCCTGTCGTGCCGAAATCGGTCTGCGACACGCTGCTGATGGATTTCGACTCGTGCAAGGCGGTGCGCAGCGGCCTGGGCACTGCCGCGGTGATCGTGATGGACAAGTCCACCGACATCGTCAGGGCGATCGCGCGCCTGTCGAAATTCTACATGCACGAGAGCTGCGGCCAGTGCACGCCCTGCCGCGAGGGCACGGGCTGGATATGGCGGGTGATGGAGCGCATGGTGCGCGGCGAAGCCGAGCCGCGCGAGATCGACATGCTGCTGGAAGTCGCCAACCAGGTCGACGGCCACACGATCTGCGCGTTGGGCGACGCGGCGGCCTGGCCGATCCAGGGACTGATCCGGCATTTCCGGCCCGAGATGGAGCGGCGCATCGCCGCCTATCGCGGCCAGCGCGCGGCGGCGGAATAGCGGACATGCCCAAGCTCACGATCGACGGCAAGCTGATCGAGGTCGAGGCCGGCCTGACGGTGCTTCAGGCCTGCGAGCGCGCGGGCGTGGAAATTCCCCGCTTCTGCTACCACGAGCGCCTGTCGATCGCGGGCAATTGCCGCATGTGCCTGGTGGAGCAGGAAAGGGCGCCCAAGCCGATCGCCTCGTGCGCCATGCCGGTCATGGACAACATGGTCATCAAGACCGACACCGAGATGGTGCGCAAGGCGCGGCGCGGGGTGATGGAGTTCCTGCTCATCAACCATCCGCTGGACTGCCCGATCTGCGACCAGGGCGGCGAATGCGACCTGCAGGACCAGGCCATGGCCTATGGCTTCGGCCGCAGCCGCTACGACGAGAACAAGCGCGCGGTGGCCGACAAGTACATGGGGCCGCTGATCAAGACGATCATGACGCGCTGCATCCACTGCACGCGCTGCATCCGCTTCGCCACCGAGGTGGCGGGCGTCGAGGAGATGGGCGCGCTCGGCCGCGGCGAGCATATGGTAGTCACCACCTATCTGGAAAAGGCGCTGGCGTCGGAAATGTCGGCTAACGTGATCGACCTTTGCCCGGTCGGCGCGCTGACGTCCAAGCCCTATGCGTTCGAGGCGCGGCCCTGGGAGCTGCGCAAGACCGAAAGCGTCGACGTGATGGACGCGGTGGGCAGCGCCATCCGCGTGGACACGCGCGGGCGCGAGGTGATGCGCGTCCTGCCGCGCCTGAACGAAGACGTGAACGAGGAATGGATTTCCGACAAGACGCGCTATGCCTGCGATGGCCTCACGCGCCAGCGGCTGGACGTGCCGTATCTGCGCAAGGACGGCGCGTTGCGGCCCATGTCGTGGAACGATGCGCTGAAAGCCGCCGCCGACAGGCTGAAAGCGGCGCCGGGCGACCGCATCGCCGCGCTGGCGGGCGATCTTAGCGACGCCGAGTCCATGTTCGCGCTGAAAGAGCTGATGACGGCGCTCGGCTCGCCCCATGTCGAATGCCGCCAGGACGGCGCGTTCCTGCCGGCCGACAGCCGCGCGGGGTATCTGTTCAACACGACCATCGTCGGGATCGAGCGCGCGGATGTCTGCCTGCTGGTCGGCGCCAATCCGCGCTGGGAAGCCGCGATCGTCAACACGCGCCTGCGCAAGCGCCACCTGATGGGCGGCTTCACGGTCGCGGCGATCGGCCCGGCGCTGGACCTAACGTTTCCGGTGCAGATGTTGGGCGACGGGCCGAAGGCCCTGGCGCAAATCGCCGCCGGCACGCATCCTTTCTCGCAAAAACTCAAAGACGCCAAGGCGCCGATGATCGTCCTGGGCCAGGGGGCGCTGGCCCGGCCGGACGGCGCCGCCGTGTACGCCGCGGCGCGCAAGCTCGGCGAGCTTTGCCAGCGCGAGGGCTGGAATGGCTTCAACGTGCTGCACACCGCCGCCGCGCGCGTCGGCGGGCTGGATCTGGGCCTCGTGCCCACGGGCAAGCTGAAAGACGTGAACGCGATCCTCGATGCCGCCGCCTCGGGCGCGCTCGACGTCGTCTATCTGCTGGGCGCCGACGAGATCGATATGGATCGCCTGGGCAAGGTCTTCGTGATCTATCAGGGCCATCACGGCGATCGGGGCGCGCATCGCGCCGATCTGATTTTGCCGGGCGCCGCCTATACCGAAAAGAACGGCATCTACGTCAACACCGAGGGCCGCGCCCAGCTCGCGAAACTCGCCTCCGCGCCGCCGGGCGAGGCGCGCGAGGACTGGAAGATCCTGCGCGCGCTGTCCGAGGCCGCCGGCAAAACCCTGCCTTACGACACGCTGGCCGATTTGCGCGGCGCGCTGGTGAAGGCGCATCCCGGCTTCGCGCGGATCGGCGACGTGACGCCGTCGTCGCTTGGGTCCTACAGCGGGCCCGCGGGAAGCGCGATGGACGCGCCGTTCGCCCATCCGATCGCCAATTTCTACATGACCGATCCGATCAGCCGCGCCTCGCTCACCATGTCGCATTGCACCGAGGTGTTCCTGAACGCTAGGGCGGCGAAGACCGGGACGCATGGATAGCGGCATGCTCATGTTCTGGAACGGCTACGCCCTGCCCACGGTCATCATCGTCGCGCAGGTCGTGGCCATCGTCGTGCCGCTGATGCTGGCGGTGGCGTATCTTACCTATGCCGAGCGCAAGGTGCTGGCGGCGATGCAGTTGCGCATGGGCCCCAACGTCGTGGGGTGGTGGGGGCTGCTGCAGCCGATCGCCGACGGGCTCAAGCTTCTGACCAAGGAAACTGTCATCCCGTCGGGCGCCAACCGCTTGCTGTTCGTGGCCGCGCCGATGCTCAGCTTCATTCTGGCGCTGGTCGCCTGGGCGGTGATCCCGTTCAGCGCGGGCATGGTGCTGGCGAACATCAACGTGGGCGTGCTGTACCTGTTCGCCATTTCGTCGCTGGGCGTCTACGGCATCGTGGTCGCGGGCTGGGCCAGCAACTCGAAATACGCGTTCCTGGGCGCGCTGCGCTCGGCCGCGCAGATGGTCAGCTACGAGGTCTCGATCGGCTTCGTGATCGTCACCGTGATCATGTGCGCGGGCTCGATGAATCTCAGCAAGATCGTCGAAGCGCAGAAGCACGTCTGGTTCTTCATTCCGCTGTTCCCGATGTTCATCGTGTTCTTCATCTCGGGGCTCGCCGAAACCAACCGCACGCCGTTCGACCTGGCGGAGGGCGAGTCCGAACTGGTGGCCGGGTATTTCGTCGAATACTCGTCGATGACCTTCGCGCTGTTCTATCTGGGCGAATACGCCAACATGATTCTGATCAGCGCGATGACGGCGGTGCTGTTCCTGGGCGGCTGGCTGCCGCCGATCGACATCGCGCCGCTCAACTGGATTCCCGGGCCGGTCTGGTTCGCGCTGAAAATCGCCGTCGGCCTGTTCTTCTTCCTGTGGGCGCGCGCCACCTTGCCGCGCTATCGCTACGACCAGTTGATGCGCTTGGGCTGGAAGGTATTCCTGCCGTTCTCGCTGCTGTGGGTGGCGCTGACGGCCGGCGTTCTGGTCTATGGCGGGCTGGTGTAGGGCAAAGAAAGGGCATCATGGCGTTCCTCGACCGCACCGCGCGGAGCTTCCTGTTGGCCGAACTGGTCAAGGGCCTGGGCCTGACCTTCAGCTACATGTTCAAGCCGCGCGCGACCATCAATTATCCCTACGAGAAGGGCCCGTTGAGTCCGCGCTTTCGCGGCGAGCACGCGCTGCGCCGCTATGCCAACGGCGAGGAGCGCTGCATCGCCTGCAAATTGTGCGAGGCGATCTGCCCGGCTCAGGCCATCACCATCGAGGCCGAGCCGCGCGAGGACGGCAGCCGCCGCACCACGCGCTACGACATCGACATGACGAAATGCATCTATTGCGGCTTCTGCCAGGAAGCCTGCCCGGTGGACGCCATCGTCGAAGGGCCGAATTTCGAATACGCCGCCGAAACCCGCGAGGAGCTGTACTACAACAAGGACAAGCTGCTCGCGAACGGCGACCGCTGGGAGGCCGAGATCGCCTCCAACCTCGCCGCCGACGCGCCGTATCGCTGACGGGCCGCTTGTTCACGCACAAAATACCCCTCCCCCTTTCCCCCTCCCGCAAGGGGAGGGGGGGCTTCTTTTTTGTCCCCTCCCCCTCGACGGGGGAGGGAAAGGGAGGGGGTGACCTTCCTTCAATGCGCGCGGGGCGGTGCCCATGATCGTCTCCGCGCTGGCGTTTTACGTGTTCGCCGCCGTGGCCGTGGCGTCGGGCGTGATGGTCATTTCATCGCGCAATCCCGTGCATTCCGTGTTGTTCCTAATCCTGGCGTTTTTCAACGCCGCCGGGCTTTTTGTTCTTCTTGGTGCCGAGTTCCTGGCGATGATCCTGGTCATCGTCTATGTCGGCGCGGTCGCCGTGCTGTTCCTGTTCGTGGTGATGATGCTGGACATCAACTTCGTGGCGCTGCGCGAAGGGTTCATGAAATACCTGCCGGTGGGCGCGGCGATCGGGCTGGTGCTGCTGGCCGAGCTGCTGCTGGTGGTGGGCGCCTGGAGCTTCGCGCCGCGCGCGAAAACCGTGCTGGACGCGCCCGTGCCCGCCTTCGATCAGCTCAGCAACGCCCAGGCGCTGGGCCGCATCCTCTATACCGACAATCTCTACTTGTTCCAGGCGGCGGGCCTGGTGCTGCTGGTGGCGATGATCGGCGCCATCGTGCTGACGCTGCGCGAGCGCGAGGGGGTGCGGCGCCAGAACGCCGGCGCGCAGATCGCGCGGCGGCGCGAGGACGTGATCGAGATCAGGAAACTCCCGGCGGGCGGGGGCGGGCAATGACCGTCACGCTCGGCCATTACCTGACCGTCGCCGCCATCCTGTTCACCACGGGCATTTTCGGCATTTTCCTGAACCGCAAGAACGTCATCATCATCCTGATGTCGGTCGAGCTGATGCTGTTGGCCGTCAACATCAACCTGGTGGCGTTCTCGTCGTTCCTGGGCGACCTGGTGGGCCAGGTCTTCGCCATGTTCGTGCTGACCGTGGCGGCGGCCGAGGCCGCCATCGGCCTGGCGATCCTGGTGGTCTATTTCCGCAACCGCGGAACCATCGCGGTCGAAGACATCAACCTGATGAAGGGCTAGCGCGCGGCGATGTTCGTCCTTTGCATCTTCCTGCCGCTGCTCGCGGCCTTCGTCGCCGGCATGTTCGGCCGCTTGATCGGCGATCGCTGGGCGCAATACGTCACCTGCGGCGCGCTGGTCGCCTCGGCGCTGATCTCGCCGTTCGTCCTGTACGACGTGGCGATCCTGGGCCATGCGCGCGATGTGCAGCTCGTCTCGTGGATCGCCTCGGGCGACCTCGAGCTTTCCTGGGCGCTGCGCTTCGACTCCTTAAGCGCCGTGATGGTGGTCGTGGTCGCGGTGGTGTCGTGCCTCGTGCACGTCTATTCCGTCGGCTATATGAGCCACGATCCGCATATCCCGCGCTTCATGGCGTACTTAAGCCTGTTCACCTTTTCGATGCTGATGCTGGCGACGGCCGACAATTTCGTGCAGATGTTCTTCGGCTGGGAAGGCGTGGGCCTATGCTCGTATCTGCTGATCGGCTTCTGGTACGAAAAACCCTCGGCCAACGACGCGGCGATCAAGGCGTTCATCGTCAACCGCATCGGCGATTTCGGCTTCGCGCTGGGCATCTTCGGCACGTTCCTGCTGTTCCAATCCGTGTCGTTCGACGACGTGTTCGCCGCCGTGCCGGGCAAAGCCACGGCCACGCTGCATTTTCTCAACTGGGATTTCCACGCCCTGACCGTCCTGTGCCTGCTGCTGTTCGTGGGCGCGATGGGCAAGTCGGCGCAGCTGGGCCTGCACACCTGGCTGCCCGACGCGATGGAAGGGCCGACTCCGGTTTCGGCCTTGATCCATGCCGCGACGATGGTGACGGCCGGGGTGTTCATGGTCTGCCGCCTGTCGCCGATGTTCGAATACGCGCCGGCGGCGCTGAACGTCGTCGTCGTGGTGGGCGCGGCGACCGCGTTCTTCGCCGCCACGATCGGGCTGGTGCAGAACGACATCAAGCGCGTGATCGCCTATTCCACCTGCAGCCAGCTCGGCTACATGTTCTTCGCCGCGGGCGTTTCCGCGTACGGCGCGGCCATGTTTCATCTGTTCACCCATGCCTTCTTCAAGGCGCTGCTGTTCCTGGGCTCGGGCTCGGTGATTCACGCGCTCGCCGGCGAGCAGGACATGCGCAAGATGGGCGGCATCTGGCGCGTGGTGCCGTACACCTATGCCGTGATGTGGATCGGCTCACTGGCGCTGGCCGGCGTGCCGTTCTTCGCCGGCTACTACTCCAAGGACACGATCCTCGAAGCCGCCTTCGCCGCGCATAGCGGCGTGGGACTGTTCGCCTATATCGCCGGCACGGTTGCCGCGCTGATGACCGCGTTCTATTCCTGGCGTCTGTTGTTCATGACGTTCCATGGAGAGTCCCGCGTCGACCATCACGCGCTGGAGCACGCGCATGAATCGTCGTGGGTGATGCTGGTGCCGCTGTTCGGGCTGGCCGCCGGCGCGGTGTTCGCGGGGTTTCTCGGCTACGACGCCTTCGTCGGCGAGGGGCGCGGCGAATTCTGGGCCAAGTCGATACTGGTGCTCGAGCCGCACGACACGCTCGAGGCCGCGCACCACGTTCCGCTTTGGGCGAAGCTGCTGCCCACGGCGATGGGCGTGGCCGGCATCGCGCTGGCCTATGCGTTCTACATCCGGCGTCCGCACTGGCCCGTGGCGCTCGCCGCGCGCTTCCGCGGCCTTTACCTGTTCCTGTTGAACAAATGGTATTTCGACGAGCTGTACTGGAACGTGCTGGTCGAGCCGGCGATGAGCCTCGGCCGCGTGCTGTGGAAGGGTGGCGACGGCGCGATCATCGACGGTCTGGGGCCCGACGGCATCGCCACCACGACGCAGGCGCTCGCGCGCCGCGCCGGGTTGCTGCAGACCGGGTACCTCTACCACTACGCCATGGCGATGCTGATCGGCGTCGTGCTGCTGGTGTCGTGGTATCTGCTGACGCGGGTGGGGTGAGGGGACGATGAGCGGCTTCCCGATCCTGACCGTCACCACCTTCCTGCCGCTGGTCGGCGCGCTGTTCATTCTAGTACAGCGCGGCGACGAGGAAACCGTGGCGCGCGTGTCGCGCTACGCGGCGCTGTGGGCGTCGCTCGCCACCTTCGCCCTGTCCCTGGTCATCTGGATCGGCTTCGATCCGGCCAGCGCGAAGTTCCAGTTCGTGGAAAAAGCGCAGTGGATCAAGGGCTACGACATCAACTACTACATGGGCGTGGACGGCATCTCGCTGTTCTTCGTGCTGCTGTCCACGCTGCTGACGCCGCTGTGCATCCTGGCGAGCTGGGAGTCGATCCGCACGCGCGTGCGCGAATACATGGTCGCGTTCCTGGCGCTGGAAACGCTGATGGTCGGGACGTTCTGCGCGCTCGATCTGTTCGTGTTCTACATCTTCTTCGAATCCGTGCTGATCCCGATGTTCCTGATCATCGGCGTGTGGGGCGGGCCGCGCCGGGTCTACTCGGCGTTCAAGTTCTTCCTCTACACGCTGCTCGGTTCGGTGCTGATGCTGCTGGCGATACTGGCGATCTATCGCGCGGTCGGCAACGCCGACATTCCCGCCGCCATGGCGCATCAATTCCCGAAATCGATGCAGACCTGGCTGTGGCTGGCGTTCTTCGCCTCGTTCGCGGTCAAGCTGCCGATGTGGCCGGTGCATACCTGGCTGCCCGACGCGCATGTCGAGGCGCCGACGGCCGGCTCGGTGATCCTGGCGGGCGTGCTGTTGAAAATGGGCGGATACGGGTTCCTGCGTTTTTCGCTGCCCATGCTACCGGACGCCAGCGTCTATTTCACGCCGTTGATCTACGGCCTCAGCATCGTCGCGGTGATCTATACCTCACTGGTGGCGCTGGCGCAGGACGACATGAAAAAGCTGGTCGCCTATTCGTCCGTGGCGCATATGGGGTTCGTCACCATCGGTACGTTCACGCTGACCATGCAGGGCATCCAGGGCGCGATCTTCCAGATGCTGAGCCACGGCGTGGTGTCGGCGGCGCTGTTCCTGTGCGTGGGGGTTGTCTACGACCGCATGCACACGCGCGAGATCGCGCGCTATGGCGGGCTGGTCGAGCGCATGCCGAAATACGCCTTCACCTTCATGGTGTTCATGCTGGCCTCGGTCGGCCTGCCCGGCACCTCGGGCTTCGTCGGCGAGGTGCTGGTGCTGTTTGGCGCCTTCCAGGTCAACACCTGGGTTTGCGCGCTGGCGGCCACCAGCATGGTGCTGGGCGCGGCCTATATGCTGGTGGTGTACCGCCGCGTGGTGTTCGGCAAGATCGAGCGCGCGGACCTCAGGTCGATCCTCGATATGAACCTGCGCGAGGTGGCCGTGTTCGCGCCGCTGATCGCGCTGGTGTTCCTGATGGGCGTGTTCCCGAACGTTTTCCTGAAGCCGACCGAGCCGGCGGTGGCCGAGCTGATCCGCAACTTCAACGCCCAGCGCACCGCCGCGACGGATGTGCAAGGGGACGTCAAACGATGATTCCCGTGGTTCACAATCCGGTCCCGGCTTCGGCCGAGATATTCCTGGCTTTAGCGGCCATGGCGTTGCTGATGGTCGGCGCGTTCTGGAAACGCGGCGCCCAGGCGCGCGTCGCGTCGGTGTTGGCGTTGTCGATCCTGGCGGTCGCCGGCGTGGTGCTGATCGGCGTCACGCCGCCGCGCAACGTTATCTTCCACGGCCAGTTCATCGCCGATCATTTCGCCCTGTTCATGAAGCTTTTGATCCTGATCGGATCGGGGCTGACCTTGCTGATGTCGCTGGACTATATCGAGCGCGAGGGCATGGCGCGGTTCGAGTATCCCGTGCTGGTGCTGTTCGCCACGCTCGGCATGATGATGATGGTCTCGGCCAACGACCTGATCGCGCTTTATATCGGGATCGAGCTGCAAAGCCTGTCGCTTTACGTCGTGGCCGCGTTCAAGCGCGACGAGGTGCGCTCGACCGAGGCGGGGTTGAAATATTTCGTTCTCGGCGCGTTGTCTTCGGGCATGCTGCTGTACGGCGCGTCGCTGGTCTACGGTTTTGCCGGCAGCACCAACTTCGCCGTGCTCGCCAAGCTCTTGGCGCAGGGCGCGCCGGGCAGCACCTCGGTCGGGCTGATCGTCGGCGTCGTGTTCGTGATGGCCGGCCTGGCGTTCAAGGTGTCGGCCGTGCCGTTCCACATGTGGACGCCCGACGTGTACGAGGGTGCGCCCACGCCGGTCACCGCCTTCTTCGCCGTCGCGCCCAAGATCGCCGCGATCTCGCTGTTCACCCGCGTGATGATGGGGCCATTCGGCCCGCTGGTCATGGAATGGCGGCAGATCGTGGTGGCGGTCGCCATCGCGTCGATGATTTTGGGCGCGCTGGCCGCGATCAACCAGACCAACATCAAGCGCCTGATGGCCTACAGCTCCATCGGCCATGTCGGCTACGCGCTGGTGGGCTTGGCCGCCGCCAATCCCTCGGGCGTGCGCGGCATCCTGATCTACATGGCGACCTATCTGTTCATGAATCTCGGTACTTTCGCCTGCATCCTGTCGATGAAGCGCCAGGGCAAGATGGTCGAAACCATCGCCGATCTCGCCGGCCTGGCGCGCTCGCAGTCCAAGGTCGCCTATGCCCTGGCCATTTTCATGCTGTCGATGATCGGCCTGCCGCCGTTTGCCGGGTTCTTCGGCAAGCTGTTCGTGTTCCTGGCCGCGATCGAGGCCGGGCTTTATGCGCTGGCCGTGATCGGCATGCTGACCAGCGTCGTGGGCGCGTATTATTACATCCGCATCGTCAAGATCATGTTCATGGAAGAGCCCGCCTCGCCGTTCGACCGTCCGCAAGGCCAGGTGGCGGCGGTGATGGGATTGAGCGCGATCGTCACGCTGCTGTTTTTCGTTTTCTGCTGGCCGTTGTTTTACGCGGCCGAAGCCGCCGCCAAAGTTTTGATCGGGTCATAGACCATGCCGGCGCGCGCGCCGTCGCTGCCGCCCGCTTACAACTTGGTCGCGCTCGAGCGCACCGAGAGCACCAACGACTGGGCGCGCAAGCTGGCCGGCGAGGGGGCCGAGGACGGCACGCTGGTCTGGGCGCTGGAACAGACCAAGGGCAGGGGCCGCCAGGGCCGCAACTGGGCCTCGCCACCGGGCAATCTTTATTGCTCGCTGGTCTTGCGGCCGGATTGCGCGCCCGCCGATGCGCCGCAGCTCTCGTTCCTCGCCGCTTTGGCCGTGGGCGGCGCGTTGGGCGGGCTGGTGCCGCCCTTGACCGATCTACGCTACAAATGGCCCAACGACGTGCTGCTGAACGGTCGCAAGGCGGCGGGCATCCTGCTGGAATCCGCCGTCAAATCGGATGGAACATTGGATTTTCTGGTGCTGGGCGTGGGCGTGAACGTGACAAGCCATCCCGAGGACGCGGCGTTTCCCGCCACCTCGATCCGCGCCGAGGGCGCCGAGCCTGTGGAGCTCGAGGCGGTGCTGGAATCCTTCGCGCGTCATCTGCTGACTTGGGTAGATCGGTGGATGGATGATGGATTCGGCCCGGTGCGCGAGGCATGGCTGCGGCGCGCTTGGCGCCTGGGCGAACGGTTGGAAGTGAATCTGGGCGACGAGGCGGTTTCCGGCCGCTTCGCCGGCCTTGCCGCCAGCGGCGCGCTGGAGCTAGAGATGGACGGCGGCGCGCGGCGCATGATCGCGGCGGGCGATGTGCGCGCCGCCCGCGCGGCGTGAAAGGGTAAGGCGATGCTGCTCGCGATCAACGCCGGCAACACCAACGTGTCGTTCTGCGTGTTCGACGGCGATAAGAAGCGCGGCGCTTGGCGCGCCAGCAGCGATTCCAAGCGCACGGCCGACGAATTCGCCGCGTGGCTGACTCATCTGATGGCGCTCAACGGTTTGCAGCCTGCCGACATCAAGGCGGTGATCGTCGCCATCGTCGTGCCCGAGATGCTGTTCAGCCTGAAAACCCTGTGCCGCCAGTATTTCAACTGCGACCCCATGCTGATCGGCGACAAATCCGTCGACCTGGGCGTCAAGGTGCTGATCGACAAGCCGGAGCAGGCGGGCGCCGACCGGCTGGTCAACGCGGTCGAGGCGCATGCGCGCTGGGGCGGGCCGTTGATCGTGGTCGATTTCGGCACCGCCACCAATTTCGACATCGTGGACGGCGACGGCAATTTCATCGGCGGCGTGATCGCCACGGGCATCAACCTGTCGCTGAAGGCGCTGTACGAAGCCGCCGCCTTGCTGCCGCGCATCGGCGTGCGCCGACCGTCGCGCGTGATCGGCAAGGACACGGTGTCTGCGATGGAGTCGGGCATCTACTGGGGCTATACCGGCCTGGTCGAAGGGCTGGCGGCGCGGATCGAAAAGGAATTCGGCGGTAAGATGAAGGTGATCGCCACCGGCGGCCTGGCGCCCCTGTTCCAAGACGCCATACGCTTCGACGCGGTCGAGGTGGACCTGACCCTGAACGGCCTGTTGCGCGTCTACAAGCGCAACGCCAGAGCATGAAGAAAAAGAAACCCGCCGCCGCGCCGCCGCCCGACTTCGATCTGCCGGACGACAAGGAAAGCCTCTACTTCCTGCCGCTCGGCGGATCGGGCGAGATCGGCATGAACCTCAACCTGTTCGGCCACCAGGGCAAATGGCTGATGATCGATCTGGGCGTCACCTTCGCCGACGACAGCCAGCCGGCGATCGACGTCCTGATGCCCGACCCCGATTTCATCGTGAAACGCCGCGACAAGCTGGTCGGCATCGTGCTGACCCACGCGCACGAGGACCATCTGGGCGCGGTGCCGTATCTGTGGTCGAAACTGCGCTGCCCAGTCTACGCCACGCCCTTCGCCGCCGCCGTGTTGCGCCGCAAGCTGAAGGAGGACGGGCCGGGCGAGGACGTGGTGCCGATAATCGAAGTGCCGCTGTCCGCGCGCTTCAAGCTCGGGCCGTTCGACCTCGAGCTTATCACGCTGACGCATTCGATCCCCGAGCCCAACGCGGTGGCGATCCGCACTGAGGCCGGCACGGTGCTGCACACCGGCGACTGGAAGCTGGACGCGGCACCGCTGGTGGGCGAGGTGACCGATGAAGCGGCGCTCAGGCGCCTGGGCGAGAACGGCGTGCTGGCGATGGTCTGCGATTCCACCAACGTGCTGGTCGAGGGCGCGTCCGGCTCGGAATCCGATGTGCGCGAAAGCCTGGGCGAGTTGATGGGTAGGTTCAAGAACCGCGTCGCGGTGGCCTGCTTCGCCTCGAACGTGGCGCGGCTGGAGACCATGGCGCGCGTCGCGGAAAAGCACGGCCGCCACGCCGCGCTGATCGGCCGCTCGCTGTGGCGCATGCAGGAAGCCGCGCGCGCCACCGGGTACCTGGCCGACACGCCGGAATTCGTCAGCGAGCACGACGCCGGCTACCTGCCGCGCGACAAGGTGCTGCTGGTCTGCACCGGCAGCCAGGGCGAGCCGCGCGCGGCCCTGGCGCGCATCGCCCAGGGCGAGCATCCGCATATCGTGCTGGAAAAGGGCGACGCGGCGGTGTTCTCCTCGCGCATCATCCCGGGCAACGAGCGCGCGATTTTCCGCCTGCAGAACCAGTTGGCCGCGCGGGGCGTCGAGCTGGTGACCGAGAAAGACCATTTCGTCCATGTTTCGGGCCATCCCGCGCGCGACGAGCTGACGCGCATGTACCAGTGGGTGCGGCCGAAAATCGCCGTGCCGGTGCATGGCGAGGTGCGGCACCTGATAGCGCATGCGGAACTAGCGAAGCAATGCCAGGTGCAGCAGGCGATCATGCCCGCGAACGGCCAGGTGATCCGCCTGGCGCCCGGCCCGGCCGAGACGGTGGCGACGGTGAAAAGCGGCCGGCTGGCGCTGGACGGCAGCGTGCTGCGCGAGGTCGGCAGCGCGGTTTTGCGCGACCGCCACCGCCTCATGTATAACGGCGCGGCCACCGCCACGGTGGTGGTCGACGCGAAAGGCGCGCTGAAGGCGCCGCCCGCGATCACCGCGCGCGGCTTGCTGGATCCCGAGGTCGACGCCGGCGACATCGCCAAGGTGGCCGAGGCGGTCGGCGCGGCGGTGAAGGCGCTGAAGGCGCAGGAAAAGCGCGACGACGCGGCAGTGTCCGAGGCGGTGCGCCGCGCGGTGCGCAAGACGATCCAGGGATTGCGTGGCCACAAACCGGTCACCGACGTGCATGTGATGCGGGTATGAGTTCGGTTCATGGTGATGGATTTCCTTTTTCGTCATGCCCGCCTTGGAACTTCGTTCCTTCGGTGTTCCGGGCATCCACGTCGGGCCGCCCACGCAAACCTGACGACGTGGATGGCCGGGACGAGCCCGGCCATGACGGATTAGGGGAGGCGCTGTGAGGCGCTACGCAATCCCATGATCGGCCGGCTGAACCACATCGCCATCGCGGTGCCCGACCTGGAGAAAGCGTCGGCGGTGTACCGCGACACGCTGGGCGCTAGAGTGTCCAAGCCCTTGCCGCTGCCAGCGCACGGCGTCACGACGGTGTTCGTCGAGCTGCCCAACACCAAGATCGAGTTGCTGCATCCCTTGGGCGACAAATCGCCGATCGCGGGCTTTCTGGAGCGCAATCCCGCCGGCGGCGTGCACCATGTGTGCTACGAGGTGGGCGACATCGCCGCCGCGCGCGATAAGCTCAAGGCGCGGGGCATGCGCGTGCTGGGCGACGGCGAGCCCAAGACCGGCGCGCACGGCAAGCCGGTGCTGTTCCTGCACCCCAAGGATTTCTGCGGCACGCTGATCGAAATCGAACAGGCATGAACCTCTACGCCGGCGCCCTGGTTTTCGTCCTGTTGTGGTGGACGGTGCTTTTCACCGTGCTGCCCTGGGGCAACCGTCCGCCCGAGAAGGTCGAATCCGGCCACGCCACCTCGGCTCCGGCCAAACCGCGCCTGGCGCTGAAATTCGCCGTCACCACCGGGGTCACGGCCGTGCTGTGGCTGATCGTCGACCAGATCGTGCGCCACGGCCTGATCTCGTTCAAATAGCCGCATGTCCTAGGCCCGATGTCGTATTGCAAGATCGCGCCGGGCCACGAATTCCACGGGCCCTATCACGACACGGAATACGGCTTTCCGTCGCGCGACGAGCGCGTCTTGTTCGAACGCCTGGCCCTGGAAATCATGCAGGCGGGGTTGAGCTGGCTGATCGTGCTGAAAAAGCGCCGGGGGATGAACACCGCGTTCCGCGATTTCGACGTCGACAAGGTGGCGGCGTTCGGCGCGCGCGACATAAAGCGCCTGCTCGCCGACGCTGGGATCATCCGCAACCGCCTGAAGATCGTTGCGATCATCGACAACGCGCGGCGCGTGCGGGCCTTGCGCGAAAGCCACGGCGGCTTCGCCTTCTGGCTCGATGTGCACCATCCCAAATCCAGGGACGAATGGGTCAAGCTGTTCCGCGCGACCTTCCGTTTCACGGGCGGCGAGGTGGTGAACGAGTTCTTGATGAGCCTGGGTTATTTGCCGGGCGCGCATCATCCGCGCTGCCCAGCGCATAAACGAATCATGCGCGCAAAACCGCCTTGGCTCCTAGCCAAACGCGCGAAATAGACAATATTGAATTATCTTATTTCTAATTCGCCGAATCGGCTATCGATCTGATTGATATCGCCGATTTCGGCGGCAACGTCCAATTCGTGCGAAAAAAAGTGGCAAGCCGATAGACATGCTTGCCACAAAAGCGTTTTGGGTTCCTAGTATCCGGTGTGGAACGAGGCGTTTCCGCCTGTTCCTTTCGCCTGGTGGCGATTCCTCCCTAAACTCGGGCCGCGTCGGCTTGCCGACGCGGTCTTTTTCACGGCGGCGTGAGTATAGCGAGGCGCTTCCGGCCTGTCACCCTTTGTCCACAGGCAACAGGCAGGTTATCCACAGGTTTAATATTCCGCCTCCGCTCAAATTTTTTCAGATCAGCCCGTATTTGAGCAGGAACAGCGCGGCGATGGCGATCACCGCGGGATGCAGCTCCTTGAACCGCCCGGCCAGCAGCTTGCACAGCGCGTAGACCACGAAGCCGAAGGCGATGCCGTGGGCGATCGAGAAGGTCAGCGGCATGGCCAGCGCGCAGACCACCGCCGGGGCGTATTCCGTCACGTCCTCCCAGTCCAGCTCGGTAAGGCCGCGCGCCATCAGGCAGGCCACGAACAGCAGGGCCGGGGCCGTGGCATAGGCCGGGATGCTGCTGGCCAAGGGCGAGAAGAACAGCGCCGCCAGGAACAGCACCGCCACCACCACGGCGGTCAGGCCCGTGCGTCCGCCGGCCTTCACGCCCGCCGCGCTTTCGATATAGCTGGTGACGGTCGAGGTGCCCAGCACCGCGCCCATCATGGCCGAGCCGCTGTCGGCGATCAGCACCTTTTTCAGGCGCGGGATCGTGCCGTCGGGTTGCAGCATTCCAGCGCGATAAGCCACGCCGATCAGCGTTCCCGCGTTGTCGAAGAAATCGACGAACAGGAACGCGAACACGATGGCGAACAAGCCCAGGTTGAGCGCGCCTTTGAGATCCATCTGCCCGAAAGTCGGTGCCAGGCTGGGCGGCGCGCTGGCGATGCCGTTGAATTTCGACACGCCCGACACAATGCCGATCGCCGCCACCAGCAGAATCGAGATGATGATGCCGCCGGTCACCTTGCGCGCGTCCAGCGCGATCATCAAAAGGAACCCGAAAATCGCCAGCAGCACCTCGGGCTTGGTGACGTCGCCCAGCGTCACCAGGGTTTCGGGATGCTTCACGACGATGCCCGCCTCTTCCATGGCGATGATGCCGAGGAACAGCCCGATGCCGGCCGAGATCGCCATTTTCAGCGATTTGGGAATCGCGTTGATGATGTATTCGCGCACCGGCGTGACGGAGAGGATGAAGAACAGGATGCCCGACAGGAACACCGCGCCCAGCGCCACCTGCCAGGACTGCTTCATGCCCAGCACCACGCTGAAGGTGAAATAGGCGTTGAGGCCCATGCCCGGCGCCAGCGCCAGCGGGTAGTTGGCGTAAAGCCCCATCGCCAGCGTGCCGATGGCGGAGCCCAGGCACGTCGCCACGAACACGGCACCGTAATCCATGCCCGCCGCCTTCAGGATCGACGGGTTGACGAAGATGATATAGGCCATGGTCAGGAACGTCGTGACGCCGGCCAGGATTTCCGTGCGCACCGATGTGCGGTTCTCGTCCAGCCGGAAAAACTTGTTCAGCATGTCGGTCATTGCGGCAGCCCCCCGATTTGGCGGGGATGCGGCGCCTTGAAAGCGTCGCGGAACCCCACCCCCCGGATTCCCTGTAGCGCGTCTGCTTGTGGATTGGCTAGTCGCCTGCAACCCTTGCTTCTATTTCGTCCTCGCCCTTCGACAGGCTCGGGGTGAGGACGATAGAGAAAGTTCCTCATTCCTAGGCTTGTCGAAGGATGAGGAACTGGTCGATGCAATGACGTTGGCCGATCCGCCCGTTCCCCGCTAGACTCCGCGCCGCAATGGCCGCCTCACGTCTCGCCGCCCGGCTGTTCGAGCCGGGCCCCGCCGCGTTCGTCCTGCTGTTCGCCGTCGATACCCTGTCGCGCGCCACCCTGGCGGTGGTGCTGCCGGTGGTGGCGCTGGGCGCATTGGGCAACGCGCGCAACGTCAGCATCGCCTACACCGTCGCGGTCTGCATGGTGCTGGCGGCGAGCCAAGCCATCCCGGTCGTGGTGCGGCGCTTCGGCGCGCACCGCGTCTTCGTGCTGGCGGCGCTGATGCTGCTGCTGGTGCCGCCATGCCTCGCGTTCGCCAACGGCGCCAGCGTGCTGGCGGCGATCGCCTTGCGCGGACTTGCCACCGCCGCCGGCGTGACGGCCCTGCAGCTCATGATCATGGCCCATACCGACCGGCGCGACCTGTCGAAGATCGAGCCGCTGCGGGTGTTTTCGTCGGCCGGCGTGTGGGTGGCGATGCCGCTCGTCGGCATCAAGCTGTACGAGCAGATCGCGCCCTGGGCCGCCTATGCCGTCACCATCGCTTTTATCGTGCTGCTGCTGGTCCATCTGGCGCTGCTCAAGGCCGAGCGCGGCCCGCCAGCGGGTTTGCCCGCGCGTTTCGCGCCGCTCAGAAACTTCAGGCGCTACATGGCGCAGCCGCGGCTGCGCCTGGCCTATGTGCTGAACATGGCGCGCGAAAGCTGGTGGGCGCTGTTGATAGTCTATGTGCCGATCTACATGGTGACCGCCGGCATGGGCGCGGACTGGGGCGGCTATCTGGTCTCGGCTTGCTTTGGCCTGCTGTTCGCTACGCCGCTGTTCGGGCGGCTGGCGCGGCGCATCGGCATGCGGCCGGTGATCATGGGCGGTTTCATCGTCACCGGAACGGCGGTTCTGCTAGGCGCGCTCGCGACGGAGTGGCCCGTGGCCTTCGCCGCCTGCATCATCGTCGCGGGGATCGGCGCCATCGCGCTCGATTCCATCAGCATGGTGACGTTCCAGCGCGCGGTGCGCGCGCGCGAACGGCCCGAGATGACGGTGGTGTTCGTCACCTATCGCGACACCGCCGTTCTGGTCTCGACTGGAATCTACTCCCTGCTGCTCAGCTTCTTCGGCCTGTGGTCGGTGTTCGCGGCGGCGGGGTTGTGCCTGCTGGCCGCCGCCTGGCTCGCGCGCCATATCCCGCGCGGCATGTGATGACGCTTTCCATCCTCGTTCTCACGCTGGTGACCGTACAGCGGCTTTGCGAGCTTCTATACGCGCGTGTCAATGCGTTGAGGCTCGTCGCCATGGGGGCGGTCGAGGCGGGCGCGGCGCATTATCCGTTCCTGATCGGTGTGCATTTCTTCTGGATCTTCGGGCTGTGGTGGTTCGGCCGCGATCAACCCGTCTCGCCGGCCTGGCTTGCGGTCTATCTGTTGCTGCAGATCGGCCGCGCCTGGGTGCTGTGGACGTTGGGCAGGCGCTGGACCACGCGCATCTATGTGCTGCCGGGCGCGAGGCTGGTGCGCGCCGGTCCGTACCGCTTCATCGATCATCCGAACTACGCGGTGTTGGCGGGCGAGATCGCGGTGCTGCCGCTGGTGTTCGGGCTTTGGGCTTACGCGGCGGTTTTTACGGCGCTCAACGCGGCGGCGTTGTTCGTGCGCATCAGGTCTGAAAACGCGGCCCTTGCGGGGCTACGCTTGGTAGGCACTGGCCATATCAAGCCCTTGTAGTCTCTTCGATATCTGGTGGAGATTAGCGATTGCCGGGCGAGATATTGTGCGGGTATCATGCCGGTACTGCCGCCCAAGGGACTATGCCTAGAAATGACCGCCGAGACCATCGCCATCGCTTCCGATCATGCCGGCCTGCCGTTGAAACAGGCGCTGAAAAGCGAACTGGAGCGGTCGGGCCTCGGCGTGCTGGATCTGGGCACCGACGCCGCAGACTCGGTGGATTATCCCGATTTCGCCGACAAGCTGGCCGCCGTCCTGAAGGCAGGCAAGGCCAAGCGCGGCGTTTTGGTCTGCGGCACGGGCATCGGCATTTCGATGGCCGCCAACCGCCATCGCCATGTGCGCGCGGCTTTGTGCCACGACGCCACCTCGGCGCGGCTGGCGCGCCAGCACAACGACGCCAACGTGCTGGCCCTGGGCGCGCGGCTGATCGGCGAGGAGACGGCCAAGGAATGCCTGCGCGTGTTTCTCAATACCGCCTATGAAGGCGGGCGCCATGTCCGCCGCGTCGCCAAGATGAGCTGAGCGGAGAACGGTTTTCCCATGACCGCCAAAATGGCCCACCGCGCCGGCGCCGATCCTTTCTTCGCCCGCGCGCTCGGCGACGCCGATCCGGCGATCCAGGCCACGATCGGCCGCGAGTTGAAGCGCCAGCAGGACGGGATCGAGCTGATCGCGTCGGAAAACATCGTCTCGCGCGCCGTGCTGGAAGCGCAGGGCTCGGTGCTGACCAACAAATACGCCGAGGGCCTGCCGGGCAAGCGCTATTACGGCGGCTGCGAGTTCGTGGACGAGACCGAGCGGCTGGCGATCGAGCGCGCCCGCAAGCTGTTCGACTGCGTCTTCGCCAACGTGCAGCCGCATTCCGGCGCGCAGGCGAACGAGGCGGTATATTTGGCGCTGCTCAGTCCCGGCGACACGATCATGGGATTGTCGCTGGCCGCGGGCGGGCATCTGACGCACGGCGCGCCGCCCAACATCTCGGGCAAGTGGTTCAAGGCGGTGCAGTACGGCGTGCGCCGCGACACCCAACAGATCGACTACGACGAGCTGGAAGCGACCGCCCGGCAGGTGAAGCCGAAGCTGATCATCGCCGGCGGCTCGGCCTATCCGCGGCTGCTCGACTTCCCGCGCTTCCGCAAAATCGCCGACGCGGCCGGCGCCTATCTGATGGTCGACATGGCGCATTTTGCCGGGCTTGTTGCGGGCGGGGCGCATCCAAGCCCGTTGCCGCACGCCCATGTCGTGACCACCACCACGCACAAGACCCTGCGGGGCCCGCGCGGCGGCATGATCCTGAGCGTCGACGCCGAGCTCGGCAAGAAGATCAACTCGGCCGTGTTTCCCGGCCTGCAGGGCGGCCCGCTGATGCACGTGATCGCCGCCAAGGCGGTGGCGTTCGGCGAGGCGCTCGAGCCCGCGTTCCGCGCCTATGCCAAGCAGGTGGTCGACAACGCCAAGGCGCTGGCCGCCACCCTGCAAGCGCGCGGCTTCGACATCGTGGCCGGCGGCACCGACACGCATCTGATGCTGGTCGATCTGCGCTCGAAGAAGCTGACGGGCAAGGCCGCCGAGGAGACGCTCGGCCGCGCGCATCTGACCTGCAACAAGAACGGCGTGCCGTTCGATCCGGAAAAACCGACGATCACCTCGGGCATCAGACTGGGCACGCCCGCGGGCACCACGCGGGGCCTGGGTGTCGGCGAATTCCGCCGGGTGGGCGAGCTGATCGCCGACGTGCTGGACGCCGAGGCGCGGAGCAACGGCGACAATTCGGCGGCCGAAGCCAAGGCGCGCGAGGCGGTATTCGATCTGTGCCGCCGCTTTCCGATCTACGGATAGCGGAAGCGGCGAAGAAGGAATGAGGGGGAACGGGGGATGCGCTGTCCATTTTGCGGCCATGACGACACCCAGGTGAAGGATTCGCGGCCGACCGAGGACAACTCGGCGATCCGGCGGCGAAGGTTCTGTCCGAACTGCGGTGCGCGCTTCACCACGTTCGAGCGCATCCAGTTGCGCGAGTTGACGGTGGTGAAGAAGAACGGCCAGCGCGAACCGTTCGACCGCGACAAGCTGGCGCGCTCGATGGCCACGGCGCTGCGCAAGCGCCCGGTCGAGGCCGAGCGCACCGAGCGCGTGATCAACGGTATCGTCCGGCGCCTGGAAAGCTCGGGCGAAAGCGAAATTCCCGCCAGCGCGATCGGCGAGCTGGTGATGGAGGCGCTGGCGAACCTCGATCCGGTCGCCTATGTGCGCTTCGCGTCGGTCTACCGCAATTTCCGCGAGGCCAAGGACTTCGAGGATTTCGTCGAGAAGCTCGGCGACACTAAAGAATAAAGCGGCTTGAAGCCACCAAGATACCAAGGCACCAAGCAAAGCCCCTTAATCTTGGTGTCTTTGTGCCTTGGTGGTTAGCCCTTGAGTGGCACGGGACATCGGACGGAGCCGTGCTTGAGCGCATTCACTGAACACGACCGCCATTTCATGCAGGGCGCGCTGAGCCTCGCGCGGCGCGGGCTGGGCCGGGTCTGGCCCAATCCGGCCGTGGGCTGCGTGATCGTGAAAGACGGCGCGGTGGTCGGGCGCGGCTCAACGCAACCCGGCGGCCGCCCGCATGCCGAGACCGAGGCGCTGAAGCGCGCCGGCGCGAAAGCGCGCGGCGCCACCGTCTATGCGACGCTCGAACCGTGCTCGCATCACGGTCAAACGCCGCCCTGCGCCGACGCGCTCGCCGCGGCCAAGGTCGCGCGCGTGGTCGCCGCGATCGAAGACCCCGATCCGCGCGTGAAGGGAAACGGCTTCGCGGCGCTGAAGCGCGCCGGCATCGCCGTCGAAACCGGCCTGTGCGCTGAGGAGGCGCGCGCGGTCAACCAGGGGTTCTTCACGCGCATCCTGCACAAGCGGCCGATGGCGACGCTGAAGCTTGCGACCTCTCTCGATGGGCGCATCGCCACGCGCCTAGGCGAAAGCAAATGGATCACATCCGAGCAGGCGCGCGCGCGGGCGCATCTGCTGCGCGCCACGCATGACGCCGTCATGATCGGCATCGGCACGGCGCTCAAGGACGATCCCGAGCTCACCTGCCGCCTACCGGGCATGGAAGCGTTTAAGCCCGTGCGCGTCGTGTCGGACAGCGACGCCAAGCTGCCGCTTGCCTCCAAGCTGGTCCGCTCGGCGCGCGCGCATCCCGTTTGGATCATCGCGCGCCAGGGCGCCGACGACGCGCGGGTCGCGGCGCTGAAAGCGGCCGGCGTGGACGTGCTGCGCGTGCTGGCCGGCCCCGACAACCGCCCGGACCCAGCCGAGGCGCTCCAGGCGCTGGGCGCCGAGGGCCTGACCCGCGTTCTGGTCGAAGGCGGCGGGCGGCTTGCCGCGTCGCTGCTGAAGGCGGGTCTGATCGACCGCCTGGTCTGGTTCCGCGCGCCGATCGTTCTGGGCGGCGACGGCGTGCCGGCGCTGGAGGGGCTCGACGTCAGCAAATTGGCCGATGCATTCGGCTTCACGCGCCGATCGGCCTCCGCCCTCGGCCCCGATCTCATGGAAAGCTACGTCCGGGCGCGCTAGTCTGCGGCCCATGTTCACCGGCATCGTCACGCATATCGGGCGCGTGCGGCGCGTCGTCCCGGCCTCGCGCGCGGGCGGCGACACGCGCCTGGAAATCGAGGCGGGCTTCGACCTGGCATCGGTTCCGATCGGCGCGTCGATCGCCTGCGCCGGATGCTGCCTGACGGTGATCGAAAAGGGGCGGGGCTGGTTCGCGGTTCAGGCCTCCGCCGAAACCATGGGCAAGACCACGCTCGGCGATTGGCAGGCGGGCGCGAAGATCAATCTCGAACGCCCGCTTAAAATCGGCGACGAGCTGGGCGGGCATATCGTCGCGGGTCATGTCGACGGCGTGGGCCGGCTGGTCTCGCGCCGGGGCGAAGGCGCGTCGATCCGCCTGGTGTTCGCCGCGCCGCGCGCGCTGGGGCGCTTCATCGCGTCGAAAGGCTCGGTTGCAGTCGACGGCGTGTCGCTGACCGTCAACGAGGTCGCGGACAAGGGCAAGGATACGCTGTTCGGCGTCAACGTCATCCCGCATACGTCGAAAATCACGACCCTGGGAGCGCTCAGGCCCGGCGGCGGGGCGAATCTGGAAATCGACATGCTCGCGCGCTATGGTGCGCGGCTTGCCGAGGCCACGGGCCGGACGCCGGGCGCGGGCAGGGGCAAGGCGAAGCGGGGCGGGCGATGACCGAGGAGAAGCCGCATATCATGGTGGTCGAGGCGCGGTTCTACGACGATCTGACCGACGAGCTGGTCAAGGGCGCCATGGCCGTCTTGGAAAAGGCCGAGGCGAGCTTCGATCGCGTCGCCGTGCCGGGCGCGCTGGAGATCCCCGGCGCGATCCAGATCGCCCTCAAGTCGATGGAGGTGCGCGCCACGGCGCGCAAGCGCTATGACGGGTACGTCGCGCTGGGCTGCGTGATCCGCGGCGAAACCTCGCATTACGAGCATGTCTGCACCGAAAGTATCCGCGGGCTTCAGGACCTGACGCTGCGCCATACCCTGGCGCTGGGCATGGGCATCCTGACCTGCGACAACCGCGAGCAGGCCCGCGTTCGCGCCGACACCGCCAAGGGCGATTTCGGCGGCCGCGCCGCGCGCGCCTGCCTGCGCATGCTCGACGTGAAGCGCCACTACCGCCTCTGGCCGCGCCAGTGACCTCGGCCGCGAAGAAGAAATCGGCCAAGAACGCGCCCGCTGGAAAACGGTCCTCCGCGCGGCTCGCCGCCGTGCAGGCGCTGTATCAGCTCGATATCAACGGCGGCAAGCCGGCCGAGGTGATCGACGAGTTCGTGCAACACCGGCTGGGGCGCGAGATCGACGGCGACCAGTACGGCGGCGTGGACGAGGCGTTGTTCCGCGCGCTGGTCGCGGGCGCCGCCACGCGGCGCGACGAGCTGGACAACATCGTCGCCGCCGTGCTGCCGGATAGCTGGCCGCTGGATCGCCTGGAATCCATCCTGCGCCAGATCCTGCGTTGCGGCGTGTACGAGCTGGCCGAGCAGCCGACGATTCCCGCGCCGGTGGTCATCAGCGAGTATGTCGGCGTGGCCGACGCCTTTTATGGCGGCAAGGAGCCGGGCATGGTGAACGCCGTGCTCGACCGCCTGGCGCGCGATCTCCGCCCGGGCGAGGCGCCCAATGCCAAGCGCCAAAGCGCCAAGCCGCCGGCGTAAGACGCCCCGCCGCCGGGGCCTCGGCGAATTCGGCCGCATCGAGCGGTATTTCGCGCCGCTATCGGCGTCGTTTCCGGGCGCCCGGCATCTGACCGACGATTGCGCGACCTTCGCGCCGCCGCCGGGCGGCGTGCTGGTGGCCAAGACCGACACCATCGTCGCGGGCGTGCACACGATCGGCGACGAGCCGCCCGATCTCGTCGCCCGCAAAGCGCTGCGCGCGAACCTGTCCGACCTTGCGGCCAAGGGCGCGCAGCCCTTCGCCTATCTGCTGTCGCTCACCACGCCGCGCGATACGACCGACGCGTGGATCAAGCGCTTCGCCGACGGCCTTAGGCGCGACCAGCGCGAGTTCGGTCTGGCGTTGATCGGCGGCGACAGCGTAACCGCGCCGAGCCCGGCCAGCGTCACGATCACGGCACTGGGCCATGCGCCGCGCGCTTCGGTGCCGCGGCGGGACGCCGCGCGGGAGGGCGACGACATCTATGTCACCGGCACGATCGGCGACGCGGCGCTCGGCCTGCTGGCGCTGCGCGGCTGGCTGCGCGGCCTGAAGACGCGCGCCAGCGCTCATCTGGCGAACCGCTATCGCCTGCCGCGCCCGCGCGTCGCGGCGGGCCGGGCGCTGGCGCATCTCGCGCACGCCATGATGGACGTGTCGGACGGGCTGGCGGGCGATCTTGGCCATATCTGCAAATGGTCGCGCCTCGGCGCGGTGATCGAGTGGCCGCTGGTGCCGCTGTCGCCGGCGGCGCGGGCCGCGCTCGCGCTGCGCCCGGCATTGCGCACGACCGTACTTGCCGGGGGCGACGATTACGAGCTGCTGTTCACGGCGTCGCGCTGGTCCGCCCCGCTGATCGCGACCGCCGGGCGCCGCTCAGGCGTGCGGGTGACGCGCATCGGCCGAATGGTCAAGGGGCGCGGGGTTAGCGTGATCGACGCGGCCGGGCGCGACATCACCCCGGCGCGCGGGGGGTACGAACACCGCTAGGCGGTCTCCGGCGCCGATGTCGCGCACGGGCCGCATAACTGCCGGGCGCGGGGCGGGGGTGATCGAAACGGCGGGACGTGATATCAGGCCGTCCCATGCGGATCGTGACCCGGGCCCAGAAAAGCATGTTGCGGCGCAAAGCAGTCGCGCTGGGCGCGGGGCTTTTCGCGCTGGTAGTCGGCTGCGGGGCTGCGCCGGCGCAAACGCGCACGCAGCTCAACGTCTACAGCACGCTCGAGGCCGACCAGCTCGCCGTCTATAAAAAGACCTTCGAGGCCGACAACCCGGATATCGAGATCGCGTGGCTGCGCGATTCGACCGGCGTCGTCACCGCGCGCATCCTGGCCGAGAACGGAAGGCCCACGGGCGATGTCGCCTGGGGTCTGGCGGTCACCAGCATGATTCTTTTGGACCAGCAGGGATTGCTGGTGCCCTACGCGCCCCAGGATCTGGCGCGCATCAAGCCGGATTTCCGCGACCGGCGCGACCCGCCGCGCTGGGTGGGCGTGGATGCCTGGGTGGCAGCGATCTGCTTCAACACGATCGAGGCGCAGAAGCGCGGATTGAAGCCGCCGCGGAGCTGGAAGGACCTGCTTGATCCTTCCTACAAAGGACAGATCGTGATGCCGAATCCAGGCTCCTCGGGCACCGGCTTTTTCCATGTCTCGGCCTGGCTGCAGATCATGGGCGACAAGCCGGGTTGGGACTTCATGGACGGGCTCGATCGCAATATCGGCCAATACACGCATTCCGGCTCCAAGCCCTGCAAAATGGCCGCCGCCGGCGAATACGTCCTGGGCATTTCGGCCGAGAACGCGGGCGTCCAGGCCAAGCAGCAAGGCGCGCCGGTCGAGGTGCTGCTGATGGCGGAGGGCGGCGGCTGGGACATGGACGCGACCGCGATCTTGAAGGGCGCGAAAAACATCGAGCATGCCAAGCGCCTGGCCGATTGGGCCGCCGGCCGCAAGGCGAACGAGATGTACAGCCGCTATCTGGCGCTGGTCGCCGTCGACGGCGTCAAGTCCGACATTCCCTTCTATCCGCCGGGCGTCGAGCAATCGATGATCAAGAACGACTTCGCCTGGGCCGCCGGCAACCGCGAGCGCATCATCCAGGAATGGCGCAAGCGCTACGACGCCAAGACCGAACGCAAGTAACCGGCCGCATGACCGACTTCCGCACCCGCCGCAACGTGCTGCTGCTGTCCGCGTGCCAAGCGCTGATGATGACCGGCACTACGCTGGTGATGACGATCTCGGCGCTGGCGGGCCACCAGCTCGCCGAGGATAAATCGCTCAGCACCTTGCCGCTGGCGTTGCAGTTCCTCGCCACCATGCTGGCGACGATACCGGCGTCGATGCTGATGAAGCGCATCGGGCGGCGCGACGGCTTCACGATCGGAATCGCGATCGGCTTGGCCGGAGCGGGAACCCTGGCTTGGGGCGTGTTCACCGGCAATTTCTGGCTGTTCGCGCTGGGCGGGATTCCGCTGGGCGTGTTCAACGGCTTCGCCCAGTTCTACCGCTTCGCCGCCGCCGACACCGCCGGGCCCGAATATCGCGCCCGGGCGATCTCTTACGTGCTGGCCGGCGGCGTGGCGGCGGCGATCGCGGGACCGGAGCTCGCGCGCTGGTCCACGGACTGGTTCGCGCCGGTGTTCTTCGCCGGCGGCTTCGTCGCCATCGCGGGATTGCAGGCGGCGGCGCTGATCCTGGTGCGGTTTCTCGACATCCCGCCGCTCAGCACGCTGGAGCGCGCGGCCAGCGGCCGAGGCATGGGAGAGATCGCCCGGCAACCCGCCTTCGTCATCGCCGTGCTGGCGGGGATGATCGCCTACGCCTCGATGAATTTCGTCATGACCGCCACGCCCCTAGCGATGGCGGCCTGCGGCCATTCCTTTTCCGCCACCACGCTGGTGATGCAGGTGCATGTGCTGGGCATGTTCGTGCCGTCCTTCTTCACCGGGCATCTGATCCGGCGCTTCGGCGTGCTGCCGGTGATGCTGTCGGGCGCCGCGCTGATCGCGGGCTGCATCGCGGTCAACGCCACGGGAATTTCCGAATGGCATTTCCAGTCGGCGTTGCTGCTGCTGGGCCTGGGCTGGAATTTCCTCTATGTCGGCTCGTCGACCCTGCTGACCGAAGTGCCGGCGCCGTCCGAGCGCAACAAGGTGCAAGCCGCCAACGACTTTCTAGTGTTCGGGCTGGTCTCGATATCGGCCTGGAGCTCGGGCGCGGTCCACGAATGGCTGGGCTGGCAGCCCGCCAACCTGATCGTGCTGCCGCTGATCGCTTTTGCGGCTATCGCGACGCTGTGGTTTATCTGGACACGCCGCAGCTTGGCACAAGCGGCGTGACGCGCTAGGGTCATCCGCTCAAAAAACGGCGGCCGCGCCCCGCAAAAGGCGAACGGCTGTCGCAAAGGGAAAGAGGAGGAAACATGTTCCGACGGAATCTGCTCGGCATCGCCTCGGCTGCGGCGGTAGCAAGCGTCATGGGCCTGGCCGCGCCAGCCATAGCCGCCTATCCCGACCGCCCGATCACCTTGATCGTGCCCTGGGCTGCGGGCGGCGGCACCGACGCGGTTGCGCGTATTTTTGGCATCTTAATGGAAAAAGAGTTGAAGCAGCCGGTCAACGTCGTCAACCGCACGGGCGGCAGCGGCGTGGTGGGCCACCAGGCGATCGCCGAGGCGAAGCCCGACGGCTACACGATCGGCCTGATCACGGTCGAAATCAACATGATGCACTGGCAGGGCCTGACCAAGCTGACCTGGCAGGATTATACGTCGCTGGCGCTGGTCAACGCCGATCCGGCCGGGCTGCAGGTCGACGTGAAATCGCCGTACAAGGACGCGAAAAGCCTGCTGGCCGCGGTCAAGGCCAACCCGGGCAAGTTCAAGGCCTCGGGCACCGGCCAGGGCGGCATCTGGCATCTGGCGCTGGCCGGCATGTTGCAGGACCAGAAGATCGACCCGGCCACGGTGCCGTGGGTGCCGAGCCAGGGCGCCGCGCCGGGCTTGCAGGATCTGGTCGCCGGGGGCGTCGACATCGTGACCTGCTCGCTGCCCGAGGCGCGCGCGCTGATCGACGCCGGCAAGGTGAAAAGCCTGGCCGTCATGGATGCGCAGCGCAACGGCGCGTTGAAGGACATACCCACGCTGAAAGAGGCGATCGGCAGCAACTGGACCACGGCCGCGTGGCGCGGCATGGCCGGACCGAAAGGCCTGCCCAAGGACGTGGCCGACAAGCTGACCGCCGCGTTCGACAAGGCCTACAAGAGCAAGGAGTACAAGGACTTCATGGATCAGCGCGGCTTCGGCATGATCTGGGGCAACCAGGCCGAGTTCGCCAAGTTCATGGACAAGAGCAACAAAGACCTTGGCGCCGTGATGAAGGCGGTCGGTCTGGCGAAGTAGCGCCGCGTTTACCCACGATTCCTCGATCGGCCTCGCCCGGCGATCCGCGCCGGGCGAGGGCGTCTTTACGGTAGCTCATGAAATTCAACGACGCCGTCAGCGGCCTGTTCCTCGCGGCGCTTGCCCTGGTGGTGATCGCCTGGAGCCGGACTTTCCCGCCGATGCCCGGTCAGTTCGTCGGGCCGGGACTATTTCCCACGCTGATCGGCTGCGGCATGCTTGCGGGCGCGGGGTTGCTGATCCTGCGCGGCTGGAACGCGCGCGCCGTCGTGCCGTGGGTCGCGCTCGACGATTGGATCAAGACGCCGCGCCTGGCGGGGCATTTCGCGCTGATCCTCGGGCTGACCCTCGCCTATATCCTGTTTTCCGAGCAGATCGGTTTTCTCGCGCTGGCGTTCGCGCTGCTGGCGGGCCTGTGCGCCATCGGCGGCGTGCGGTGGTGGGTGAACCTCCTGTCGTCGGTGATCGGCGTGCTTGCGGTCTACTACATGTTCGAACGCGTGTTGCGCGTGCCGTTGCCGCGCGGCGAGCTGTTCGATTTCCTTCCGTACTAGGCGTGGGGCCGGCTTGCAAAATCTGATCAATGCCGCCGACCTCCTGTTCCGCTACGACGTGATGTTCACGATCGTCGTCACGTCGTTCTTCGGGCTGTTCGTCGGCGCGATGCCCGGATTGACCGCCACCATGGCCACGGCGCTCTTGGTGCCGTTCACCTTTTTCATGGAGCCGGTGCCGGCGATCGCCGCCATCGTCACCGCCACGGCGATGGCGATTTTCTCGGGCGACATCCCGGGCGCTCTGCTGCGCATTCCCGGCACGCCGGCGTCGGCGGCCTATGTCGACGAAGCCTACGCGATGACGCTCAAGGGCCAGGCCGACCAGGCGCTCGGCGCGGGGCTGGTGTTCTCGGCGATTGGCGGATTGTTCGGCACGGCGGTGCTGATCTGGGCCGCGCCCGCGCTGGCCGAGGTGGCGCTGAAATTCAGCTCGTTCGAGTATTTCTGGCTGTCGTGCCTCGGCCTTACCTGCGCCGTGCTGATCGCCACCGACCGGCCGCTGAAGGGGCTGATCGCGCTGTGCATCGGCCTGCTGATCGCTTGCGTCGGCGTGAACAACCCGGCGGGGTATCAGCGCTTCACCTTCGGCGTGTCCGACCTTCTGGGCGGCATCAGCTTCATTCCGGTGCTGATCGGCATGTTCGCGGTGCCCGAGGTGCTGCGCTCGGCGACCGATCACGGCCGCGGCGCGCGCATCGCCCAGGTGCGGATCGACAGCGTGTTCCGCCACATGGGCCGCTACGCGTGGAAATACAAGCTCGGCATCGTGCGCGGTAGCACGATCGGTACGCTGATCGGCGCGCTGCCCGGCGCCGGCGCCGACATCGCCGCCTGGGTCACCTATGCCGTCAGTAAGAAATTCTCGAAGGAGAGCGAGAAATTCGGCACCGGCCATATCGAGGGCATCATCGAAAGCGGTTCGGCCAACAACGCCGCGCTGGCCGGCGCGTGGGTGCCGGCGATGGTGTTCGGCATTCCCGGCGACTCGATCACGGCCATCGCCATCGGCGTGCTGTACATGAAAGGGCTCAATCCGGGGCCGACTTTGTTTATCAACAAGCCCGACGCGGTGTACGCGATTTTCATGGTGTTCGTGCTGGCCAACCTGCTGATGATCCCGATGGGGTGGATTGCGATCAAGTCGGCCAAGCAGATCCTGCGCGTGCCCAAGGAAATCCTGATGCCGTTCATCCTGTTGAACTGCATCGTCGGCGCCTATGCGATCGACAACACCGTGTTCGGTGTGACCCTGATGCTGTTCTTCGGCATCATCGCGTTCGCTATGGAAGAGAACGACTTTCCCGTGGGTCCGGCGATCCTGGGCCTGGTGCTGGGGCCGCTGGTCGAGGAGAACTTCATCAAATCCCTGATCAAGTCCGACGGGCAGTTGCTGCAATTCTTCGACCGGCCGATCGCCGGCTCGCTGGGCGTCGTCACGCTGGCGATCTGGCTGCTGCCCCCAGCGTTCCTTTTGTGGCGCCGATGGAAGCGCTAGCGGACGTCGGTCTGCTGCTGCGGCTGCGCGGCGGCGACGGCAGGAAGTCGCGCGGGCCCTGGGGCGGGGGAGGGGGCGAGCCGGGCGGCGCGGAGTCGCGCCAGCCCATGTTCAACATCACGACCGCCGTCATGTGGCTGATGATCGCCAATCTGGCGGTGCATCTCGCGCGCATGCTGCTGCCCGAGCAGGCGGACGATGCGCTGGTCTACGACCTGGCGCTGGTTGCGGCGCGGCTGACCGGGGCCATGCCATGGGGCGCGGTCGATCCGCTGCCGGTCGTGACCTATCAGTTCCTGCACGCAGGGCTGGATCATCTCGGCATCAACATGCTGGCGTTGCTCGCCTTCGGCACGCCGGTCGAACGGCGCCTAGGCGCCGTGCGTTTCCTTCTGTTCTATCTGGCCTGCGGTTTGGCGGGGGCGCTGGCGCATGTCGTCGCTTTCGCCGGCTCGCCCGCGCCGCTGATCGGCGCTTCGGGCGCGATCGCCGGTTGCTTCGGCGGCGCCATCCGCATCATCGCCGGCACCGGCCCGGAAGGCAGGCTGGCGGGGCTGCGCCAGATCGGCATTCTCGCTGTCGTGTGGCTCGGCAGCCAGGCGGTGTTCGGCGTTTTCGGCGGCGGAATCGGCTCGGCCGAGATCGTCGCGTGGTGGGCGCATGTCGGCGGATTCCTGGCGGGGCTCGCGCTGATCGGATTGTTCAAGCCGCGCGCTTAAGTGACCGCGCGGCTCACGCCTCGTATTTCACCGTCGTCATCATGCCGGCGGCCATGTGATACAAGTTGTGGCAGTGCAGCGCCCATTCGCCGGGATTGTCGGCGTCGAAGGCGACCGTCACGCGCCCGCCCTGGGCCGGCACGATCACCGTGTCGCGCATCGCGCCGTCGATCGCCCGGCCGTTCAGCGCCGTCACCTGGAAATGGTGCCCGTGCAGGTGCATGGGATGCATCATTCCCGTCGGATTGACGAACGTCATCTGCACGCGCTCGCCCTGCCGGACCGTCATCGGACGGTGCGCGCCGTGCGTCTGCCCGTTGATGGTCCAGATATAGGGCGGCTGCTCGCCCAGCATGACCGTAAGCCTGCGGTCGGCCGCGCGCCTGGGCAGCGGGTCGCGCGCGCGCAGCTTCATCTCCAGATCCAGACCGGCCGCCGCAGCCTTGCGCTGGCTCATGGGCGCCAGCTTCACCACCTGGGCTTTTTGCGTAGCCAGGATGATGCCCGTGCGCTGCGCCTCGCCTTCGCGCCGCATCAGCACCGGATAGGCGCCTTCGCCGCGCGGCAGGGCCAATAGAAGATCGATGCGCTGGCCCATCGCCAGCGGAAACTGCGTACCCTCGACCGGCTCGACCGCGTCGCCGTCCACCGCCACGGCTCGCGCCGTTATCGCGCCGGTGTCGACGATGAACGACGTGGCGGTGGCCGCGTTGATCAGGCGCAGCCGCACGCGCCCACCGCGCTCCACCCGCACCACCTCGGGATCGTTCAGCGTGCGGTCGTTGGCGAGATAGGCGTCGTACTCGATATCGTGGAGATGCGGCGGCGACGAAGGCGCTGTGGGAGCCTTGGCGACCGGTGCGGGGCGATGCGCGGCATGCGGGTCGGGCTGATCCTGGCCGGCCATGGCCATATGCCCGGCATGCGCGCCCTGTCCGGCGCCGAGCTTGGCGAACAGCTCCGCCGCGTCGGCGAAGCTGAAATCGTGCAGCAGCACGACCGCTTCCTGCGCGTCGTCGCGTCGGTCCTCGCGCACGATCAGGGGTGCTGCCATCAGCATCTGCTCCTGCAACCCCTCATGCGAATGCATCCAGTGCGTGCCGGGGCGCGGCGCGAAGTCGTAGTCGTAGCGCTGGTCCGGCGGCAGCGGCGGCTGCGACAGGCCCGGCACGCCGTCTTGCGCCGGCGGCGGCGTTTGGCCATGCCAATGGATCAACGACGGCAGCCCGGCGCGGTTCTCCAGCGTCACGTGGAATCGCTCGCCCGGCTCCAGAACCAGCCCCGGCTTGCCGCCGTCGCGCGTGATGCCGAACACGCTGGCCGGCTCGCGGTTCACCTCGATCATGCGCCGGGCAATCACCAGCTTCGCCGGTGAGGGGGGTTGCGCCGAGACAGGCCAGGGCAACGCGGCGGTTGCCGTCGCCGCCAGGCCACGGGCCAGCAGGGAGCGGCGCGTGACCCGGCGGTTCATTTGCCCTCGACCAGGTAGCCCGCGCGTTCGATCGCCGCGATCACCGCCTGGCGCTCGGCCTCGCCCGTGATCGAAACGCGGCCGGAGCCGAGATCGACCCGCACTTGCGCCCGGGGTGCCGCCGCCGCGACGAAGCGCCGCACCGCCCCAACGCAGCCCTCGCAATGCATGCCTTTGACCGTCAGTTCCATGGCCTCGGTCCGTCTTTTGCGTCCATCGCGGGTATGTGGGGCTTCCAGCGCCGGGAAGGTCAAGCCCGTGCGACGCGCCTATTTCTTCCGGGCGCCGGTCAACCGGGCTTCCAGGCTCTTCAGATAGCGCCGATCGGCTGATGTGAATTCACCTTCCTTGATGTCGTGCTTGAGGTCTTCCAGCATCGCGCGCGTATCGGCCGACAGGTCGTGCGCTTTCATCAGTCGGTCGATCAGCGCCAGGTCGCCGGCGGCGTCTCCCGGCGGGTCGGCGGCGGGCAAGGCGGCCGTGTCCTCGTCCCCGGCATGGACATGGCCGGGCGGGTCGCCGTCCATCTGGGCATGCACCACCCCCGTGAACGCCAGCAGCGAGGCCCAGTCCGCCCCGGCTTCCTTCACGCGATGCGCGATTTCGCGCGCCGCGGCCAGGGCCTCGGGGTCTTCGGGGTGGCCCAGCTTGTGCAGCAGGGCGATTAAACCTTCGCGGTCCTTGAGCGGCATATCGTCTCCTGTCCAGGCGGAATTCGGGAATGATCGCGTTCCGTTGTTGTCTGTTGTAGCGGTGGGCCGAGGGCGCTACAACACCGGCCTGATCCGACGAGGGGTGCATGCTGACAGCCTATGCGCTGAACAACGGCCGGCTGGAAAAGGCGGCGCTGGGGGCATCCGGCGAGCCGCCGGTCAACGCGCTGTGGCTCGATCTGATGTCGCCCACGCGCGACGAGGAGGGCGCGGTTCAGCGTTTCACCGGCGTCGAGGTCCCGACCCGGGAAGAGATGCAGGAAATCGAGGTTTCCAGCCGGCTCTACCGCGAAGGCGACACGAACTACTTGACCGCGCCGATCATCCACAAGACCGACACCCCGCGGCCCGAAGTCACGCCCGTGACCTTCATCGTGGCGCGCGGCCAGTTGATCACCGTGCGCTACGCCCATCCCAAGTCGATCGATTTCTTCTCCGCGCGCGCCGCGCGCCAGGTCGGCTGGTGCACGACGCCCGAGATGGTGCTGCTGGGCCTCTTGGAAACCATCGTCGACCGGGTCGCCGACGTGATGGAGCGCGTGGCGGCGGAGCTCGACACCATATCGCGGCGCATCTTCTACGATCCCGCCAGCGGCAACGGCCAGCCGGCGGGCGAGAAAAGCGACGAGCAGGCCAACGCCGACTTGAACACGGTTCTGCGCCAGCTGGGCCAAGCCGGGGACATCACCACCAAGACACGCGACACGATCCTGGGCCTCGACCGCATGGTGACCTATATCATCGCCGCCGAGACGCTGGGCGTCAGCCGCGAATCCAAGCCGCGCATGAAAACCCTGACGCGCGACATACGCTCGCTGGCCGAGCATGACGGGTTCCTGTCGCTCAAGGTCAATTTTCTGCTCGACGCCACGCTCGGCATGATCTCGATCGAGCAGAACCGCATCAGCATCGAGCAGAACAACATCGTCAAGATCTTCACCGTGGCCGCGGTCGCGTTCCTGCCACCCACGCTGGTGGCCAGCATCTATGGGATGAACTTCAAGTGGCTGCCCGAGCTGCAATGGGAGTACGGCTATTTCTGGGCGTTGGCGCTGATGGTGCTGTCGGCCGCGCTGCCGTTCCTGTACTTCAAGCGCCGCGGCTGGCTGTAGACGCAAGAACTTCTTCCCGAAAGGCGGTCCCCCCAATGCGCGACTTCCAGCTACCCGGTCGCTCGACCGTCCATGCGGGCGAGGCGATGGCGGCCACCTCGCATCCCCTCGCCACGCTAACGGCGGTGGAGACGCTGAAATCGGGCGGCAACGCGATCGACGCGGCGGTCGCCGCCGCCGGCGTGCTGGGCGTAGTCGAGCCGGCGATGACCGGCATCGGCGGCGACTGCTTCGTGCTGTACGCGCCCAAGGGCGGCGACAAGGTGATCGCCTATAACGGCTCGGGCCGCGCGCCCAGGGCGGCTTCGGTCGAGGCGCTGAACAAAAAGGGCGTCAAGACCATCGAGGTGACGTCGCCGCACGCCGTCACCGTGCCCGGTTGCGTCGAGGCCTGGGAGCGGCTCATCGCCGATCACGGCACGAAGGACCTAGGCGCCTTGCTCAAGCCCGCGATCAAGACGGCGGAAGAGGGGTTCCCAGTCAGCCCGCGCGTCGGGCATGACTGGCCGGGCTACGTCGACAAGCTCGGGCGCAATGCCGCGGCGCGCGACGTGTTTCTGCCCCAGGGCCGCGCCCCCAAGGTGGGCGAGCGGTTCAAGAATCCGCGCCTGGCCGAGACGCTGAAGAAAATCGCCAAGGGCGGCGCCAAGGCGTTTTACACCGGCGCCGTGGCGCATGACATGGTTTCGGCGTTGAACGCGCTGGGTGGCCTGCACGCGATGGACGATTTCGCCGCGACCAAGGGCGAATATGTCGAGCCGATCAGCACGGTCTATCGCGGCTACCAGGTGCATGAATGCCCGCCCAATGGCGGCGGCATCACCACGCTGCTGATGCTCAACATTCTGCAGGGCTTCGAGCTCGGCAAGCTCGACCCGAAAAGCGTCGAGCGCCTGCATCTGGAGGTCGAGGCGACACGCCTGGCCTTCGCCGACCGCGACGCCTATATCGCCGATCCGCGCTTCGGCCGCGTGCCGGTCGAGGAGCTGCTGTCGGAGCGCCACGGCGCCGACCAGCGCAAGCGCGTCAAGCGCGACCGCGCGATGGCCGATCCCGGCCCGTCGCTCGTGCCCGCGCATAACGACACGGTCTATCTGTGCGTGGTCGACCGCGACCGCAACGCGGTCAGCTTCATCAACTCGATCTTTCACAGCTTCGGCAGCGGCATCGCCGCGCCGGGAACCGGGGTGCTGTTCCAAAGCCGCGGCTTCGGCTTCCGCATGGACCCCGCGCACCCCAACCGCGTGGAGGGCGGCAAGCGGCCGATGCACACCATCATCCCGGCGATGCTGACCAAGGAAGGCCGCGCCGTGATGCCGTTCGGCGTGATGGGCGCGCATTTCCAGCCCGTGGGCCAGACCCATGTGCTGACCAACATGCTGGATTTCGGCATGGACCCGCAGGAGGCGATCGACTTCCCACGCGCGCATTACTACGAGGGCGCGGTGCAGTTGGAGCGTGGCTACGGCGACGACATGGCCAAGGGCCTACAGGCCCTGGGCCACCGCACCGTGCGCGCCGGCAGTCCGCTCGGCGGCGGCCAGGCGATCTGGATCGACGCCAAGTCGGGCATGCTCACCGGCGGCTCCGACCCGCGCAAGGACGGCTTCGCGGCGGGCTATTAGAGTTAGCCTTATCCTTCGACAGGCCTAGGGATGAGGCTGAAAAAGAAGTCCTCATGCTGAGCCTGTCGAAGCATGAGGACGCATCGACGCGAGAGCGCACAGGAATGACCGCCGAATCGGACCGCCAGCTTCCAGCGGGGAATGAAATCTTCCTCGATCATGTCGGCTATTTCGCGGCCGATCTCGGCGTAGCGGGCGGGCAGCTCGAACGCCTGGGGTTCCAGGTTTCGCCGGTCAATCTGCAGCAGAACCCCGACGCCGGGGGCGTGCTGCACCCCTCCGGCACGTCGAACCGGCTGGCGATGCTCCGGCGCGGCTTCATCGAAGTTTTGGCGGTCACGCACGACACGCCTCTGGCCGAGCGCGTGAAAGAAGCGCTCAGGCGTTACGCGGGACTGCATCTCATCGCCCTGTCGCACGACGATCTCGCGGCCCAGCGCGCGCGCCTCGTCGCGGCCGGATTCAAGATGCACGACACGGTCGATCTGCGGCGCCAGACGCAAACGCCCGACGGGCCGCGCGAGGTTTCCTGGTCCGTGCTGCGGCCCGAGGCGCGCGCGCTGCCCGAGGGGCGCGTGCAGTTCGTCGAATGCCATACGCCCGAATCCGTATGGCCTCCGGTGCTGACCGTGCATCCGAACAAAGCCGACGCCGTGACCGACATACTGCTCTGCGTAGATAACCGGCGTGAATCGGCCGAGCGCCTCGGGCGCTATGCCGCGCGCACGCCACAGCACGAGGCCGCGCGCAGCACGCTCGCGCTCGATCGCGGGCGTCTGATGTTCGTCGATCCTGGAGAGGCAGTAAAATTCCTGCCGGGCTTCGCCGCGCCCGATCTGCCGTTCATGGCCGGCCAGGCGATCCGCAGCGCCGATCTGGCCGCGACGCGCGATGCGCTGAAGCGCGGCGGCGTCGCGCCGTTGTTCTCGGACAACGAATTGATCTGCATCGGCTCCAAGGACGCGCTGGGCGGGTATCTGCTGTTCCACAGCGCGTCGGTTGCCGATCCATGGAAGACCTTGGCCGGGCGGGTCTAGCCGCGCGCGAACACGGCGCGCAGCGCGCCGGCGAGCGAGCCTTCTTCCAGGTATTTGATGCCCAGATAGCCGCCGGCCATGATCGACAGCCACGCGATCAACGATCCCAGCGCCAGGGTGGACATGCCGGTGATGCCCTGGCCGATGGTGCAGCCCAGCGCCAGCACGCCGCCCACGCCCATCATCGCGCCGCCCAGTATGTGGCGCAGCATGTCGGGCGCGTCGGTGAAGCTCTCGACGCGGAACTCGCGCGTGAGGTACGCGGCCAGGAACGCCCCGGCGATCACGCCAATTCCCGCCGCGATGCCGAAATTGATCTTCGCCCCGGTGAAGGTCATCAGGTATTGCAGCATGTCGCCGATCGGCGCGACGAAGGTGAAGGAGGCGAGTTGCGTCGGCTCGAACTCGTCCTTGCCCACAACACCGGTAATCAGCCAGCCCGCGACCACCAGCGCGCCGACGATCAGGCCGGCCGCGATGTCGCGGCGCGCGGCGCGGAACGCGGCGTCCTTGAAGCAAAAGTACAGCAGCGCGCCCGCCGACAAGAGCATAAGCCCCAGGCGCAGCGGGGTTTGGCCCATGCCCGTCGCGCTGGCCAGCAGGTCGGCCAATCCCTGCCGCGCTACGCCCAGCTTGGCGAGGTTGAGATTCGCGCTTTGCTCCAACTGCATCCGCGGCACGCCGATCAGACCGCGCAGCGTGGTATAGGCAGTGATCGCCAAAACCAGGAATACGACCAGCGATTTCAGGCTGCCGCCGCCCAGCCGCACCAGGGTCTTGTTGCCGCACCCCCCGGTGAGCGTCATGCCGAAGCCGAACAAGAGGCCGCCGACGATCGCGCCGAACCAGCCGAGATTGGGCGTGAGATAGATCGACTGGTTCAGGTCCACGACGCCCGCGAGATGCAGCCCCTGGCTGCCGAGCATCGCCACGGCGATCGCCAGCATCCAGGCGCGGAACCGGTTGGCGCTGCCCATCAGCACCAGGTCCGAGATGGCGCCCATGGTGCAGAAATTGGTGCGTTGGGCGGTGGCGCCGAAGGCGATGCCGGCGGCGAAGCCGGTCAGGGCGACCAATGTATTCACGGGCAGATCGGCCATTCCCGAACCTCTGTTTGCGGCCCGACTCCTTCCCTATATTACAGGCTATCGGCCTCATCCTTCGACAGGCCTAGGGATGAGGCGCAAAGCTTTTCAATTCATCCTCACCCTGAGCCTGTCGAAGGGTAAAGGGCAAAAGAGGCGAAACGTGCGATCATGGCCGCTACCCCGGACTCCGTTCCCGCCGACAAGGCGATCGACGCCAAGGGGCTGACCTGCCCCTTGCCGGTGTTACGCGCGCGCAAGGCGATGGCCGGCCTGCCGGTCGGCGGCGTGTTGCGCGTCGAGGCCACCGACCCCGGCGCGCCCAAGGATTTCGACGTGTTCGTTAGGGCCGCCGCGCACGAGATGCTAGCGACCAGCGCCGAGAATGGCGTATTCGTTTTCGTCATCAAGAAAGGTCCGTAATCCTTTGCGGCGACTTGTTCTTTTGGCTCTCTTCATACTTTGCTTGAACGCGGTATTCGCGCCCGCTTGGGCGGGCGAACTGGTGATGTTCGAGCAAAAGGGCTGTCCCTGGTGCGCGAAATGGGACCGGGAGATCGCGCCGATCTATCCCAAATCGGCCGAGGGCGAGCGTCTGCCGTTGCGGCGCGTGGATATCGACCAGCCGCGCCCCGCCGATCTCGCGGCCGTGGGGCCGATCCGCTATACGCCCAGCTTCGTGGCGATGGAAGGCGGCAAGGAGGTCGGGCGCATCACCGGCTATCCGGGCGACGATGTGTTCTGGGGGTTGCTCGGCCAGATCATGGCGAAGCTGCCGCAATAGCCCATAGGGTTTCGCAAAAGCGCCGCGCGGCTTTCCCAGCCCTCAGGACTTGCAGAAGCTCGGCAGATGGCCGGCCAGCATGGTCATCAGCCGCACGGCCACTTCCACGCCGCATAGCGCGTGCGTGACGACGGCCTGCACGTATAACGCAAATATCACCAGGACCAGAAACGCCGCACCGGCCAGCAGCAGGCCATAGCCGCCGACCGCGCGCACACGCCGGCCCGTGGGCTCGTCGCGCGGGCGAAACACGGCCGGCCGGGCAGGATCGCGGTGCGCGTCGCGCATGAGGCAGATCCATCGAGAATAAATTCGATGCTAAGGCAGTCCTTATGGCGTTGTCCAATTGCCATCGGGCGGCGGCTATGCGCGCTTCGCCGAGTTCCTGAAGGGGCCTGTCGAAACCGCCGGCTATGTGGAAGCGTCTCCGTTTGGGCGCGTCTAGCGCGCACCGCGGCCGGGGGCGTGGAGCTTGGCTCCGCGTCGCGCATTGCTGGACAGCGCCGATCCCAATTAAAGCGCGAAACGCGACGGTATGGTTGTCTTCGGCCGGTCGTCTGTGTTTGCCGGCGATGGCGCCGGTTTCCTATGGCGCCTTCGCAGGCACGGCACTGGGCAGAGGCGGCAGAGTCTTGAGGTAGATCGCAATGGCTTTGCGGTCATCCACCGTCAGCCGACTCGTGCTGTACTTCACGACTTCCCGCATCTCGCCGTCGAACGAGCCGCCTTCCGGTGTGGAGCCTGTCTCCAACGCGAATACGATGTCGCTTGCCGTCCACTGCGATAGACCGTTCGGTCCAGGGGTAAGATTGGGGGCTGCGGCCTGCTGGGCGCCGATGCGCGCGCCCGCCAGCCACCTTGTTCGGTCAAGCGCGCCCAGCTTGTCGCGCGGTGTATGGCATTCGCCGCAGTGGGACAGCGCCTCCACCAGATAGGCGCCACGATTCCACTGCGCGTCACGTTGCGGGTCGGCCTTCCATGCCCCGGGAGAAAAGTTCAGCCATTTCCAGGTCAGCAGCGTCAACCTGATGGAAAAAGGGAAAGAGACCTCGTGCGGCCGGCTCGGACGGGCGATCGGCGCCACCGTTTGCAGATACGCCCACAGGTCTTCCAAGTCGTTTTCGGCGAGCTTGGTATAGGTGGTATAGGGAAACACGGGGTAGTAATGCTGGCCGGCCGGTCCGACGCCTTCTCGCAGCGCCTTGCGGAATTGCGCCGCGGTCCAACGGCCGATGCCGAAATTGAGGTCCGGGGTGATATTGGGCGCGTAGAAGGTGCCGAACGGCGTGACTATCGGCGGGCCGCCCGCGAGCGCCGGCACGCCGGAACGGCTGTCCGTGTGACAGGCCAGGCAGCCGCCGGCGTCGAAGATGTAGCGGCCGCGCTCCGCAGAGAGACTCCCGGCCATGGCGGCGACCGGCAGGAGCAGCGCCGCACCTACTGCCAAACTAGCTGCAACGTGAGGCGATGCCACCATGTCGCGGCAGGCG
>JAHFPH010000113.1 GCA_023266845.1 Rhodospirillaceae bacterium
ACAAGAGGACGAACAGCGCGGCGGTGGTCATCGACCGGCCCCTGCGTTGCCAGCGGGTTTGTCCTCGTGCAACTGCTCGATCGCCTCGCGCGCCTCGTCGGCCAGGCGGAATCCCGACTGCCGGCCGGCGAGGATGCGCCAAGTCGCCTGGGCCAGGCGCACAAACAGCAGCGCGAAGCCGATCGGCAGGATGACGATCAGAAGCCAGCGCTGGATCGGCAGGTCCTCGGCCTCGACGCCCAGCTCGTACATCTTGTCGACATAGACGTAGCCGCCGTAGAGCACGATGCCGGCATAGAGCAGGCACAGCAACCCCGCCAGCATGCCGACGGCGCGCTGCAGCTTCGCCGACAGCAGCTTGACCAGCACGTCCACGCCGATATGCGAGCCGACCTTGACGCCGTAGGACATGCCGAACAGCACCAGCCATCCGAACATGTAGGTGGTCGCCTCGAGCGCCCAGACGAACCCCGAGTTGAAGGCGTAGCGCAGCACCACCTGCACGAAGGTCAGGATGGTCATGGCGGCGAGGAGGAGGGCGATCAGGCCCTCCTCCAGTTTGCCCACGATGCGTTCCATCGGCCCCCCCTTGGACCTTTGGTTCGGGCGCGCCGGCGCTTAGGTGATCAGCTGCCCTTGTTCGAGGCGAGCGCGGCCTGGATCAGGTCCTTGCCGATTTCGCCCTCGAACTGCTTGTAGACGGGCTCCATCGCCTTGCGCCACTGCGCCTGCTGGTCCTTGGTCAGCGTGATGATCTCGGACGTCTTGGCGGCGATGATTTTTTTCTTGTCGGCCTCGTTGAACTCGTCGGCGGTCTTGTTGGTCTTGACCGTCACCTCGGCCATTACCGCGTCCAACGCTTTGCGGATGTCGGGCGGCAGCTTTTCCCAGAACTGGGTATTGGCCACGACTATATAGTCGACCACGCCGTGATTGGTCTCGGTAATGTATTTCTGCACTTCGTGGAACTTCTGCGAATAGATGTTGGACCAGGTGTTCTCCTGCCCGTCCACCGTGCCGACCTGTAGCGCCTGATAGACCTCGGCGAACGCCATCTTCTGCGGGTTGGCGCCCACGGCCTGGAACTGCGCCAATAGCACGTTCGAGGGCTGCACGCGGAACTTCAGGCCCTTGGCGTCGGCCGGTGCGCGCAACGCCCTGGTGGCCGACATCTGCTTCATGCCGTTGTGCCAATAGGCCAGGCCCTTGTAGCCCTTGGCCTTGATCGAGTCCTCGAGCAGCGATTGGCCGAGCTTGGTTTTCTGGAAGCGGTCGATCGCCTGGATGTCGTCGAACAGGAATGGCAGGTCGAACAGCTGCAGCTTCTTGGTGAACTTGTCGAACTTGCTGAGCGAGGGCGCGATGATCTGCACGTCGCCCAGCGCCAGCGCCTCCATCTCCTTGGCGTCGCCGAACAGCGAGGAGTTGGGATAGACCTCGACCACAACCTTGCCGGGCAGGCGCTTTTCGGCCTCCTGCTTGAACAGCAGCGCGCCTTGGCCCTTGGGCGTCGACTCGGCCACGACGTGGCTGAACTTGATCTTGATCGGCGTCTGCGCCTCGGCCGCGGCGGAAAGCCCCAGAGCAAGCGCGGCGGCGGATACGGCGGCGACGATGAAGCGCATGGCGGTACTCCTCCCTATTTGTCCCGTTTGTCCGGGAAACGGCCGAAATGTGGCAGGCCCCCGCGGTATTCATTATTCCACCCCATGATCGCGGGAAACCCCGCCCGAGGCAAGCGACTCCGCGGCTCAGTCGTAGGTCGAGACCTCGATCAGGTTCATATCCGGATCGCGGAAATAGACCGAGGTGATCGCGCCGGTTGCGCCCGATTTGGGCACCGGTCCCTCGACGATCGGCACGCCGCATTTCTTCAGGTGCTCGATCACCCGCGGCAGCGGCACGGCCGAAATTAGGCACAGATCCGCGGTGCCCGGCATGGCTAGATGCGCGCGCGGCGAGAACTCGGCGCCTTGCTGATGCAGGTTGAATTTCTGCCGGCCGAAGCTCAAGCCCCGCCGCCCGCCGGCGAAAGTCACCGCTTCCATGCCCAGGACGCGCGCATAGAACGCGATGGTCTTTTCCACCGACGCGCAGGTCAGGACGATATGGTCGATGCGGTCGATTTTCATGGCGTCTTAATAGCGGGTTTGCGCCCCAGCGTCAGGCTTGGAAGTACCCAGGATATGGCTGCCCGCCTTTCCCGCCTCCCGGCGGAATGTTATCGTTCGCGCCGACCCCGGCGGTCCCGGGAAGGCGGGCCGAGACCAGGCGAGGCGATGATGGCTGAGCGCGTCGAACGCAGGCTCGCTGCGATCCTGGCGGCGGATGTCGCGGGATATTCGCGCCTCATGGAGGCGGACGAAGAAGGCACGCTCGCCAAGCTCAAGGCCCATCGCCACGCGACGGTCGATCCGAAGATCGCCGAGCATCACGGGCGCATCGTTAAGACCACCGGCGACGGCCTGCTGGCCGCGTTCGACAGCGTGGTCGACGCCGTGCGCTGCGCCGTCGAGGTCCAGCGCGCGATCGCCGACCGCAACCGCGCCGTGCCCGACGCCGAGCGGATCGTCTTCCGGCTGGGCATCAACGCCAGCGACGTGATCGTCGACGGCGACGATATTTACGGCGACGGCGTCAATGTCGCCGCGCGGCTCGAGGCCATGGCCGAACCGGGCGGCATCTGCGTCTCCGCGCGCGTGCGGGAAGACGCGCAGGGCCGGTTCCAGCTCGGCTTCGAGGATATGGGCGAGCGGACGCTTAAGAACATCGCGCGTCCGGTGCGCGTGTTCCGCGTCTTGCTCGATTCGCCGGGCGCGGCGGCGCGGGGCGGTGCAGCGAGGGCCGCATTGCCGAGCTTCGGCGACCGGCCGGCCTTCGCCGTGCTGCCCTTCACGAACATGAGCGGCGATCCCGAACAGGAATATTTCGCCGACGGCATCAGCGAGGATCTGATCGCCGCGATCTCGGGCTGGTGCCGGTTTCCGGTGATCGCGCGCAACTCGTCGTTCGCCTACAAGGGCCGGTCGGTGGACATCAAGCAGGCCGGTCGCGAACTCGGCGCGCGCTATGTGCTGGAAGGAAGCGTGCGCAAGTCAGGCGAACGCGTGCGCATCACGGCGCAGCTCGTCGACGCGGAAACCGGGCACCATGTGTGGGCGGATCGCTATGACCGCAACATCGGCGACATTTTCGCCATCCAGGACGAGATCACCGCCAACATCGCCGCCGCGGTCGAGCCCGAAATGCACGAAATGGAGGAGCGCCGCGCGGCGCAGGCCGCGAAGCCCAGCCTCGCCGCCTACGACCTGGTGCAGCGCGGCAACTGGCATCACAACAAGTTCACTCCGGCCGACGCCGAAGAGGCACAGCGCCTGTTCGCGGCCGCCATCGAGATCGACCCGAACTATGCGCCGGCCTATGCCAGCATGGCCTACACGAAATACTGGGCGGCGCAGATGCACTGGACCAAGGACGGCGAAGCCACCTTGCGGGGCGCGCAGGAATTCGCGCGCCGGGCGGTGGCGCTCGACGAGAAGGATGCGCGCGCCCACATGTATCTGGGCCAGGTCTCGCTGTGGCTGCGCCAACACGACAACGCCATCGCCGAGACCAGGCGCGCGATCGAGCTGAACCCGAGCTTGGCGCAAGCTTATTCGGTGCTCGGCTATGCGCTGAATTGCGTCGGCGATTTCGAGGAAGCGCTGAAGACGGTGACGCATTCGCTGCGCCTGAGGCCGAACGACCGCACGCTCGCCCGCTGCCTGCCGGCGCTCTCCCTCGCGCATTACCAACTCGGCGCCTACGACCGCGCCGAGGAAATCGCCCGGCGCGCCGTGACCATGAACCCGATCTATTGGATCGGCCACCAGATGCTGGCCGCGAGCCTCGGCAAGCTGGGCCGCACGCAAGAAGCGGCCGCCGAACTGGCCGAGATCCGCCGCCGCGAGCCCGACATCTCGCGCGCCGCGTATAGCGGCCGGCTGCCGTTCCGCGACCCGGTCTATGTCGAGCGCATCGAGGACGGCCTGATCAAGGCCGGCTGGAGCGGATAAGTCTCCGCCCATGCTGGTCCACGCCACAACGGTTCTGCTCGACGGCGCGGGAGTCTTGCTGCGCGGCGCGCCGGGTAGCGGCAAATCCGACCTGGCGCTCAGGCTGATCGACGGCGGCGCGGCGCTGGTGTCCGACGACCAGACCGAGCTGGTGCGGGACGGCGACCGATTGCTGGCGCGCGCGCCCAAGGCCATCGCCGGCCGCATGGAAGTGCGCGGCCTGGGCATCGTCGAGGTGCGCCACGCGCCGGCAGCGCCGGTGGTCCTGGCGGTCGATCTGGTTCGGCCCGAGGCGGTCGAACGCCTGCCGGCGGGGCGGACAGTGGACCTGCTGGGCTTGGCTATCCCCTTGCTATCGTTGGCTCCTTTCGAGGCCTCGGCCCCCGCCAAGCTGCGGCTGGCGGTTGTTTCGCAATTGCACAAAGCAGCTATAATCCCGGCCCCTTAGCCCCAACGGGCAGTTAACGAAGCCATGGGCAAATCGACCGCAACCGCCAATATCGCGGCCGCGCCGCGACCGAACGACCACGCTGCCGCCAGGACCCCGGCGCGCGCCGCCACCGGCGCCGCGCGGCGCACGCCCGTCGTGCTGGTCACCGGCATGTCCGGCGCGGGGCATTCCTCGGCGCTGAAGGCGCTGGAGGATCTGGGCTACGAGGCGGTCGACAATCTGCCGCTGTCGCTGTTGCCCGGGCTGACGCATCCGGGCGTCGATATCGCGCGGCCCTTGGCCATCGGCGTCGACGTGCGCACGCGCGGCTTCGGCGCGGATACCTTCTTGCACGAGCTGGACCGCCTGGCGCGGCAGGACGACCTGGACGCGCGGCTAATGTTCCTGGATTGCGACGACGAGGCGCTGCTGCGCCGCTATACCGAGACGCGCCGGCGCCATCCCGTCACCGCCGACCGGCCGGTGGCCGACAGCGTGCGGCATGAACGCCAATTGGTGGAGCCGCTGCGCGCGCGCGCCGACCTGGTGATCGACACCACCTTGCTTACAGTGGCGGACCTCAAGCGTCTGCTGCAAGGGCATTTCGCGCTGGAATCGCGCGCGGCCATGGCGATCTTCCTGGTGTCGTTCGCCTATCGCAACGGCATTCCGCGCGAGGCCGACCTGGTGTTCGACGTGCGGTTCCTTGACAACCCGCATTACGATCCCAAGTTGAGGCCCTTGAGCGGCCGCGACCGCGAGGTGGCTCAGCACATCGAGCGCGACCAAGGCTTCAAGCCGTTCTTCGCCGGGCTCGGCACCATGCTGAAGCCCCTCTTGCCGCGCTATGTGCATGAAGGCAAAAGCTACCTTACCATCGCGCTGGGCTGCACCGGCGGAAGGCACCGCAGCGTGTTCGTCGCGGAAAAGCTGGCGGCTTGGCTGAGCGGCCTGGGATACAAGGTGACGCTGACCCACCGCGACATCGACCGGGCGCGGGACGCGGACAGAACGGGAGGCCGCGCTTGATCGGAATGGTTCTGGTGACGCACGGGCGGCTGGCCGCCGAGCTGGTCAACGCGCTGGAGCATGTCGTGGGGCCGCAAAAGAAGGTGGCCGCGGTGTGCATCGGCCCCGAGGACGACATGGAGCAGCGCCGCCGCGAGATACTGGACCAGGTGGCCCAGGTCGACGACGGCCAGGGCGTGGTGGTGCTGACCGACATGTTCGGCGGCACGCCGTCGAACCTGGCGATCTCGATCATGGACAAGGCGAAGGTCGAGGTGATCGCGGGCGTGAACCTGCCGATGCTGATCAAGCTCGCCTCGGTGCGCCAGACCTACGACCTGCCCAACGCGGTGGAAAGCGCCCAGGACGCCGGGCGCAAATACATCAACGTCGCCTCGCGACTGTTGAACGGGGAAGGCTGATGGCGGGCGAGCCGCCGCCGGCCGCGCCCGCCCCCACGGCGGCGGGGCCGGGCCATCCCGTCGCGCTGACCGTCACCATCACCAACCAGCGCGGCCTGCACGCGCGCGCCGCCGCGCGGTTCGTCAAGCTGGCCGCGCAATTCCACGCCACGATCTGCGTGGTGCGCAACGATGTGCAGGTCTCCGGGCTTTCGATCATGGGGCTGATGATGCTGGCGGCCGGGCCCGGCTCGCAGATCGAGTTGCGCGCCGAGGGCAGCGACGCCGAGGTGGCGCTGGAGGCCCTGGCGGCGTTAGTGGAGAACGGCTTCGATGAAACGTAAAACCGCGCACGAGGGCGCGGGCGAGCGCGTGCTGCACGGCCTGGGGGTGGCTGCCGGCATCGCCATAGGCCCCGCGCATGTGCGCGAGTCGAGCTCGATCAGCGTGCCCGAATACGCCATCGGCGCCGACCAGGTGGAGGGCGAGCAGAAGCGGCTCAGCGACGCGGTGAGCGGCGCGCGCAAGCAGCTCGCCAAGTTGAAGAGCAAGGCCGGCGGCTTGCACGGGCCCGCCGCCGAGGAAATCGGCTATCTGCTGGACGCCTATGTGCAGATGCTGACCGGCTCGCGCCTGGTGCGCGGCGTGGAGCGGCGCATCGCCGAGCAGCGCATCAACGCCGAGGCCGCGGTCAAGGCCGAGATCGCCGCGATCGTCGAGGGCTTCGCCAAGATGGACGACGAGTACCTGGCGGAGCGCGCGGCCGATATCCGCGAGGTCGGCGACCGGCTGATCCGCCAGCTCACGCGCGCGCCCTATCAAACGCTTAAGGAACTGCCGGAAGGCACGGTGCTGATCGCCGAGGACCTGTCGCCGGCCGACACCGCCCTGCTCGATCCCAAGATGGTCGGCGGCTTCGCCACCGTGCTGGGCGGGCCGGAGGGCCATACCGCGATCATGGCGCGCTCGCTCGGCCTGCCGTTGGTGGTGGGCGTCACCGGCCTTCTGGCCGGCGTGAAGCCGGGCGACATGGTGATCGTGGACGGGGTGCGCGGCGAGGTGACGCTGTCGCCGACCGAGGCGACGCTGGAGCAGGCGCGCCGCCGGCAGGAAGCGCTGCGCCACGAACAGCGCCTGCTGCAGCGCGTGGCCAAGCTGCCGAGCGTGACGCGCGACGGCACCGAAATCGCGCTGGAAGCCAATATCGAACTGCCGGGCGAGGTGGCCTTGGCGGTTGCCGCGGCCGCCGAGGGCATCGGCCTGCTGCGCACCGAATTCCTGTTCATGAACCGCGACAAGCTGCCGGACGAGGACGAGCAATACAAGCTCTTGCGCGACATCGTGCGCGGCATGAACGGCAAGCCGGTCACCATCCGCACGCTGGATATCGGCAACGACAAGCTGATCGGCAACCACGGCGCGGAATCGGCCGGCGCGATGAACCCGGCCTTGGGCCTGCGCGCGATCCGCCTGTCGCTGAAGCGGCCCGAGTTGTTGGAAGCGCAGCTCGCCGCGATCATGCGCGCGGGCGCGCATGGGCCGGTGCGCATCCTTTTGCCGATGATCGCCTCATCGTCGGAAATGAAGCAGGTGCGCGAGATCCTGAACCAGGTGCGCAAGCGGTTGAAGCGCCGCGGCGCGCGCTACGCCAAGCCGACGCCGCCGCTAGGCGCCATGATCGAGGTGCCGGGCGCGGCGCTGTCGGCCGACGCGCTGGCGGTCACGTCCGATTTCTTCGCGCTCGGCACCAACGACCTGACGCAGTACACACTCGCCATCGACCGCAGCGACGAGCAGGTGGCGCATCTCTACAACCCGCTGCACCCCGCCGTGCTGCGCCTGATCCAGTTCACGGTCGAGGCGGCGCTGCGCGCGCGCATTCCCGTCAGCGTGTGCGGCGAGATGGCGGGCGATCCGCGCTTCACGCCGCTGTTGCTCGGCCTCGGCATCCGCGATCTGTCGATGGCGCCGGTGCATCTGCCGCGCGTCAAGCAGCGCCTGCGCGCGCTCGACCTCGCCTCGGCTACGCGCCGCGCGCGCACGATCATGGAGCAGGCCGACCCGGTGCGCATTGCGGCCCTGCTCGACGATTTCAACGGCGGGGCGTAGTCCACTCACCTCCTTGCCCATCAAAGTGCCCACAAAAACCCCGTAAAACCAGGACATATAAAGATATCTTTATACTTGCAAGTATCGGGAGCGGCTGCTATCACCGCAGCCTCGCCTGGAGCTCGAAAACCCACCTCGAAAAGCGGACACGGGAACGATGACCAGCAAGCACGACTACGCCGTCGCCGACATCAAGCTGGCGGATTGGGGGCGGCGCGAGATCGCCATCGCCGAGACCGAAATGCCGGGCCTGATGGCCATTCGCGCGGAATACGGGCCGAAGAAGCCGCTGAAAGGCGCGCGCGTCGCCGGATCGCTGCACATGACGATCCAGACCGCGGTGCTGATCGAAACCCTGCAGGCGCTGGGCGCCGATGTGCGCTGGGCGTCGTGCAACATCTATTCGACGCAGGATCACGCCGCCGCCGCGATCGCCGCCAAGGGCACGCCGGTGTTCGCCATCAAGGGCGAGAACCTGAAGGATTATTGGGACTACACGCACCGCATCTTCGACTGGGCCGACGGCGGCACGCCGAACATGATCCTGGACGACGGCGGCGACGCCACGCTGCTGGTGCATCTGGGCATCCGCGCGGAAAAGGACGCGGCGCTGATCGCCAAGCCGACCAACGAGGAAGAAGAGGTGCTGTACGCCGCGATCGCCAAGACCAACAAGGAGCGCCCGGGCTGGTACGCGAAGCTGGGCGCCGCGATCAAGGGCGTGACCGAGGAAACCACCACCGGCGTGCATCGCCTGTATCAGATGGAAAAGGAAGGCCGGCTGCTGTTTCCCGCCATCAACGTGAACGATTCCGTCACCAAGTCGAAATTCGACAACCTGTACGGCTGCCGCGAAAGCCTGGTCGACGGCATACGCCGCGGCACCGACGTGATGATGGCCGGCAAGGTGGCGATGGTCTGCGGCTTCGGCGACGTGGGCAAGGGCTCGGCCGCTAGCTTGCGCAACGCCGGCGCGCGCGTGGTTGTGTCTGAGATCGATCCGATTTGCGCGTTGCAGGCCGCGATGGAGGGCTACGAGGTCACCACCATGGACGACGCCGCGGCGCGCGCCGACATCTTCGTCACCGCCACCGGCAACGTCGACGTCATCACCATCGAGCACATGCGCCGGATGAAAGACCGCGCCATCGTCTGCAACATCGGGCACTTCGACAGCGAGATTCAGGTCGGAGCGCTGAAAAACCTGAAATGGCACAACGTGAAGCCGCAGGTCGACGAGATCGAATTCCCCGACGGCAAGCGCATCATCCTTTTGTCCGAAGGGCGGCTGGTGAACCTGGGCAACGCCACCGGGCATCCCAGTTTCGTGATGTCGAGCTCGTTCTCGAACCAGACCCTGGCGCAGATCGAGCTGTGGTCGAACCAGGGCAAGTATCCGCGCAAGGTGTTCACCCTGCCGAAGCACCTGGACGAGAAGGTTGCCTCGCTGCATCTGGGCAAGATCGGGGTCAAGCTGACCACGCTGACCGAAAAGCAGGCCAGCTATATCGGCGTGAAGCAGCAAGGGCCCTTCAAGGCCGATCATTACCGCTATTGATCGCCGGCCTCCGCCGTTCCCCGGCCGTTGCCGGGGCGGCGCCCCTTGCCCAAGCCGGCTCCCCACGCCCGGCGGCGGTGGGGCGGGTGGGCGCCGAAAGCCGCACCCGGCTTGGCCTAGGCGTTAACAATTCGAGCTGCGAATCACCAAGAATATAAGCAAAAACATAGTATTATAGACCGATTCGAAGAAAAAGCGTAATGTTGGCGTCAGGCTACGCCGGCAGGATTCGCCTGCCTTCCGTGATGTAGCCGCCGCTTTCTAAGGCCCGCAAGGACCCGTGGGGCGGCGGCATTTTTTAACGGGGACCGACGATCGCCGACCGCCCCTCCCGACGCCCCGCGCCGATCACGCGCGGGCTCCTCGCCGTGCTTGCGGCGATGGGGGCGTTGGCTATTTGCCTGCCGGCGCACGCGGACGGCAATGGCGGCGGCTCGCGCTTGGTTGCCGGCGGCATCCTGACCGGCGAGGCGATGCTGATCCCGCTCTACAGCCCGCCGATTTTCGCGCCCGACGCGCCGCCCGAGTTGTCGGACATCTATCTGAGCACGCAAGTGGCGCTGACCTCCGACAACACTGGCGCGCCGGCGGTCGTGCTGGCGCAAACAATACCGGTGCAGGCCGCGCCGGTCGCGCAAACCACGTCCGCGCCCGCCACGACGCAAGCCGCGCCCGCCAAACCCGCTTCCGGCGGCGAGCCGATCATGAACAGCGATTATTGGCTCAATTACTTCTGGGACATTCCGCGTTTCTTCACCGCGCCCCTGCGCTTCGACACCACGGATTGGATCAAGACCGGCGCGTTCCTCGCGGCCGTCGGCGGTGCCTACATGGCGGACGAGCGGTTGAAAAAATTTTTCCACGACCACCGCAGCTCGACATCCGACGGCCTGGCGGGGCTCGGTTACCGTCTAGGCGATAGCAAGACGCATATCTTCGGCGCGGTCGGCGGCTACGCCGCGGGCTACGGCCTGGCCGCCGTCAACAACGGCAACGACTACCATATCCGCGAAACCTCGCTGCTGGTGATGCAGAGCTTCCTGTTTTCCGAACTGCTGGCCGAGGGCGCCAAAAAGGCCGCCGGCCGCGCGCGCCCCAGCGAGACGGATGACCATTCGAAATGGCGCAGCGGCGGCCAGTCGTTCTTCTCCGGTCACACCGTGAACGCCTTCTCCACCGCGTCGGTCATTTCGGAGCAGTACGATTCCATATGGGTGGCGCCGGTGGCCTATGGCCTGGCCGGGCTGGTGGCATGGTCGCGGCTGAACGACAACGCCCACTGGACCAGCGACGTGGTGGTGGGCGCGGGCGTCGGCTACGCCATCGGCAAGCTGGTGACGCATTTCAGCCCGTTCCGCGAGAATCCCAATATGAGCGTATCGCCGATGGGCCTGCCCGGCGGCGGCGGGATGGTTCTCGGCTTCCGCTACTAGCCGATGGAGCGTACCTTGTCGCCGGCTCAAGGGACCGACATGCACATCCTGCTGGTCGAAGACGATCCGACGCTGCGCCAACTCGTGTGGCGCAATCTTTCCGCCGAGGGTTTCGCCGTCGACACGGCCGCCACGCTGGAAGAAGCCGACCACGCGCTGGCCGGGACCACGTTCGACGCGGTGCTGCTGGACCTGTCGCTGCCCGACGGCGACGGCGTCGAGTTGTTGAAGAAGATACGCCAGGCGCGCAATCCCGTGCCGGTGATCGCCGTCACGGCGCGCGACGGGGTCGATGACCGGGTGGCTGGGCTCAACCTGGGCGCCGACGATTACGTGGTGAAGCCGTTCGCCACCGAAGAGCTCGTCGCGCGCATGCGCGCGGTGC
>JAHFPH010000198.1 GCA_023266845.1 Rhodospirillaceae bacterium
TGGAAGGGCGGGCAGAGCCGAGAACAGTGGTTGTCGGAAGGGCGTCCGCCCAATCCGGGCCGGCTCAATGATTTGCGCCACATCATCTACAAGCGCGCCGACGAGCCCTATCGCCATTCGCGGCACAGCCTCGGCCTGATGATGCGTGAAGGTCTGCTCAAGGAAAATATCGACGGCGAGGCCCTTTTGTGGGCGCATAACCGGCTGGTCGCGCGGCCCGAGGAGCGGCGGATCCTGCTGGTGATCAGCGATGGTGCCCCGGTCGACGACTCCACCGCGTCGGCCAACGGCGGGACCTATCTGGAGAAGCATTTGCGGCAGGTAATCGGCTGGATCGAAAGCCGCTCCAATGTCGAGCTGGCAGCGATCGGCATCGGCCATGACGTGACGCGTTATTATTCCCGCGCAGTGACGATCATGGATGCCGAGCAGTTGGGCGGTGCGCTGATCGAGCAACTCGCCGCCCTGTTCGACAAGCACTGATGCTCCCAATCCTGGAAGAAATTGGGCCCGGAGCAACTACGCGCTCCGGGCCCCCCTCGATACGCGACGCGAGGGATTTCGGTCCGCCGAACAGCGGCGGTAGACGAGGAAAAGGGGGAAACCCCGTCCATGCGAATCCTTATGCCCGATTCGCGCTTGAACAGGGGTGAACGGCTCTTGCAGCAATCATTCAGGAAAATGTTTGCTTTCAACGGCTTGTTAGTAGGCACCTTCGTCCTGCTGGCCTTCCTGCCGATCAGCAAACTGCCCGATCGAATGGCGCGGCCGATTTCGGTCCAAAACCTGTCCATCCAACGGGTTGAATTGGCGGCTCCGGCGGCGCCGCTGACGCTTGCTGGGGCCTGGGTCCTGGACGCCGCCGACCCTCGTTTCACCGGGCTATCGGGATTGGCATTGGATCGGGGTGGATTCCTGGCCGTCAGCGATTTGGGCGCCGTGGTCCGTTTCGACCGGCCGTCGGCCAGCCAGCCCAAGGTCGTCATCCAGGACCTGCGAACTGGGCCTGGCAACTTCGGCAGCAAATTCTCGCGCGATGCCGAATCGCTTGTCCGCGATCCGCGCGGCCGGGGCTGGTGGGTTGGATTTGAGCGACACCACTCGCTGTGGCAGTTCGATGAGGGCTTCACTCACGCGCTCGCCAGCGTTGATCTGGGCCGCTTCAACTGGCCCGACAATCGCGGAGCGGAAGGACTGTTGGTGCATGACGGGAAGCTTTTGGCGCTGGCCGAAGGCGGGCATGACGCGGTGCGGATCGACGACAAAGCGCTGACACTCCTCAAACTTTACACAAATAGCGATTTGGCCGAAGCGGCCACGGCGCCGGATGGGTCGGAATGGCTGCTGCTGCGGCACAAGGGGATGAGCGGGATCTCGGAGGCGATCGCGCCGCTGCTCCCGGTTCGAGACGGGTTCATGGCTGGCCCGCCCTGGACATTGCCCAAGGGCGAATTCGACAATTATGAGGGGATGGCGATCGAGAAGCTGGCCGATGGCCGCTGGAGATTCTGGCTGGTGACCGACAATGGCCACCGGATCATGGCGAGGACCTTGCTGGTCGCGCTCGACTATTTGCCGCCCGCACAAAGCAAAAGCCCGGCGACGAGCGCCGGGCCTTCAAGCAAACTGTCAACGAAAGCGCCTTAGGCGGCCGCCGACTTCGCTTTCTTGGCGATCTCGCGCTTGAGCTTGGCAACACGCGGCGAGAGCTTGTCCTCGCTGGTCTTGGTCAGCCAGTTGTCGAGCCCGCCGACATGCTCGACCGAGCGCAGCCCGTGCGTCGAGACGCGCAGCTTGATGCTCCGCTCGAGCGATTCCGAGATCAGGGTCACGTTCTGCAAATTGGGCAGGAACGTCCGCTTGGTCTTGTTATTGGCGTGGGAAACATTGTTGCCCACCTGCCGGCCCTTGCCGGTCAGCTCGCAAACGCGCGACATCGGTCAAATCCTAGTTTTGGGTTGGGCGCTTGAATGCACCCGGAAAGCGCCGCCCGATACTCGGGGAGGTGGGGTTCGTCAACCTTCCAACACCGGAAAGGCCCCAAAAGGCAACTTAAATCAGCCCGGCGGCGTTGAAGGAGAAATGGCGAGGAGCGAACGATGCGTACCGTCCTGCTTATCCTGATCATTGCCGTCGTCGCGCTGATCGCCGGAATCAGCACCGGCTACATCGACATCAGCCAAACTCGCCAGACGAAGATCCCCTCGATTGAAGCTGATAATGGGGCGATTCGGGCGAAAGGGGGGCAAACGCCAGCGTTCGATGTCCAGACCGGCTCGGTCGAAGTCGGCACTCGGGAGGCCCATGTCACCGTTCCCAAGATTGAGGTGAAACGCGACGCCAAATCCGTCAATGTGCCGGTGGTGGAAGTGCGCCGCCCGCAGGAAAGCCAGCAAAACGCCGCCCACTGATATCCTGCTTGCCCGACTGCAAGGCATGACAGATGCCGATCGGCGCGCTAGCGCTCGGCCCGCCATGTCATTTCCGCTTCCGCCACCAATGCGCCGCGCGCTCGACCTGGCTGCTGTTGCCGCCGAGGCGGGAGAAGTGCCGGTCGGGGCGGTGATTACACAAGGCGACGAGATTATTGCCGAGGCACGCAACGCGATGCGCGGCAATCTCGACCCCACGGCCCACGCCGAGATTGTTGCCATTCGCCATGCTGCGACCAAGCTGGGCCAGCCCCGGCTGGATGGCTGCACGTTGTGGGTCACACTTGAGCCATGTGCCATGTGCGCCGCGGCGATCGCCCTGTCCCGAGTAGAGGCGCTACGCTTCGCGGCCGAGGATCCCAAAGGCGGCGGAGTGGTCCACGGCGCCCGGATATTTTCCCAGCGCACGTGCCACCACCGGCCCGATGTATTGGGCGGCATTGGCGAAAGCGAAGCGGCTCTGCAGCTCAAGAGCTTCTTCGAGGCGCGTCGAGCCTGATCCTTGCTCGCCGGCGGATTTGTCGGCAAATGAACC
>JAHFPH010000114.1 GCA_023266845.1 Rhodospirillaceae bacterium
CGATCTGGGGTTCGGGCGAGCAGAATTGAACGGCCGCGTCTAGATTTTCTCGACCGTCACCCAGCGCCGTTCGCTCGCCGCGCGCAGACCCGCGTCGATCACGGCCTGCACGGCGGCGGCCTCGGCAAAATCGGGATAAGCCGGCGATTTGCCCGCCAACGCGTCGATCAGCGCCTTGACCTCGATCACCTTCAGGTCGTTGAAGCCGAGCTGATGGCCGGGCGCGGGGATGAACTCGCCATAGGGCGGATGCTCCGGCCCCGCCGCGATGGTCGTGTAACCCTCGCGCCCCGCATCCCGCCCCATGCGATAGAGCTTCAGCTCGTTGAACCGTTCCTGCGTGAAGGATAGCGAGCCTTTTGTCCCGGTGATCTCGAAGGCGAGCTGCATCTTGCGGCCCGGCGTGATCCAGCTTGCTTCGATAGTGCCAAGCACACCCGACGCGAAACGCAGTACGGCATGCATCTGGTCGTCCACCGTCACGGTCTTGCGCGCCGATGCGCCGCGCTTTACCGGCCGCGATTCGTGCACCGTGACCGATGCCGCCGCGATCGCGGCGATATCGCCGATCAGATAGCGCGCCATCGAAACGATATGGCTGCCCAGGTCCATGAACGCCCCGCCGCCCTGGGGCTCGTGGCGGAAGGCGAAAGGCGCGTCGGGATCGGCCATGTAATCCTCGGCATGGATGCCGCGAAAGCCGATTACCTTACCGATTTCGTCCTTGGCGATTATGTCGCGCGCCAGGGCGATGACCGGGTTCTTCAGGTAATTGAACCCGACCAGCGTGACTTTCTTCGCCGCCCGCGCCGCCATGGCCATGTCGCGCGCATCGTTCAGTGTAGCGGCCAACGGTTTTTCGCAATAGACCGGCTTGCCTGCGGCTAGAGCAGCCAGCGCGACGGGCTTGTGCAGCACGTTGGGCGCCGCGATCGCCACCAGATCGACCGCCGGATCGGCGACAAGCTGTCGCCAATCGCCTGACGCGCGGCGAAAGCCCAGGCGCTCGGCGGCGGCGGCCGCGATCGTCGCGTTTGCGTCGGCCAGCAGCTCCAGCACCGGCTCCAGCGGCAGGTCGAATACGCGCCCCGCCATGCCGAACGCCAGGGCGTGGGCGCGGCCCATGAAGCCGCTGCCGACAAGACCCACGCGCAGCGGCGGCCTCGCCATGTCAGAACTTCTCGACCCAGGGGCGCAGCTCGACCTCCCAGGTCCAGGCGCTGCGGTGTTGGCGGTGAATTTGCAAATACGCCTCGGCGATGGCGGTGGGATCGAGATACCCGTCCTGGCCGCGCTCGCCGCGCGAGTCCGCGGCGCCCTGTCGGATGCCGCCGTCGATCACGAAATGCGCGACGTGGATGCCCTGAGGCGCCAACTCCCGCGCCATGCTCTGCGCCAGGCCGCGCAGCGCGAACTTGCCCATGGCAAAAGGCGCGGACTGCGCATAGCCCTTCACGCTGGCCGACGCGCCGGTGAACAGGATGCTGCCCCGCCCGCGTTTCACCATCCGCTTGGCCGCTTCCTGCGCCACCAGGAACCCGGCATAGGCGGTGATGCGCAGGCTGGCCTCGACCTCCGCCGCGTCCAGCTCGACGAACTTCCCCCGCGCGCGGCGGCTGGCGTTGAACACCACCAGATCGGGCGTGCCCAGATCGGCGTCGGCCGATTTGAACAGCGCCGCCACGTCGGCGGGCTTGCCCGCATCGCAGCGATAGGCGCTGGCGCCGGTCTCTTTCGCCAGCGCCGCGAGCTTATCCGCGTCGCGCGCGGCCAGCGCCACGCTCATTCCCTGCTTGGCGCAAAGACGCGCCAACGCGGCGCTTAGGCCCGATCCCGCCCCGACGATGACCGCGACTTCCTTTGCCATTCCCCTGCCCTTTCCGATCAGCCCGCCGGGCGCTGCACGAACATGCCGGCCAGCTCGCCGCGCGCCACCATGCCCGCGTCGAGGTCCCAGCAATTGACGATCGCGAGCCTGAAACCGCCCGGCGGCATGGCGTGTTGTCCGGGCGGGCGGTCGGCGTTGAACGTGATCTGGATCGACGAGACGTGCGGCATTGCCAGCACCCGCGCCGCGTCGTCCCGCTCGATGTGCCACGGCGCCCCGTGCGCGCCGAATAGGATGACGCTGTAGCCCGTGCGCCGGTCAGTGTCGGAAAATTTCCACGTGCCCCTGGTATAGAGCCCGACCACGGCCTCGAGCCAGCCCTTGCCGTTCAAATCCAGCCATTGCTCGGCCATGCGCAGATGGCATTCCAGGATCGCGCCGCCGACGGTCTCGAAATTCACCACGCCGGTGAAGCCCACGAGGTTCCGCGCGATCCAGCCGCCGAGATACTTCTCCAGCTCCGGCCGCTTCTCCGCATGGATCGTCCAGTAATCGAAGGTGCCGCCCGGCCCGGGCACGCCCGTGGTGTGGCGCCACCAGCAAATCCTTCCGTCGGCCAGCGCCGCGTCGGTCGAAACATGCGGGCCTTTGAGCCACGGCATCCACAGATGCCCCGGCTCCATCGAGGCGAAGTAGTCGTCCGCGTCGTGGATCACGCGCCCGCCCGTGCCCATGCCGCGCATGTTGTAGATCGGCTTGGAAAACATGGGAAAGGATTTGGGCACGGTGCCGTGCGGCCCATGCGGCAGGCCCTGCGTCTCGCAGATCAACAGCTTGTTGTAGACCCAGCGATGGGCGGGATAGATCTCCCACGCCGTCGCGTCGTCGATGGGGACGACCACATCGTCGGGACAGGGCACGTCGGCGAAATACTGCTCGCGCCAGGGATCGGTCCCGAGATAGGGCATGCGTTCTGTACCGGCCGTTTCCTCGCCGCCATTGAGCCACCGAACGCCCGCAGGATCAATGGCATGGGTCCGGCGCGGATTGCTTGACAGGGATGCGGGCTGGGGCGATCAATTCGCCGCGATGACCGAAACCGCGACGCCCCTGATCGCCAACGCGCGCATGTACTCCGTCGCCCCCGCGGCGGCGGCGGCGTGGAAGCGCCTGTTCCAGTGGCTGGAGCGGCGCTCGGGCATAGCCCTGACCGTGATCGACCATGCCTTTCCCGCGCCCCTGGACGAGCTGTGGGCGCGGCCGGATTTGGCCTGCACCTTCATGTGCGGCTGGCCGTTCTATCGCCGGGGCGCCGCGCAACGCGTGGTGGCCGCGCCGATTCCCAGCGCCGCCTACGCCAAGGGCAAGCCGGTCTATTGCTCGCATTTCGTGGTGCGGGCGGATTCCAGGTTCCGCAGCCTGGAAGAAACGTTCGGTAACCGCTTCGCCTACACCGTTCCCGAGTCGCATTCCGGCTATAACGCGCCGCGCCATCATCTGCTCAAGTTCAGGGGCGCCGACGGCAAGCCGCTGTACCGCGAGATCATCGGCCCCCTGATGACGCCGCGCCTGACACTGGAGGCGATCGCCGCGGGGCGCACCGACGTGGGGCCGCTCGATTCCTTCGCCTATGACCTGATCTGCCGCCATATGCCCGAGCTGGCGAAGCAGACGCGCGTCGTGGCCAGCACCGAGACCGTGCCGATCCCCGCCTTCATGGCGGCGCCGGGCACGCCGCCCGACATCGTGGCGAAACTGCGCGAGGCCTTGTGCGCGTTCGGCGGCGACCCGGCGCAAGGCCAGTTGCGGAACGAGCTTTGCATCATCGGCTTTGCGCGCATGGACGAAAAGGACTACGGCGTGACGGAAGCCTGGGCCAGGGAAGCCGAAATGCGCGGGCTGGAGAAAATCCTGTGACCGCGAAAGCGACGATCACGGACCGGGACGGAGCCTCCTCGGTCGAATGGCCGACGGCCCTGCTGGCCGCCGCGATCTACGCAGCCTGGGCGGCGCTGACCTATTGGCACGGCGCCGTGCCGATCTGGCTGCTGGTTCCGCTGGGCGGATGGCTGGTGGCGTGGCAGTCGTCGCTGCAGCACGAGATCGTGCACGGGCATTTCACGCCCTGGCCGTGGCTGAACCGCGCCGTCGCCGACGCGCCGCTGATGCTGTGGATGCCGTATGGGCGCTATCGCGTCACGCATCTGCTGCATCACCGCAACGAGTTGCTGACCCTGCCGGTGATCGACCCGGAATCGCGCTATTGGCGGGCCCAGGACCTGGCGGCGCTGGGGCCGGTGGGAAGGGCGCTGGCCGGCGCCGAGACGACGATGCTCGGCCGCGTCACCGTCGGCGCGGTTTGGGTGCCGTTGCGCTTCATGTGGTGCGAGGCGCGCGCGATCGCCGCGGGCGACCGTGCCATCGCGCGGACGTGGCTCGACTACCTGCCCGGCCTAGCGCTGATGCTGGCCTGGGTGGTGCTGGTATGCGGCATGAGTCCGGCGCTTTATATTCTCGCTTTCGTCTTGCCGGGCACGGCGCTGATGCTGATCCGCTCCTTCGCCGAGCACCGCGCGGTGCCCGACATCGACCGCCGAACGGCGATCGTCGAGAACTCGCCCGTGTTCGGCCTGCTCTACCTCCACAACAACCTGCATGCGACGCATCACCTGGACCCGGGTTTGGCATGGTACAGACTGCCGGCGTTCCACCGGCAGGTTCGCGCGCAGTTGGAGAAAGACGGCGTCATCTTTTATCGCGGCTATGCCGAGGTGTTCCGCCGCTATTTCCTGAAATCCCACGACCGGCTGCTGCATCCCTTCGCCGACGCGCTGATATGACCGGCTACCCGCGCCTGTTGCGCGAGGTCGCAAAGCTTTATCGCGCCGCCGGGGTGCCGATGCTGCGGGTGGCGGCGGAAATCCTGGCGCGGTTCGATACCGAAAGACCGAAGCTGGGAAGCAGAAGCCGCAAGCCGGTCTGCCGTTTCGCCGGCGCGGCGATCGACGCGGCGCGCAAGGGACCGCTGAAGGACATCGCGGATGCCTTTGCCATTGTCGAGCCGGTCTCCGATTGGGTGCAGAATCCGAACTACGGCGGCGACAAAGCCGGCAAGGGGTTTTTGGACAATTACGGTTATGTGGAATTCGTCGGCCCGAACCGCGCCTACGAAAGCCACGAGCTGCTGGTTGGGTTCCTGATGCTGGGGCCCGATACGCTTTACCCCGATCACGGCCACGCGGCGGAGGAAATCTATCACGTCGCGTCCGGCCGGGCCGAGTGGTGGCGCCAAGGGCAGGAATGGCGCGTTGAGCAACCGGGTACTGCGATCCACCATAAACCGCACCAGCGCCACGCGATGCGCGCCGCCGGCGAGCCGCTGCTTGCGCTGTATTGCTGGCGCGGCGAAATCGGAACGGCGGCGCGTCTGAGCCGGGAACCGGCGAAGCGTTAGCCCGGCGGCGCGATCGCGCCTTCGAGCGGCTTGCGCGCGGTCACCGGCTTGCGCACGATTCGACGCCAGATCAGGAACGCGCCCAACACGACCGCCAAGCCGCCGGTGAAGGCGAACAGCGCCGCGTGGCCTAGGGAATCCATCAGCACCGACGCGGCCATCGGCCCCAGCGCCGCGCCCAGCCCCCAGAGCATCAACAGACCGCTAGACGCGGCGATGCGCTGATGGTCGTCCACCCGGTCGTTGGCGTGCGCGATCGCCAGCGAATAGATCACGGCGGGCGCCCCGCCCCACGCCGACAGCGCGACCAGCAGCAAGGGCGAGGACGACACCGGCGCGTAAAACGCCGCGAACGACAGGGCAGCCGTCGCGAAGGCGGCGACCGCCATGATCTTGCGCCGGCCCCAGCGATCGGAGGCGAAGGCGAGCGGCAATTGCAGCACCATGCCGCCGAACTGGATGGCGGCCAGGCCCAGCGCAATGCGATCCATGCCCAGGCCCAGGCCCACGCCGTAGATCGGAAACAGCGCGGGCTGCGCCGTGGTGATAAGGCCGTGGATCAGCGACCCGGCGGCGGCGGCCGGCGCCAGATGCACGATCGCCAGCGACCCGGGCGCGGCTTTCGGATGGATGCGCGGCGGCGCGTCGCGGGCCGCCAGAACCGGCAGCCATGACACGGCGTAGAAACCGGCGGCGATCAGGAATAGCGCGCCGATGCGCGGGTCGGTCCAGGCCAGCGCCGCCTGGGCGATCACGAAGGCGACGCGGCTGGTCAACATATAAGCGCCGAACACCGCGCCGCGGTTGGCCGCGTTGGACCGCTGGCCGAACCAGGCTTCGATCACCACCCACATACAGGCGATGAACGCGCCGCCGGTGAACCGCGCGGCGCACCAGGCGATGGGATCCGGGTACAGCCACAGCGCGGCGGCGCAGGCCGCGTTGGCCAGCGCGCAGACCGCGATCGCCGCGCGCGCCGGAACTCGCGCCACGATTTTGGGCGCGGCGAGACAACCCAGCAGGAACCCGACCGAGAAGGCGGTGGACATCGCGCCCGCGACCCAGGCGGCGAACCCTTCGATCGCCAGGCGCATCGGCACCAGCGCCACGACCAGGCCAGTGCCGAGCTGGTGGATGCAGGAAATCGCCAGCAGCGCGAGGACGGCACCGCCCCAGACGGAAGAGTGACGCATCGAGGGGCGGCTCAGGGCGGCGGAGCGGCCGCGTCGGCTTGCGAGCGGATGCCGGCGGCGGGCGGCGGCAGGTCGATATGGCAGGCGATCGAATGAACGCCAAACCGGCGCACGGGCGGCGTCTCGGTGTCGCAGATCGCGCCGATCTTACGCGGGCAACGCGAGGCGAACGGGCAACCCACGATCGCTTGCGTCGAACTGGGCATGGCGCCGCCCAGCACCACGGTCGGCGCGCCCGCGTCGGGATCGGGCTTGGGCGCGGCGGCCAGCAGCGCCTCGGTATAGGGATGATAGGGCGGGCGGAACACGGCGTCGGCCGGTCCGTATTCGACAATGCGGCCGAGATACATCACCGCCACCCAGTCGGCCATGTGCCGCACCAAGGCCAGGTCGTGGGAAATGACGATCAGCCCGACATGCGAGCGCTCCAAAAGGTCGCTGAGCAGGTTAAGGATCGCCGCCTGCACCGACACGTCGAGCGCCGAAACCGGCTCGTCAGCCACTACCAGATCGGGCTCGCCCGCCAAGGCGCGCGCTATCGCCACGCGCTGGCGCTGGCCGCCCGAGAGCTGATGCGGCATGCGGCGCAGCAGATCGGGTGGCAGCTGCACCTGCTCCATCAGCCGCGCGACCTCGCGCTTCGCCTCGCCGCTGCCCATGCCGCGCAGCACCTTGAGCGGGCGCGCGAGGGCGAATTCGACCGAGTGGCTGGGGTTGAGGGTCGAGTCGGGATTCTGGAACACCATCTGGATGCGCCGGCGCAGATCGCGCGGCCGCTTGTCGACCGGCAGTTGGGCGAGATCGGCATCGCCGAGCCTGGCTTCGCCCGCGCTGGCGGGGATCAAGCCCGATATGGTTTTGGCGAGCGTCGACTTGCCGCAGCCCGATTCGCCGACGATGGCCAGCGTCTGGCCGGCGCGCGCCTGGAAATTGGCGTCGCTGAGCGCCCGCACCACGCGCTTGGCGCGGCCGCCGAAGCGCCCGCCCAGCTCGTAGTTCTTGGTCAGATGGCGCACATCCAACAGGATCGGCGCGTCGACCTCGGCTTCGGCGGGCGGGCGCGCGCGCCACGCGGCCTGCGATGCCTTGCGCACCGCCTCGAGCCGCGCGCACCGCGCGAGGTGATCCGCGGCCGGCGAGGCTGGAACCATCGGCACCGACCGTTCGACGCATTCCGCCGGCGCCATGTGCGGGCAGCGGGGACTGAAGGCGCAGCCCGGCCTGGCGCGGTCGGCGGCGGCCAGCGTGCCCTCGATCGGGTGCAGCCGCGCGCCCTTGCCCCTGGCGTCGATGCGCGGCAGGGCGGAGAGCAGCCCATGCGTATAGGGATGGGCGGGCCGGTGGAACACCGAGCGTATATCGCCGGTTTCGACCAGCCGCCCGGCATACAGCACGCCGATGCGGTCGCAGATCCGCGCGACGGTGCCGAGATTGTGGCTGATGAACAGGATCGCCGCGCCGAACTTCGAGCGCAGCTCGCGCACCAGCTCCAGAATCGCGGCCTCGATGGTAACGTCCAGGCCGGTGGTGGGCTCGTCCATGATCAACAGCGCCGGCTCGGCCATCAGCGCCATGGCGATCACCACGCGCTGCTGCTGCCCACCCGAAAGCTGATGCGGATAGCGCGCCATCATCGCCTCGGCGTCGGGCAGACGGACTTCGCCCAGCATCGCCACGGCACGCTGGAACGCGACGGCCCGGTCGGTCACGCCGTGCAACAGCGGCACTTCCATCAACTGCTCGCCGACGGTCATCACCGGGTTGAGGCTGGACATCGGGTCCTGATAGATCATCGCCACGCGGTTGCCGCGCACGCGGCGGAGTTCCGCGTCCGACAGGCCCGCTGTGTCGCGGCCTTCGACCGAAATGCGGCCCTCGGCGACGGTCATGCCGCGCGGCAGATAGCGCATGGCGGCCAGCGCAACCGTGGACTTACCGCAACCCGACTCGCCCACCAACCCCATTGAGCCGCCGGCCGGGATGGAGAAGCTCACGTCGTTGAGAATGCGCTGGACGCCCGCCTTGCCGCGGTAGTCGATCGAGACCTTGTCGAAGACCAGGACGTCAGCCATCGACGGAAGACTCGCGCAGGCCGGTGGCGAGGAAATTGCACCCGATCACCAGCGAGGAAATGGCGATGGACGGAATGATGGTCATGTGCGGCCACACGAACAGCATGCCGTAGGTTTCCTTGATCATGCCGCCCCAATCCGGATCGGGCGGCGGCAGGCCGACGCCCAGGAACCCCAGCACGCCGATGGCGATGGTGGTGTAGCCGAGGCGCAGGAACAGATCGACGATCAGCGGCCCGCGCGCGTTGGGCAGGATCTCGACCAGCATGATGTAGAGCGGGCTTTCGCCGCGCATGCGCGCGGCCGCCACGTAGTCGCGGTTCTTCACGTCCAGCGTCACGGCGCGCACGATGCGCGCGATGATCGGTGCGTTGGTGACGCCGATGACCGCGACGATGTTGAACGCCGAGGCGCCGAACTTGGCGATGATGATGAGGTAAAGGATGATCTTGGGGAACGCCAGCAACGTGTCGCCCACGCGCATGATGACCGCGTCGGCGGCGCCGCCGCGATAGCCCGACAGCAGCCCCAAAAACGTGCCCAGCGCGGCGGCGGTCAGCACGGCGATCGGCGCCACGATCAGCACGGTGCGCGCGCCCCAGATCAGGCGCGAAGCAATGTCGCGGCCCAAATGATCGACGCCAAGCCAATGCTGAGATGTCGGATACGGATAGGCCAGCAGCGCCGAGTCGATCTTGTTCGGCGGATAGGGCGCGACCCAAGGCGCGAAGATCGCGCAAACGCACCAGAACAGGATGATCGCGGCGCCGACCGTGGCGATGGGCGAATAGCTGAGCAGATTCCAGACGCGGGCGAGCGCCCCGAGCTTGATCCGCGGGCGCGCCCGCGCGACCTCCACATAGGCCGCGGCGGCTGGGATATCGCGCGTGGCCTCGGTCATACCCTGATCCTGGGGTCGAGCAGCATGTAGCCCAGATCGCCGAACAGTTGCGTCAGCATGGTGACGCTGACCGCGACCAGGGTGCCGGCCTCGATCACCGCGATGTCCTTGGACAGCGCGGCTTCCAGCATCAAACGGCCGAAGCCCGGATAGGCGAACAGGGTTTCGACCACCACCAGGCCCGAGACCAGATAGTTGAGCTGCAGCAGGATCACGGTGAAGGGCGTGATCAGCGCGTTGCGCAGCGCGTGCTTGGCGACCACGCCCCTAAACGACATGCCCTTGAGCGTCGCGGTGCGGATATAGGCGCTGCGCATCACCTCGACCATCGAGGAGCGGATCATCGAGATCAGATAGCCGGCGTCGTAGAACGTGACCACCAGCACCGGCAGCACGAACTGCATCCACACCGCCCAGCCGCTATCGGCGCGAAGGGGCGAGACGCCGGGCAGCATCCCCAGCCACACCACGAAGATAGCGAGCAGGAACACGCCCATGGCGAATTCGGGGATCGAGGCGCAGATCGACGAGAAAACGGAAATCGCGCGATCGAACAGGCTGCGCTCGCGCATCCCCGCCAGCACGCCCAGCAGCATGGACAGCGGCACGATCACCGCGAAACTGATCGCCGCCAGGATCATGGTGTTGCCCAGCCGGTCGAACAGCAATTCGGATACCGGCCTGCGGAACACCAGCGACTGGCCGAAATCGCCGGCCAGCGCGTTACCCATGTATTCGAGGTACCGGACGATCAGCGGCCGGTCGAGGCCCATTTCCTTGTAAAGGATATCGACCTGGCTCTGCGTGGCGTAGGCGCCAAGCAGTTTGCGCGCCACGTCGCCGGGCGAAAGCTCGTTCAGCGCGAAGACGAGAAACGAGACCGCGAAAAGCGTGATGGCCATGTTGGCAAGCTGCTTGGCGGTATAGCGCAGCATGGCCGGTGCCTTACCCTTTAGCTCGGATCATTCCCCTTGGGTCAGGGGCAGAAACGCGGCGGGCGGCCCAGGGCCGCCCGCCGGCAATCGCTTCCGTCAGGCCTCGATCCACATATCCTTCACGTCGATATAGATGCTGGGGTGGATCTTGTAGCCCTTGATCTTCTTGTCGGTGTAGTTGAAGACCGAGCGCCACAGCGGCACGACCACCGGCCCTTCGTCGAGCATCAGCTGCTCGAGCTTGGCCATGACGGCGCGGCGCTTCTCGACGTCGAGATAGCCTTCCGCCTCGGTGATCATCTTGTCGAACTCGGCGTTCGACCAGTTGGCCTCGTTCCACGCCGCGCCCGAACGGTAGGCAAGGCTTAAGACCATGGTGCCGAGCGGCCGGTGCGCCCAGGTGGTGAAGCCGAACGGCACCTTGGTCCATACACCCCAGTACTGGGTCGACGGCATGACGTTGATCTTCACGCGGATGCCGGCTTCCTTCCACTGTTCGACCATGGTCTGAACGGCCAAGAGCTCCCAATCGGGCTGCGGGCGGCAGTCGATCGTCGCATCGATGCCGCCTGGATAGCCGGCCGCCGTGAGCAGCGCCTTCGCCTTGGCGATGTCCTGCTTCATGAAGGTCAGCTTGGCGTATTCGGGATGCGCGGGCGCCACGTGATGGTGCTCGCCCGGCTTGCC
>JAHFPH010000115.1 GCA_023266845.1 Rhodospirillaceae bacterium
GCTCGATCTCGGCGCGGCCGGACCCGCGGCGCTGGACGAGCACGCGCTGTTCCATTTGTACAACTTGATGAGCGAACGAAGCGGGCATGTGCTGCTGGCCGCGCGCGAGGCGCCGTCGCGTTGGCCGATCGCGCTGGCGGACTTGCGCTCGCGGCTGCTGGCCGCGCCCACCGCCGCGATCGAGCCGCCGGACGATGCATTGCTGGCCGCGGTCCTGGGCAAGCTGTTCGCCGACCGGCAGATGCGCGCCGATCCCGCGATCATCGGCTATATCGCGCGGCGCATGGAACGCTCGCTCGACGCGGCGGGGCGGATCGTCGAAGCGCTGGACCGCGAGGCGCTGGCGCGGCGCCGGGCGCTCAGCGTCACCCTGGCGCGCGACGTGCTGGACAAGCATTAGGAGAGGGCGATGGATCTGGGATTGAAGGGCAAGAAGGCGCTGGTCTGCGCGGCGAGCAAGGGCCTGGGCAAAGCCTGCGCGAAGGCCTTGGCGATGGAAGGCGTGGACATTGTCATCCTCGCGCGCACGGCCGCGACCCTGGCCGACGCGGCGAAGGAAATCCGCGCCGCCGCGCCGGGCGTGAAGGTCACGGAAGTCGCGGCCGACATCACGACCGACGCGGGCCGCGACGCCGCGCTCGCCGCCTGTCCCGCACCCGACATTCTGGTGAACAACGCGGGCGGCCCGCCGCCCGGCGATTTCCGCGACTGGTCGAAAGAGCATTGGATGGCGGCGGTGAACAACAACATGATCACGCCCATCCTGCTTATCAAAGCCACCGTGGACGGCATGATCCAGCGGCGCTTCGGGCGCATCGTCAACATCACCTCGGGCGCGGTGAAGGCGCCGATCGAGTATCTGGGCCTGTCGAACGGCGCGCGCGCGGGGCTGACGGGCTTCGTGGCGGGCCTCGCGCGCCAGACCGTGCAGCACAACGTCACCGTCAACAACCTGCTGCCCGGGCCGTTCGAAACCGACCGGCTGCTGTCGACCATCCGCACCTTGGCGGCGAAACAGAACATCCCCTTAGAAAAACTGTACGAGGAGCGCAGGAAGGAAAATCCGGCCAAGCGCATGGGCGCGCCCGACGAGTTCGGCGCGGCCTGCGCGTTCCTGTGCAGCGCGCATGCCGGGTTCATCACAGGGCAAAATCTGCTACTGGACGGCGGCGCGTATCGCGGAACCTTGTAAATTGCGTCCGATTCTGCTGTCGTGGGTTATCCACACTATCCACAGACCATAGAGTTGCGGATTTGCCGCAGAATTCCTGGCGAATCATGGAATTCGCCGCGACGGCGCTGTGACAATTTGTTGAAGGAATTATAACAAATGACAGGTCCAAGAAGCCCGGGGTAACGTCCCGCCCGTCGTTGGGCGGGGGATCCGTGAACACCGAGACCGAATTGAAGCTCCGCATAAAGCCGGATCTGCTCGGCCGTCTGCGGCGCCACCCGCTGCTGCGCGAATTGCGCCTGTCCGCGTCGCGCACGCGCAAGCTGTACAACGTGTATTTCGACACCGACGACATGGCGCTGCGCAAGAATCGGATCGCGCTGCGCGTGCGCCACGACGGCAGCCACCGCATCCAGACGTTGAAAGCGCCCGACAAGGGCCATGCCGGCGCCGCGCAGCGTTACCGCGAATATGAGTCCATGATCGACGGCGATCGACCGAAGCTCGAGCTGATCGAGGACGGCAAGCTGCGCGAGGCGCTGCCCATGTCCACGCCCGAGGATCTGAAGGAAGCCTTCACCTCGGACATCACGCGCAGCACCACGCCGCTGTCGCTGGCCGAAACCAAGATCGAGCTGGCCGTGGACACGGGCGAGATCGCCGCCCAGGACAGGCGCGAGCCGGTATGCGAGGCCGAGCTGGAGTTGAAATCCGGCCTGCCGTTCCGGCTCTACGAGTTGGCGCTCAAGCTGCACGAAGAGGTGCCGTTCACCGTGGAATACCGCTCCAAGGCCACGCGCGGCTACGACCTGCTGCTGGGCGAAAAGCCGAAGCCGCGTCGCTCCGAGGACATCGAGCTCGAGCCGGGCATGACCGCGTGGCAGGGCTTCGTCGCCATCGCCCGCGAGTGCCTGACGCAGATGCGCGCGAACGAGGATTGCGCGCGCCTGGGCGAAGACCCCGAGGGCGTGCATCAACTGCGCGTCGGTTTGCGCCGCCTGCGCGCCGTGTTCTCGCTGTTCGCGGGCGTGCTGCCGGAAGAGCAGCGCCAGCATTTCGTCGACGAGCTGCGCTGGGCGCAGCAACGCATGGGCCCCGCGCGCGACTGGGACGTGTTCCTCGAGGACACCCTCGCCCCCCTGCGCGAGCGCCTGCCCGACGACACCAACCTGCGCGCCCTCACCTCGGCCGCCTCGCGCGCCCGCGCCCAGGCCTACGAACAGGTGGCGGCGACGCTGGACGACCGGCGCTACACACGCATGCAGTTGCAGCTCGATCTGTGGCTGGAAAGCGGCGGCGGCGACGACCCGGCCGAGAACGCGGACCCGCAGCCCTGGGCCAAGCCGATCGACGGCGTGGCGCGGGACGTGCTGGCGCGAAGCCACCGTAAGCTGCGTAAGCTGGCCAAGCGGTTCGACGGGCTCAACGACGAAGAGCGCCACGAGCTGCGCATCAACGGCAAGAAAGCGCGCTATGCCGCGGAATTCTTCCGCGCGCTGTTCCAGCACAAGCCGGCGCAGAAATACGCCAAGCGTCTCAGCGAAATGCAGGACTGCCTGGGCTCGATGAACGACGCGGTGGTCGGCCACCGGCTGCTCGACGAGCTGGCCTCGGCCGACGCCAAGAGCCGCGAGCTGGTCGAGCGGGCCAACGAGATATTGAAGGGCTGGTTTGCCGCGCGCATCGCCGCCGACATGCCTCGGGCGGCGCGCATCAGCCGCAAGATCGCCAAGATCGACCCGTTCTGGGAAACGGACTAGCCCGCGTTCTTTTCCCGCCCGGAACCGGCCAGCAGCAGCACGGCAAAGCTCGCCGCCCAGATCAGCCGGGACTGATAGCGGTCATGCGGGTTAGACAGCGCTCCGCAGATGAAGGCGTTGCCAAGGAGCGCCAGCAGCAGGAACACGGGTAGGAAGGCGCGGTCGTCCCAGCGCCGCCGCCATGCCGCGGCCGCCAGGATCGCCGCTAGGGCCGTGATCGACAGCGCGCCTGCCGCTAGGTGCGGCGGGTTGATCCAGCCGAAATCGATCAGCCGGTTTTGCTGACGCGCCGCGTAATAGGCCGGCAACTGCCCCGGAAGAAATTGCTGGAAGATCGCCGCCAGTATGTCGTGCTGCGGCACGATGCCGTCGCCCGTGGTGAACATGAAGAACTGCTCCGCCGTCGCGGCGGTCGCCGTTTTCAAATGCATCAGCGGATAGCGTTTCAGGCTTTCGGCGATGATGCGGCTCGATTCTTCGGCCGTGCCCTCGAACGCGCCCAATTCCCAGAACGGCGTGTCGCCACTCCACAGCCAGTCGTTCGCGGTCCGCGGCAGGTTGTCCTTGTGCGCGCACAGGCGGTAGCCGGACCCGGGGCAGGTATCGTCGAGCAGCCGCTTGACGATGCCGTCCTGCAGCAGCCGCCCGAACACGAAAGCGGGGCCGGCGCGGCTTACGAACACTTCGCCGGTGCGAGCGAAGTTGCTGGCAACGATCAGCGCCAGCGACAAGGCGAACGCCAGGGCCGGCATCTGCCAGCGCGGCCGGATTGACGCAGGGAAGAATTTTCCGGCGATCCCGGCCAACGCGGTGACGATCGCCAGACCCGCCGCCAGGCCCAGATGCGAGGCATGCGACGTGGCCGCCAGCACCGCAACGGCGATAATCGCGGCGCGGCGCGCCCAATCCAGCGTGTCGGGATGGAAGCCCAGCAGGTAAAGGCTCAGCACCATCAGCGGCGCCAGTATGTCGGGCAGCACCTGGCCGGCGTACCAGGGCAGCCCGGTGCCGATGCACAGCGCCAGGACGATGGCGAAGAATCGCCCGGGCGAAACCCGCGGCGCCACGACGCGCGCGAATTCCACCATCACCAGCACCGCGATCAGTGATTGCGCCACCATCGCCGGCCACAGGCTGAAGCGCGGCCGGAACGCGGCCAAGAACCAGGCATAGAACACCGAGCGCTCGGCAACGAAGCCGCCTTTGACCGCCTGCTCGATGAACGCGCCGGTGTCGAAGAACATCAGTGGAAAGCCGTTCCACAGCGCCGGCGCCAGCAGCAGCAGCGTTGCGGCGGCGATCAGCGCCGTGTTCTTGAGGACCGTCGTTCGGCTCACGGCAGTTCGCGCGGCAGGACGAAGCGGTCGAGGATGCATCGATGAGGCGCGAGCTCGCGCCAAGTCTTCAGCTCGGCCGAAAGCTCGGCCAGCGCCGCGGTCGGGAATTTGCCGTTGAGCCGCGCCAAATCCTCCGCTTCGCCATCGCCGGCCAAGAGGCAAGCCAGCTCGTGCAGGCCGGGATTGTGCCCGATCACCATCACCGCCCGCGTCGCGCCGCCAAGCCGCCTGAGCCGCGCCGTGAGTTCGTGCGCGTCGGCCAGGTACAGCGCGTCCTCGAACTCGATGCGCGCGGCGCTTTTCAGGCGCGGCAGCAACCGGGCCAGGGTCTCGCGCGTGCGGGTCGCGGTCGAGCACAGCACCAGATCGGGCGCCACGCCGTTCTCGGCGCACCATTCGCCCATCTTCTCCGCGGCCTTGCGGCCGCGCGGATTCAAATCGCGGTCCTTGTCCTCGCGGGCCGATCCGCCCCAGCTGGACTTGCCGTGTCGGAACAGATAAATGCGCCGTTTCATCGCCGTTTTCAGCCCCGCGTCGCCGGTCCAGGACCGCAATTCCAGCCTCCAGTCACGACTCGGTCACAAACCGGGGGTAATGGTATACAGGTTTTGGCAAAAGCAGGGGCCGAATGCCCCCGCCAGGAGGACGTGCCGTGACCCAGGCAATGCGCGTGGAGCCGCAGCGGATCGAGCCCAGCTCGCCCGAGCGCTATATCAACCGCGAATTGTCGTGGCTGGCGTTCAACACGCGGGTGATGGAAGAGGCGTACAACACCGCCCATCCGCTGCTCGAACGGCTGAAGTTCCTGTCGATCTCGGCCTCGAACCTGGACGAGTTCTACATGGTCCGCGTGGCGGGTCTGCGGGGCCAGGTCAACGCCGGTGTGACGACCGCTAGCGACGACGGCCGTACGCCCGCCCAGGCGCTGGTGGCGATCCACGAAAAGGCGCACGCGCTGATGCAGGACCAGCAGCGTTGCTTCACCGCGCTGCTGGCCGAGCTGCGCGAGGCCGGCATCGTCGTGCTGCAGCCCGACGAGTTGACCGCGGCCGAGCGCGAATGGCTCGACAAGCATTTCATGGAGAACGTGTTTCCGGTGTTGACGCCGCTGGCGGTCGACCCGGCGCATCCCTTCCCGTTCGTGCCCAATCTGGGCCTTGGGCTGGTGTTGTCGCTGTTTCGCGCCAGCGACGCGCGCGCGATGGACGCGCTGGTCACCCTGCCGGCGCGCCTGCCGCGCTTCATGCGCCTGCCCGGCTCGGCGATCCGCTTCCTGCCGCTGGAAAGCGCCATCCTGCTGTTTCTCGACCGCCTGTTCCCGGGATTCGAGATGCGCGGCAGCGGCATGTTCCAGATCATCCGCGATAGCGAGATCGAGGTGGCGGAAGAAGCCGAGGACCTGACCCGGACCTTCGAGACGGCGTTGAAGCGCCGCCGCCGCGGCCAGGTGATCCGCCTGTCGATCGAGGCGCGCATGCCCGAGAATCTGCGCGCCTTCATCGCCCAGAAATACCGCATGTCGGTCGGTGACGCGATCACGCTCGACGGTCTTCCGGGACTGGCCGACACGGAGCAGCTGATCGTCGACGAGCGGCCGGACCTGAAATTCACCCCGTTCAACGCGCGTTTTCCCGAACGCATCCGCGATTTCGGCGGTGACTGTTTCGCGGCGATCCGGCAAAAGGACATCATCGTCCACCATCCCTATGAAAGCTTCGACGTGGTGGTGCAGTTCATCCTGCAGGCTGCGCGCGACCCGGCCGTGGTGGCGATCAAGCAGACGCTCTATCGCACTTCGCAGGATTCGCCCGTGGTGCGCGCGCTGATCGAGGCGGCCGAGGCGGGCAAGACCGTGACCGCGCTGGTGGAGCTGAAGGCGCGCTTCGACGAGGAAGCCAATATCCGCTGGGCGCGCGACATGGAGCGCGCGGGCGTGCAGGTGGTGTTCGGCTTCATGGAGCTGAAGACCCACGCCAAGATCTCGCTGGTGGCGCGGCGCGAGGATGCGGGCTTGCGCACCTACGTGCATTTCGGCACCGGCAACTATCATCCCGTCACCGCCAAGGTCTATACCGACCTTTCCTTTTTCACCTGCGATCCGGACCTGTGCGAGGATGCGGCCAAGATCTTCAACTACATGACCGGCTACGCCCAGCCCACGGGCCTGAAGAAGATCGCCGTGTCGCCGGTCTCGCTGCGCCCCACGCTGCTGAAGCTGATCCAGGACGAGATCGACAACGCCGCCGCCGGAAAGCCGGCGCAGATCTGGGCAAAGATGAATTCGCTGGTCGACCCCGAGGTGATCGATGCGTTGTACCGCGCCAGCCAGGCCGGCGTCGAGATCGACCTGATCGTGCGCGGCATCTGCTGCCTCAGGCCCGGCGTGCCCGGTTTGTCGGAAAGGATCCGCGTCAAGAGCATCGTAGGGCGGTTCCTGGAACACACGCGTGTGGTGTGCTTCGGCGCCGGCGCGAAACTGCCGTCGCGCAAGGCCAAGGTGTTCATCTCGTCGGCCGACTGGATGCAGCGCAACCTCAGCCGCCGGGTCGAGGTGCTGGTGCCGATCGCCAATCCCACCGTGCACCAGCAGGTGCTGGATCAGGTGATGATCGCCAACCTGAACGACCAGGCGCAGAGCTGGACGCTCGACGCGGCCGGCGACTACACGCGCGTGAAATCCGGGCCGGACGGTTTCAGCGCGCATCGTTATTTCATGACCAACCCCAGCCTCAGCGGCCGCGGCAGCGCGCTGAAGCGCTCGGGCGCCCTGCCCACGCTGGTCCTAAGGAAGGGCTGATAGCGGCTGATGGCGGCGCAAGCGGGACAGGACAAAACGGCGGAGCGCAAACCCAAGGGCGGCCGCGTCGGCGTCATCGATATCGGCTCGAACTCGATCCGTCTGGTGGTGTTCGAGCGGCTGTCGCGCGCGTCGCTGGCGCTGTTCAACGAAAAAGTCATGTGCGGCCTGGGTCGCGGGCTGGAAGAGGCGGGCAGGCTCGACGCCGAGGCGATGCAGCGCGCGCTCACCAATTTGCGCCGCTTCACGGCGCTCGCCGCCGCCATGCGCGTGGAAAAGCTCGATGCCCTGGCGACCGCCGCCGTGCGCGACGCCAAGAACGGGCCGGAGTTCATCAAGGAGGTCGCGCGCATCTGCAAAATCCCGGCGCGCGTGCTGGACGGTGCGGAAGAGGCGCGGCTGTCGGGCCTGGGCGTGCTGTCGGCCGCGCCCGAGGCCGACGGGGCGATGGGCGATCTGGGCGGCGGCAGCCTGGAACTCGTGGAGCTGAAGGGCGGGGCGATCGGCCGGCACGCGACCATGCCACTCGGCCCCTTGCGCGTGATGCCCGGCGCCGATGGCAGCCGCAAGCGCATGAAAGAGGCGATCGAAAAGCAGCTCGACAACGTGAAATGGCTCGACCAGGTGGAGGGGCGCAATTTCTATCCCGTGGGCGGCGCGTGGCGCGCGCTCGCCCGCGTGCACATGGAGCAGGTCAACCACCCCCTGCACGTCATCCACAACTACGAGCTTAAATGGAGCGAGGCCGAGGAATTCCTGCAGCTCGTCTCGCGCTTAAGCCCAAGCTCCCTCAGCAAGATGTACGGTGTGTCGCGCCGCCGGCACGAAACCCTGCCCTATGCCGCGCTGCTGCTGATCCAGCTCGCCAAGCTGATGAAGCCCAAGCGCATCGTGTTCTCGGCCTTCGGCCTGCGCGAGGGCTGGCTGTACGACGCGCTGCCGGCGGCCGAGCAGGCGCGCGATCCGCTGCTGGCTTCGGCCGCCGACCAGGCGCGCGCGCTCGGCCGCTTCGGCGAGGACGGCCTGGTGATGGCCGACTGGATGGCGGCTCTGTTCAACAACGAGCCGCCGTCGCTGGCCCGCCTGCGCCGTGCGGCCTGCCTGTTCGCCGATATCGGCTGGCTCGACCATCCGGACTACCGCGCCGAGCACGCCTTCAACCGGGCGCTGCGCACGCCGGCCGTGGGCATCGATCATCCCGGCCGCGCCTATGTGGCGGCGGCCTTGTTCGCGCGCTATGGCGGCGACCGCGACGCCGACCAGGCGTCGTTGGCGAAAAAGCTGATGGGCAAGGAGCAGTTGCGCCAGGCCTGGGCGGCGGGCATGGCGATGCGCCTGGGCCTTACGCTGACGGGCGGCACACCCAGCCTGCTGCGCGAGACCTTGCTGGTGCGCAAGAACGGGCGGCTGGCGCTATTGCCGTCCGGGCCTGGCGCGGAGGCGATGCTCTCCGGCCTTATGGGCGAGGTGACGCGGCGGCGCTTCGACGCGCTGGAATCCTTTTTGGACGACGAAGGAGTTTAGATCCGGCGCGCCGCTTACTTCTCCAGCTCCACCAGCTTCACCCGCGCGCCTTGGGCAGCGAGGCTCAAGCGCCCGTGCTTGAGCTTCAGCGCATCCTCGCCGAACACCTCGCGCCGCCAGCCTTTCAGCGCCGGCACGTCGGCGTTGTCGTCCGCGGCGATCATCTCGAGGTCGTCGGTGTCGGCGACCAGCTTCTGCGCCACGTCGTGCTGCTCGCATTTGGTTTTCAGCAGCACGCGCAACAGGTCGGTCAGCGGCCCCAGCCCCTGCGGCAGCATGGCGCGCGGCGGCAAATGCGGCCAGGTCGCGGGATCGCTGTCCAGCGCCCGGCGCACCGCCGCCAGGATGTCCGGCCCGAACCTGCCGTCGGCCAGCCCGCGGCCCACGCCGCGCGCGCGGCCCAGATCGTCGGCGCTTTGCGGCGGATGGGCGGCCAGGCCCAGCAGGCTGTCGTCGCGGAGAATGCGGTTGCGCGGTACGTCGCGCTTCTGCGCCTCGCGCTCGCGCCACGCCGCCAGTTCTCTAAGCACGGCCAAGAGCCGCGGCCCGCCGCCGCGCACCTTCAGGCGCCGCCACGCATGCTCGGGGTCGGTGCGATAGGTGATCGGGTTCGTCAGCACCGCCATCTCGTCCTCGACCCAGTGCTGGCGCCCGGTTTTCTCCAGCCGCACATGGAGCTTTTCATAGACGTGGCGCAGATGGATCACGTCGCTGAGCGCGTAGTCGAGCTGGCGCTGGGTCAGCGGCCGGTGCTGCCAGTCGGTATAGCGCGACGATTTGTCGATATGTGCGCCGGTCAGGTTGCCCACCAGCGAGTCATAGGCCACCGAGTCGCCGAAGCCGCAGACCATCGCCGCGACCTGCGTGTCGAAGATCGGCGTCGGCACCGCGCCGGCCAGGTTGAAGAATATCTCGATGTCCTGGCGCGCGGCGTGGAACACTTTGGGCATCCGGCCGCGCGTCATCAGCTCGAACAGCGGCGTCAGGTCCAGGCCCGCCGCTACGGTGTCGATCGCCGCGAATTCCTTGGGCCCGGCGACCTGCACCAGGCACAGCTTCGGCCAATAGGTCTTGTCGCGCATGAACTCGGTGTCCACCGCGAGGAAATCGGCGTCGGCCTGGCGTTGGCAGAACTGGGCAAGCGCGTCGGTGGAGGCGATCAGCGACATGATGCGGCGGGCGTTTCCTTGATGCACGAAGTCTTGGCACGGTCGGCGGGGCAAGTCCAGCGAGGGCCCACCGCCAACGCGCGCAAACGCTTGACAAAACCCCGTGTTTGTTGCCCTCTCCCGCGCGATTCATGCACGCCTATCGCACCCATAGCTGCGGCCAGCTCAGGGCCGAAAACACCGGCCGGACCGCGCGCCTCTCGGGCTGGGTGCATCGCAAGCGCGACCACGGCAACCTTTTGTTCGTCGATCTGCGCGACCATTACGGCCTGACGCAATGCGTGGTCGACACCTCGAGCCCGATCTTCAAGCAGCTCGAGGCGCTGAAGCTCGAGACGGTCATAACCGTCACCGGCCAGGTGGTGGCGCGTTCGGCCGAAACGGCGAACCCCAAGCTGCCGACCGGCCATGTCGAGCTGCGCGTCGCCGAGCTGGTGGTGCAGTCACCGGCCAAGGAATTGCCGCTGCCCGTCAGCGTCGAGGCCGACTATCCCGAGGACATCCGCCTGCGCTACCGGTTCCTCGATCTGCGGCGCGACAAGCTCCACGCCAACATCATGCTGCGCGCTGCGGTGATCGCCTCGATCCGCCGGCGCATGATCGCGCAGGGCTTCACCGAGTTCCAAACGCCGATCCTGACCGCCTCGAGCCCCGAGGGCGCGCGCGACTATCTGGTGCCCAGCCGCGTGCATCCCGGCCAGTTCTACGCCCTGCCGCAGGCGCCGCAGATGTTCAAGCAGCTGCTGATGGTCGCGGGCTTCGACCGCTATTTCCAGATCGCGCCCTGCTTCCGCGACGAGGACGGCCGCGCGGACAGGTCTCCGGGAGAATTCTACCAGCTCGATTTCGAGATGTCGTTCGTGACGCAAGACGACGTGTTCGCGGCGCTCGAGCCGGTGCTGCAGGGCGTGTTCGAGGAGTTCGGCAAGGGCCGCAAGGTCACGTCAGCGCCGTTTCCGCGCATCGCTTACGACGAGGCGATGCTCAAATACGGCAGCGACAAGCCCGACCTGCGCAACCCAATCAAAATGTTTGATGCTTCGGACATCTTCGAACAGACCGACTTTGTCGTGTTCAAAAAGATTGTTCAGCAGAAAGGCCTAGTGCGGGCAATACCCGTAAAGGGCGCG
>JAHFPH010000116.1 GCA_023266845.1 Rhodospirillaceae bacterium
GGATTTTGGACGGCCTGTCGAAATTCGTGGGGTTCCTGTGCCGCGTCTTCGGCGTTGTGCCCGAAACGGTGAAAGACGAGCGCGACAAGAACCCCTCGCCCAGCCGGGAAAACTAGAGCGGCGAGAATTGACGGCATTCGGAATGCCGTCATGGCCCGGCTTGATCGGGCCATCCACGCTGCTTCCCCTCGCCGAGATCATGCCGCAAATCGGCGTGGAGGGCCGGGGCTGGGCCCGGCCATGACGAATGAGGGGTTGACTGGCCCACCCCATCCGCTACTCTGCCGCCTCATGACGCATCGCAACCCGGAGCTGCTGCGAATTATCCGACTGTGCCGCTAACGGCACAGGCCGGCCGCGCCTGTCTTTAAACAAGGCGGCCGAGATCGCAGCAGACCTTCCAGGATACCGCGCCATGACCCACCGAAATTCCTCCGCTTCTTTCCGCAACGCATATTTTGCGAAGACGGGCCTGCCCTCCGAAGCTTCCAGCGCAGGAGGGCGTCTCGAAGAACTGTCGCTGCGACTGATTACCGGCCGGCGGCGCCGCTAAGGCACAACCGCCGGCCATCCCAGGGTACATCTCTGCGCCCGCCGAACCCCGAACGCAGCGACCTTTTTATTAAGCGAGCACCGCCATGACCATGCAACGAGTCCCTTCGGAAAAATACGCGCCCTTCCAGCCCGTCGATCTTCCCGACCGGCGCTGGCCCGGCAACGTCATCGCCAAGCCGCCGGTGTGGTGCAGCGTCGACCTGCGCGACGGCAACCAGGCGCTGGTCGAGCCGATGGACGCCGAGCGCAAAACACGCATGTTCAACCTGCTGGTCAGGCTCGGCTTCAAGGAGATCGAGGTGGGATTCCCGGCCGCCTCGCAGACCGATTTCGATTTCGTGCGCCTGTTGATCGAAAAGAACATGATCCCCGACGACGTGACCGTGCAGGTGCTCACGCAAGCGCGCGACGAGCTGATCGACCGCAGCTTCGAGTCCTTGCGCGGCGCCAAGCGCGCGATCATGCATCTCTACAACTCGACCTCGACCCTGCAGCGCCGCGTGGTGTTCGGGCTGGACCGCGCGGGCATCGCCGATATCGCGGTCAGGGGCGCGAAACGCGTGCTGAAGAACGCCCGCGCCAATCCGGGCACGGACTGGGTGTTCCAGTATTCGCCCGAAAGCTTCACCGGCACGGAGCTCGATTTCGCGCGCGACGTTTGCGCGGCGGTGGCCGAGGTGTTTGAGCCCACGCCCGCGAAAAAAATGATCTTCAACCTGCCGGCCACGGTGGAAATGGCGACCCCCAACATCTACGCCGACCAGATCGAGTGGTGCCACCGCAATTTCAAGCACCGCGATTCGCTGATCCTGAGCCTGCATCCGCACAACGATCGCGGCACCGGCGTGGCGGCGGCGGAGCTTGGCGTGATGGCGGGCGCCGAGCGCATCGAGGGCACGCTGTTCGGCAACGGCGAGCGCACCGGCAATGTGTGCGTGGTGACGCTGGCCCTCAATCTCTACTCGCAGGGCGTCGATCCGGGGCTCGATTTTTCCGACATCGACGAGGTGCGCCGCACGACGGAGCACTGCAACCAGTTGCCGGTGCATCCGCGCCATCCCTATGGCGGCGATCTGGTGTTCACCGCGTTCAGCGGATCGCACCAGGACGCGATCAAGAAGGGCTTCGCGGCGCTCGAGGCCTCGAACAGCCGGGCGTGGGAAGTGCCGTATCTGCCCATCGACCCGGCCGATCTGGGGCGCAGCTACGAGGCGATCATCCGCGTCAACAGCCAGTCGGGCAAAGGCGGCGTGGCGTATGTGTTGAAGGCGGATTACGGGCTCGATCTGCCCAGGGGGTTGCAAATCGAGTTCTCGAAGCTGATCCAGGCGATCGCCGACACCACCGGCAAGGAGATCATGCCCGCGACCATCTGGGACAGTTTCCGCGGCGAATACCTGGAGCGCGAAACCCCGCTTAAATTCGTCGACCATTCCACCTGGCCCGACACCGGCAAGGCGGGCGGGCGGGCGATCGACGCCGAGATCGTCGAGCGTGGAACGCCCCGGCGAATCAAGGGCCGCGGCAACGGGCCGATCGCGGCCTATGTCGACGCGCTCGCCAGGGAAACCGGCCTGGCCTTGAAGGTGCGGGACTACCACGAGCACGCCGTGGGCAAGGGCGCGGACGCCACGGCCGTCGCCTATATCGAGGCCGAGGGACCGGGCGGCGAGACGGTCTGGGGCGTCGGCATGGACCCCAATATCGTGGCCGCGTCGCTGAAGGCGATCACCTCGGCCGCGAACCGGGCGAAGGTCCCAAGCTGACGGGGCCGGCGGGTTCCGGTAAACTGCTGGTTCGCGCAACTTTTCCGGCGGACAAAGGACCATGGACGCACTTCTGCCGTTTGTCGGCGCGCTGGCGGCGATGGGGGCCATGTGGTTCCTGTGGTGATTCGCCGGCAGCAACCGCTCGCGCCATCCCGACGCGGCCAATCCCGAGATCGACCGCGTGCGCTTCCGCATGGCGCTCACCGTGGGCGCGATCGCGGCGGTGATCGCCGGTTTCGTGATGTTCGGCTGAAAATCCAAACCTGAAAATCCAAGCCAAGTGCCCGACCGATCCCCCGATCTTCTGTCCGCGTTGCTGGCGCGCGCCAAACGCGCCGGGGCCGACGCCGCCGACGCGGTGCTGGTGCATTCCGCCGCGTTGAGCCACGCGCGGCGCCTGGGCAAGCTGGAAAAACTGGAGCGCGCGGAATCGAGCGATTTGGGCCTGCGCGTGTTCGTGGGCCGCCGCCAGTCGATCCTGAGCTCGACCGACATGTCGATGAAGGCGCTGGACGAGCTGGCGGAGCGCGCCGTCGCCGTGGCGCGGCTGGTGCCGGAAGATCCGTTCTGCGGCTTGGCGGAGCCGGCGCAGATCTTCAAGGCTAAGCCGGCTTCGCTGGATTTGGAAGACAAGCAGGAACCGGCTATGGACCGGCTGGTGAAGCTCGCCGAGGCCGCCGAGGCGGCGGCGATGGCGATCAAGGGCGTCACCAACAGCGAGGGCGCCGAGGCGGGCTGGAGCCGCACATCGATCGCGTTGGCGGCGAGCAACGGATTCTCGGGCGGCTACACGGCCACGCATCACAGCCTGTCGGCCGCGGTGCTGGCGGGCAGCGGCACCGCGATGGAGCGCGACTACGACTATTGCACCACGGTGCACGCCGCCGACATGGAAGACGCGGCGAAAATCGGCCGCACGGCCGGCGAGCGTGCCGTGGCGCGGCTAAATCCGCGCAAGGTCAAAACCGCCGCCGTGCCGATCGTGTACGACCGGCGCATATCGGGCGGGCTGCTGGGCCATCTGGCGGGCGCCATCAACGGCGCGGGCATCGCGCGCGGCACGAGTTTCCTGAAAGACAAGCTCGGCCAAGCGGTGTTCCGCGCCGGCGTCAACATCGTCGACGATCCGCACCGCAAACGCGGCCTGCGCTCGAAGCCATTCGACGCCGAGGGCATCGCCAACAAGCGCCGCGCGCTGATCGAAAACGGCGTGCTGACGACGTGGCTTTTGGACCTACGCTCCGCGCGGCAGTTGAAGCTCGAGAGCACCGGCCACGCCTCGCGCGGCACCGGCGGACCGCCCTCGCCCTCGCCCACCAATCTCTATCTCGAAGCCGGAACCAAGACGCCGGCCGAGCTGATGGCCGATATCAAGGAAGGCTTCTTCGTCACCGACCTGATGGGCATGGGCGTGAACAGCGTGACCGGCGACTACAGCCGCGGCGCCAGCGGTTTCTGGATCGAGAACGGCAAGCCGGCCTATCCGGTCAGCGAGGTGACCATCGCCGGAAACCTGAAGCAGATGTATTTGAACCTGTATCCCGCCAACGACCTGGAATTCCGCAGGGGCACCGACGCGCCCACGCTGCGCATCGAGGGCATGACGGTTGCGGGGAAATGACGGCAACGCCAGTTGCCGCCATGCCCGGACTTGATCCGGGCATCCACGCCGACATTCAGCATCAACCGAAGCATGGATGGCCGGGTCAAGCCCCGCCATGACGAAATAGACAATCAAATCCCCGCCGTGAATTCGGCGACCAGGAAATCCACTACCTTAACCAGCGCCTCTTTCTCGGACGCGCCGCCCTTTTTGGCGTCGCCGTAAACCGCGACCTGGCGATGCGCCGAGGTGCCGCGCTTGAGAATGTCGCGCGCCGCCCGCACCTCGGCCGCGCAACCCATCGCGCTCGCGTCCTCGTCCGTCAGCGCCACGATCTCGTCGAGCAGATCGGCATAGGGCACGACTGCGCCCTTGCCGTAGTCGACCAGCCCCTGGTCGGTGCCGTAGCGCTGCGCGCGCCAGCGGTTCTCGGCGATCAGCATGTTGGCGTATTGCCGCCAGCGCTGGTTGCCTGACTTGAGGCGCCACAGCATCGACAACAGGCAGCGATAGATCGCGGCGATCGAGATCGCGTCGTCGAGCCGCGAGCAGCTGTCGGCGATGCGCATCTCGAGCGTGGGGAAACGCGCGGAGGGCCGGATGTCCCACCACAGCTTGGTCGCATCCTCGATCAACCCGGCGCGCACCATGACCGCGACGTGGCGCGCGTATTCGCCCCAGCTGTCGAAGCGCTCGGGCAGGCCGGTGCGCGGCAGCTCATTGAACACCGAGATGCGATAGGATTTGAGGCCCGTGTCGCGCCCGCGCCAGAACGGCGACGACGTGCTGAGCGCAAGAAGGTGCGGCAGGAAGTAGCTGACCTGGTTCATCAGGTCGATGCGCAGATCGTCGTTGTCGATGCCGACATGCACGTGCATGCCGCAGACCATCAGCCGCCGCCCCACCGCCGCGAGGTCGCGGGCGAGCGCGGCGTAGCGCTCCTTCTCGGTCGCGCGCTGGCTTTCCCACACCGCGAAGGGGTGCAATCCAGCGGCGATCGGCGCCAGGCCGTGCCGCGCGGCCACCGCGGCCACCGTGCGGCGCAGGCGCGCGAGATCGGCGCGCGCCTCTTGCATCGTGGCGCAGGGGCGCGTCGCCACCTCGATCTGCGCGCGCAGGAACTCGGGCATCACCTGGCCTTCGAGCAGCGCCTCGCATTCCTTCATCATCGCGGGCGGCGGATCGCCGGCCAGGTCGCGGGTCTTGAGGTCGACCAGCAGGTATTCCTCTTCCATGCCCAGCGTGAAGGGCGGCGCGCCGTTGGTGGTCATCGTTTGTCCATCAAACGATAAAGCTTGCCGTCGGCCATGATCGGCGCCAGCGCGTCGCCCATCACTTGGGCCCAGTGTGCTGCGTCTTTATGCGTGTCGATCAGGTCTTGGCGGATCTCGACCATGACATGCGGCAGGCCGTGGTCGCAGGCGTGCAAATGGATGCTCTTGCCCGATTGGCCGCGGCCGGAATAGGGCTTGTTGTCGCCCACGCACACATCTCCGCGCGCGGCCAGGTTCTCGATCAGCGGCGTGGCGATGCGCAAATCCTTGTCGTGCAGCACGCCGATATGCCAGGGCCGCTCTTGGCCGTTCATGACAGGCGTGCAGGAATGGATCGACAGCACCGCCGGCACGCGGCCGGCTTGGCGGAACCCGATGATCGCCGCCTCGACCGCCGCATGATAGGGATCGAACAGCTCGCGCTTGCGGCGCGCGGCCTCGGCTTGGCTAAGGCCGCAATTGCCCGGCACGCGCACGCCGTCGCTGACCTCGGCGATGGATTGCGGGTTGCCGGGAACACGGTTGCAGTCGATCACCAGGCGCGAATAGCGGCTGAGCACGGCGGGCGCATCGAAGCGCCTGGACAGATGCCGCGTGACCTCGGCCGCGCCGATATCCCAACCGATATGGCGCATCAGCACCGCGTCGTCCAAGCCCAGCATACCCAGGCGCTTGGGCACCGCGCGGCCGGCATGGTCGCAGATCAACAGGAACGGCGCGGCGCCGCCGGGATTCAACACCTCGAACGGCGGCGGATCACCGGCGGAAAGCAGCTTGGTCGCGGTCATCGCGCGACCTATACCAGCTTCCCGTCGGGAACGAAGCGGCCGTGGCGGTCCTCGATCTCGACCACCCACAGATCGGGGTCGCGCTGCACCTGGCGCTGGACATAGGCGTCCGAAATCGCCTCGGCCACCGGACCGGCGCCGGTGCCGCGCATCCAGGCCGCCACGCCGTCGGGCGTGCGGGTCTGGGTCCAGACCGTGCAACCATGCTCGTTGCAGATGACCTTGATCAGCATCGCGCCGCGATCCTCGTCGCCCTTGCGCGCGATCACCGCGGTAAGCCCGCTGCTGAAGCAGCGCCGCACCATCGCCTGCACCATCAGGCGCGTCGCGAGTCGCGGTTCGGCCGTGGACAAGGGCGCGGAGCTATTCCGCCGCCGCGCGCGGGGCGGCGGGAGAATTGAAGCGCGCCAGCAGATCGACTTCCCTGGCCTTCACTTCTTTCAGATGGCGCGCCTTGACATGGCCGAAGCCCCTGACGTGCTCCGGCAAACATGCGATCTCGACCGCCAGCGCGTGGTTGGAATGGTCGAGCTTCGCCAGCAGCTGTTCCACGGTCTTTTCATAGTCCACGATCAACCGACGCTCGGTGCGCCGATCTTCGCTGTAGCCGAAAATATCGAACGCCGTGCCGCGCAGGAATTTGAGCTTGGCGAGGGCACGGAACACAAACAGCATGCGCGGACCGAAAGTAAGCTTCTTCGCTTCGCCCGTTTCGGAGTCCTTTGGCGCGATCAGCGGCGGGGCCAGGTGGAAATTCAGCCGGTAGTCGCCGTCGAAATTGGCGCGGATTTTCTCCATGAAGGCCGGATCGGCGTAGAGCCGCGCCACTTCATACTCGTCCTTATAGGCCAAGAGCTTGAAGTAATACTTGGCAACGGCCATCGCCAGGCCGGTCATGCCCTTGGCGCGCGCCGCCTCTTCGCGTTGCGAGCGCACCACGAAATCCTTGTAGCGCCGCGCCAGGGCCGTATCTTGGTAGCCGGTCAGGAACTTGATGCGCCGCTCGACCACTTCGTCCAGCGACTGCGCGATATCGGCCCTGGCCATGGCGATGGGCGTGACCGGCGCGGCCGCGCGCTCGACCGCTTGCAGGTCGTGCGCCGCGCGCCGCCCCCAGCGGAACGCCGATTTGTTGGAGTCGACCGCCGCGCCGTTGATCTCGATCGCGCGCAGGAGCGACGCTTCGCTCAACGGCACGAACCCGCGCTGCCACGCATAGCCCAGCATGAACAGGTTGGTGGCGATGGAATCGCCCAGCAGCGCCGTGGCCAGCCGCGTGGCGTCGACGAAATCCACGCCGTCCTTACCGGTCGCCCGCGCGATCGTGTCCATCATCGCGGGCCCCGGGAATTGCAGGTCGGGCTGTCTGGTGAAATCGCCGGTCGTGGTTTCGTGGCTGTTGATGACGGCGCGGGTCGAGCCGCGCTCCATCTTGGCGAGCGCGTCGAACGAAGCCGCCACCACCATGTCGCAGCCCAGCACCAGCCGCGCGCCGCCCGCGGCGATGCGCACCGCGTGGATGTCCTCGGGTCTAGGCGCGATGCGGATATGCGAGATCACCGCTCCGCCCTTTTGCGCCAGGCCCGTCATGTCGAGCACGGCGCAGCCCTTGCCCTCGAGATGCGCCGCCATGCCCAGAAGCGCGCCGATGGTGACCACGCCGGTGCCGCCCACGCCGGTGACCAGAATGCCGTAGGGCTGGTCGAGCGCGGGCAGCGCGGGGGTGGGCAGGTCGCGCTGCCCGTCCTCGCTGGCCTTGAGGCGCTGGGGCTTGCGCACCCCGCCGCCATGCACCGTCACAAAACTGGGGCAGAAGCCGTTCACGCAGGACATGTCCTTGTTGCAGGACGACTGGTCGATCGCGCGCTTGCGGCCGAACTCGGTTTCCAGCGGCACGACCGACAGACAGTTCGACTTCACGCCGCAATCGCCGCAGCCCTCGCATACCAGGTCGTTGATGAAGGCGCGCTTGGGCGGATCGACCATCAGTCCACGCTTGCGCCGGCGGCGCTTTTCAGCCGCGCAGGTCTGGTCGTAGACGATGGCGGTGACGCCCGGAATCTCGCGCAGCTCGCGCTGGAGGCGGTCCAGCTCGTCGCGGTGATGCACCGTGACGCCTTGCGCGAAATCCGCGCCCACGGGATATTTGTCGGGCTCGTCGGTGACGACCACGACTTTCTTGACGCCTTCGCCGTAGAGCTGATGCGTGATGGCCGGCACGTCGAACTTGGCGTCGTTGCGCTGGCCGCCGGTCATCGCCACCGCGTCGTTGTACAGAAGCTTGTAGGTGATGTTGACGCCCGAGGCGACCGACATGCGCACGGCCAAAATGCCGGAATGGATATAGGTGCCGTCGCCCAGATTGGCGAAGACGTGCTTTTCGTCGGTGAACGGCGCCATGCCCACCCAGGTGACGCCCTCGCCGCCCATTTGGGTGAAAGTGGCGGTGCTGCGGTCCATCCACTGCGCCATGTAGTGGCAGCCGATGCCGGCCAGCGCGCGGCTGCCCTCGGGCACCTTGGTGGAGGTGTTGTGCGGACAGCCCGAGCAGAAATAGGGAACGCGCTTCATCTGCGGGCGCGGCTCGTTGAGGGCTTTCTCCTTTTCCGCCAGGAAGGCCAGGCGCTTCTGGATGCGCTCGGAGCTGTGGAACTTGGCGATGCGCGCCGCGATCACCCGGGCGATGCGCGCGGGTGAAAGCTCGTCGTTCGAGGGTAGGATCCACTCGCCCTTCTCGTCGAACTTGCCGACCACCCGCGGGCGCACGTCGGCGCGCCAGTTGTAGAGCTGCTCTTTCAACTGGTTCTCGATCACCGCGCGCTTTTCCTCGACCACCAGAATCTCTTCCAGCCCCTCGGCGAAGTGCCGCATGCCTTCGCGCTCGAGCGGCCAGGTCATGCCGACCTTGTACACGCTGAGGCCGATCTCGGCCGCGTGCTTGGCGTCGATGCCCAGGTCTTCCAGCGCCTGCATCACGTCGAGATAGGATTTCCCGGCGGTGACGATGCCGAAGCGCGGCTTGGGACTGTCGATCACCGTGCGGTTGAGGCCGTTGGCGCGGGCGAAGGCAAGCGCGGCGTAGAGCTTGTATTTGTGCAGCCGGTATTCCTGGTCGAGCGGCTGGTCCGGCCAACGGATGTTCAAGCCCCCCGGCGGCATCTCGAAATCGTTTGGGATATTGATATGCACGCGGGCGGGATCGACCGTGACCGAGGCCGAGCTGTCCATCGTTTCGGCGATGGTCTTCATCGCTACCCAGCAGCCCGAGAAGCGCGACAGCGCCCAGCCATAGACGCCGAGATCGAGGATGTCCTGCACGTTCGAGGGATTCAGCACCGGGATCATCGCGTCCATGAAGGCGTATTCGCTTTGGTGCGCGAGGGTCGACGATTTGCAGGTATGGTCGTCGCCCGCCAGCAGCAGCACGCCGCCGTTGGGCGAGGAGCCGGCGTTGTTGCCATGCTTGAACACGTCGCCCGAGCGGTCGACGCCCGGGCCCTTGCCGTACCAGATGGCGAACACCCCATCGTATTTGGCGCCGGGAAAAAGGGGCGTCTGCTGGCTGCCCCACACGGCGGTGGCGGCCAGCTCTTCGTTGATGCCGGTGCGGAAATGGATGTGGTTCTTCTTGATGAACTTGCTCGCCGCCCACAGCGCCAGATCGAAGCCGCCGAGCGGCGAGCCGCGATAGCCCGAGATGAAGCAGCCCGTGTTGAGGCCCGCGGCCACGTCGCGCTGGCGCTGGATCATCGGCAGGCGCACCAGCGCCTGGGTCCCGGTCAGGTACACCCGCCCGCTGTCCAGCGCGTATTTGTCGTCCAGGCTTACCGCTTGGTTCAGGCCAACCGCCGCAACCATCGTCTCACCCCCGCCGACGCAGGATTTCTCTCAATGTCCCAACCCAAGGTAATATTAGTACCCGGAAGTGACAATGCGCCGCGCCATCAAGACAGCAAGCTTGCGCTTATGGCCCCTGGGGGTAGGCGAAACTTGCGGGTTTTAGCCCTGGAATGCGCGAAAATGTCGGATGATTTCGCCCGGGAAGGCGGCTATACGAACCACCGCCTGCCGCTTCAGGGAATCGCATGACCGTCCTCGTCACCGGCGTCGCCGGGTTCATCGGACATTTCACCGCCCTGGCGCTTCTGGCGCGCGGCGAACGCGTGCTGGGCATCGACAATTTGAACGATTACTATGATGTGCGGCTGAAGCACGCGCGGCTCAAGCGATTCGAGGGGCGCAACGGCTTCACCTTCCAGAAGCTGGACATCGCCGACCACCGGGCGGTGATGGCGCTGAAGGACAGGTACACGGACATCGACCGCATCGTGCATCTGGCGGCCCAAGCCGGCGTGCGCTATTCGCTGGTCAATCCCTTCGCCTACATGGACAGCAACGGCACCGGCCATTTGGCGATGTTGGAATTCGCGCGGCACCTCAAGGGCTGCAAGCACATGGTGTACGCGTCGTCGTCCAGCGTGTACGGCGCCAACAGCAAGCTGCCGTTTTCGGTCGAGGATCGCACCGACCAGCCGATCTCCATCTACGCCACGACCAAGAAGGCGACCGAACTGATGAGCCGGTCCTACGCGCATCTGTTCCGCACCAAACTGACGGGCCTGCGTTTTTTCACTGTGTACGGGCCCTGGGGCCGGCCCGACATGGCGGCGTTCCTGTTCGCCGACCGCATCATGCGCGGCGAGCCGATCGACGTGTTCAACAACGGCGACATGAAGCGCGACTTCACTTATATCGATGACATCGTGTCGGGCATTCTGGCGGCGCTGGACCGCCCGCCGGCTGATGGCGGGCAGGCCGACCCGCCGCACCGCGTCTACAA
>JAHFPH010000009.1:0-5182 GCA_023266845.1 Rhodospirillaceae bacterium
GCAGGCGTCCGGCCTGGATGTTCACCTGGATCGACGGCCAGATCAACGCCGCGCGCCCGGTCGCGGGATCGATCACGACATCGGAAAGGGCGCCGTTGTCGCGGCGAAAAGCTCCCGGCGAAGAAACCCTTTGCCGATGACTTGAGCGGTCATCCGCCGCCGGGTCAGCGTTTCGGAGAACTCGGCCGGGCCATAAAGTTCGCTCAGTTGCTCCGCATGCGCTGCCTCTTCGTGCAGCAGATGCTGGACCGATTTCGCGTATTCAGCCGTCAGATCGCGCCGATGTGTCGTCGACCATCCAGCTTCCTGCAACATCGCTGGATACTCGGCCGCCGTCGCAACAAATGGCGGGCCGAATCGCACGGCCCGTTCGTGGTCGGCGGATGCAAGGTTTGGCGGTGGAAATATCACCGTAAATACCATCCGGCCCCCGGGCCGGACCACCCGGCGGCATTCTTTCAACGTTGCGAGTTTGGCGTCGAGGCAACACAGGACATCCGAGTGGCTGACGGAATCGAAGCTGCCGTTCTTGAACGGCAATGCCGCGCCCTCCGCCGCTACGGCCCAACAGTCTCCGGTCGGCCCATCGGCGGCGGCCCGTTCGGTCGCGATGTGCAATGCCGCCAGTGGAACATCCGCCAACACAGCATCGCAGCCCGTCATGCGCGCCCAGTAGAGTGCCGGCCATCCGGTGCCCGCCCCGATGTCCAGCAGTCGCCGTCCCGGGACTAGCGCCAGCAGCTTCGCGATTTCTTCAGCCTCATGCCGCGTGGCCCAACTTGTGCCCCCATAGTCGCAACCGCAGACCCTGCGCTCGATCTCGAGCATGATCTTCGACTGGCCGAGCGGATACAGTTTGGACAAGCGATCCGTCAGGGCCTTTTCGTCCGGGCTGCGCGGCATTTCCGATCACGGCGAAATTGGGCACGGGACTCCGGCAATTTTTCCATTATATACTTCGTCGCGGCGGCGGGCCATCCGGGTTCCTGGCCCAGCGGCAGGGAGGTAGGCCATGCTGATCTTCCGGCAATTGTTCGACCCGCAATCCTCCACCTACACCTACCTGCTGGCCTGCGGCAAAACCCGCGAGGCGGTGATGATCGATCCGGTGTTCGAGCAGGTGCGCCGCGACGCGGCGCTCGTCGGCGAGCTCGGCCTGCGCCTGCTCTGCACGCTGGAAACCCACATCCATGCCGACCATGTGACCGGCGCGTGGCTGCTCAAGCGGCGCACCGGCAGCCGGATCGCCGTATCGGCGATGAGCGGGGCGGAAGGCGCCGATCTGTATTTCTCGCATGGCGACAGGATCGCGTTTGGCGGGCGCTATCTGCAGGTTCGCGCGACGCCCGGCCACACGCATGGGTGCGCGACGTTCGTGCTCGACGACGAGACCATGGCGTTCACCGGCGATTGCCTGATGATCAGGGGCAGCGGCCGGGCCGACTTCCAGCAGGGCGACGCGCATGTCCTGTACCAGTCCGTGCACACGCAGATTTTCACCCTCCCCGCGTCGTGCCTGCTGTACCCCGCGCACGACTATCGCGGCCTGACGGCGACCAGCGTGGGCGAAGAGCGGCGTTTCAACCCGCGCCTCGGCGGCGAGATCGGCGAGGGCGACTTCGTCGGCTACATGAACAATCTTCGCCTGCCGCACCCCAAGAAGATCGATGTCGCGGTGCCGGCCAACCTGAAATGCGGCCTGCCGCACGACGATCCGGCCGGGATCGCCGACCCAAGCTGGGCGCCGCTGACCTATACCTTCGCCGGGGTGTGGGAAATCAATCCGCAATGGCTGGAGGAAAACACGGACGCGGTTCAGATCGTCGACGTGCGCGAACCGGCGGAATTCGAGGGGCCGCTGGGGCGCATCCCAGGGGCCAAGCTCGTGCCGCTCGGCGATCTGGCCCGGCGCGCGGCCGAGCTTCGGCGCGAGCGCCCGATCGTGGCGGTTTGCCGGGCCGGCGGCCGCTCCGCCCAGGCCACCGTCATTCTGCAGCAGGCGGGATTCGACAAGATCGCCAACCTGGCGGGCGGCATGCTGCGCTGGCGCGCGGAGGGCCATGCCGTGGAGGGCGGCAGCGCATAGAGTCAGGCCGCTTCAACGGCTCGGCTGTCGAAGTGCCGCTTTGGTTCAATAGGCGTAGCGCGCATGTAAGATTTTATTATCCGCTTCTAAGTCGAAAGGTGACGTTCCCGCCGGTCTAAGGCCCGGTTTCGGCGTGCCCGCGGGTCATGCCATAAGCCAGCAGCGCCAGCCAGCCGGCCATCAGCGACAGCCCGCCGAGCGGCGCCAGCATCGCCACCGGCCGCCACCCGGTCACAGCCAGGGCATAGAGCGCGCCGGGGAACAGCACGAGGCCTGCGCTGAACAAGGCGCCTGACGCCCTGAGCCATATCCCCCCGCCGCCGCGCGCCGCGAGAGCGGCGACCAGCCCCAGCGCCAGCGCGTGGACCATCTGGTAGCGCTCGGCCGTGGCCAGAAGCTCCGCCCCGCCCGGCTGAAGGCGCCCTGGCGCCGCATGCGCGCCCAGCGCGCCGGCCAGCACCGAAAGGAAGCCGTTGACGGCGGCGAAGCCGAGCCAGAACCGCATGGCGTTTCTCCCGTTCAATGCGCGAGGATTCTCAATGCAGCTCCGCCGTCCGCTCGGCCAGCGTCAGATCGGGCGCGATCCGGTGTTCGGCCAGCCAGATCAGCCGCGTGACGGCGAAGTTGACGATCAGGTAGATCGCGCCGGCGGCGAAGAACACCTCGAACGAGCGGAACGTTTCGGAAATCAGCTTATGCGCCAGGCCGGTCACTTCCATGATCGTGATGGTGCTGGCCAGCGACGTGGCCTTGATCATCAGGATGATCTCGTTGCCATAGGCCGGCAGCGCCTGGCGCAGCGCGATCGGCGCCACGATGCGGCGATAGAGCGTGAAGCCCGACATGCCGAAGGCGCGCGCCGCCTCGATCTGCCCGGCCGGCACGGATTGCAGGCCGCCACGCACGATCTCGGCCCCGTACGCCGCGGTGTTGAGCGTCAGCGCCAACAGCGCGCAGTAATAGGGCGCGCGGAAAAACCACCACAGCCCCATCTCCTGCAGCTCGGGCCGGAACTGGCCCAGGCCGTAATAGATCAGGAACAGCTGCACCAACAGCGGCGTGCCGCGGAACACGAACACGAACGCGTCGGCAAACCAGCCCAGCGGAAGGAATCGAGCGCGCAACATCAACGCCAGCGCCACGGCTAGCACGATGCCGAGCCCGACCGAGGAAAAGGCGAGCTCGAGCGTGAGCGGAATTCCGCTCAGCAATCGCACGAAGGTTTCGCCCAGGAAATCGAAATCCATGGCCCTAAACCCGCCGCATGCCGCGCGTGGCCCAGGCCTCGGCCCGGCGGAACAGCCAGGTCGAGCCGGTGGTAAGCACGAGATAGAACGCGACGGCGGTGATATAGAACACGAAGGGCTGGCGCGTCGATCCGGCCGCCACATGCGCCTGGCGCAGCAGGTCGGAAAAGCGCGTTTCATAGAACACCACCAGATCGCCCAGGCGCAGCTCGGGTAAGGTCAGCGACAGGCCGACCACGGCGACCAGCGCGCTTTCCTTCAAGACGAGCTGCCAGATATTGCCCATACCGGGCAGGCCGTAGCGCAGCACCTGCGGCCCGATGATGCGCCGGAGCAGCCCAAGGCCCGACATGCCGAAGGCCCGCGCCGCGTCGATCTCGCCCGGCGGCACGGCCAGGAACGCGCCGCGGATCACCTCGGTCTGATAGGCGCCCGACACGATGCCGATGGCGAGCGTGCCGACGAAAAATCCCGGCAGGCCGACGAAACCCGTGGCGCCGAACATATGGCCGATCGACGTCGTGATGGAGCTGCCGCCGAAATAGAACAGGTAGATCACCAGCAGGTCCGGCACGCCGCGCAGCACGGTGGTATAGCCGTCGGCGGCAAGCTCCGCCGGGCGCCAGCGCGACAGTTTGGCGATCGCGGCGATCGTGCCGAACGCAAGCCCGAACAGGAAGCCGGTGACCGCCACGGCGAGCGTCAGGCCCGTGGCGAAGAACATTTCGTCCAGCCAGCCCTGCGGGCCCCACTGCATCAGTTCGAGAAACGATTTGGCCGGCATGTCGGCAACGGTTCCCGCGACTGGGCTTGCCTATGTGGAAATGAGAAAGGAGCCCTTGGGCCCCTTTCCCGAGATACTGCGGATTACGACTTCGGCGTCATGTCGATCTTGAACCACTTCATCGACAGCGTCTTGATGGTGCCGTCGGCGATCGCCGATTTCACGGCCGCATCGAATGCAGCCTTCAGGTCGTTGTCCTCCTTGCGGATGCCCACGGCCACGCCCAGGCCCAGGATGCCGCCCGAAAAGGCCGGCCCGCCGATCGCCATGTCCTTGCCGACCGCCGAGTCCATCGTCGCCTTGGCCGCGGAATGCGCGACCACCACGGCGTCGACGCGCCCGGCCGCGAGGTCGAGGTCGTGCTGCTCGGTGGTCTTGTATTCGCGGATCTCGACGACGCCCTTGAAATACTTCTCGGCCCAATTGAGGTTGGTGGTCGAGACCTGCGCGCCCAGCACCTTGCCCTTGAGGAAGGGCTTAAGCTCCTCGATCGCCTTTTCCGCGCCGGCCAGGTCCTTGGTCAGGCTGTATTCGCCGCCCGGCATCTTGGCCAGCGACGATGATTTCAAGATCAGGAAGCCGTGCGGGCCGGCGGCATAGGGCGCGGTGAAATTGATCGTCTCCATGCGCTTGGGCGTGATGTTCATGCCGGCCATGATGGCGTCGTATTTCTTGGCCAGCAGCGACGGCATGATGCCGTCCCAGTCCTGCGCCACGAATTCGCAATCGAGCTTCGCGCGCTTGCACAGCTCGGCGCCCAGATCGAGCTCGAAACCTTCCAGCTTCCCGGCGCTGTTGACGAAGTTCCAGGGCGCGTAGGCGCCTTCGGTCGCGACCTTGATCTTGCGGTTTTGCGCACTCGCGTCGCCGATCGAGAAACACACCGCCAGCACGGCGCCGGCGATGGCGGTCAGTCTGATGAGCTTCATGGGTGGTCTCCTTGTGGTCGATGCGTTGACGATAGCCTGCATTCCGATTCGGGCGCCAGCGCCGCCCGGTTCATGACCTCAAATGGCTCGATATGAACTGGCGGCAGCGTTCCGATTTGGGCGCGCCGAATACCTC
>JAHFPH010000009.1:5282-37810 GCA_023266845.1 Rhodospirillaceae bacterium
TGATCGCCTCGCCCGCGATCGACACGGTGCCGCCGTCCGGCACTTCCAGCATGTTGACGCAGCGCAGGAACGTGGACTTGCCCGAGCCCGACGAGCCGATCACGGCGATCACCTCGCCGTCGCGGGCGCTGACCGACAGGTCCCGCAGCACTTCGAGCGGCCCGAAGCACTTGGAAAGGCGTTCCACGGCGACCGCGGGCGGGTGGTTGGCGTCCATGCGGCGATCATTCCACAGCCTCGGAGCGTCATGCAAGAAAGCGGCCATTGCTGGCGCTGCCGTGGAATTGAACAGCGCCTCGGGCGGAAGATAGGCGCCCGCCGCCCCGATCAATCCAGCGCCGTTACCCTGGCCTTGAAAAAGGCGTCCAGCGCCGCCGCGTTTGCCGTTCCGTCCAGCAGCCGCGGCTCAGCCGCCTTGACCCTGGCGCTCATCGCGGCGCGATAGTCCTTATCCTTGCCCAGCCTCACGGCCAAGGCGACGTAGTCGTCGGACGAGCGCGCGATCAACTCGTCCATGCCGATCTTGCGTAGTATCCCGCAGCCGTGCCGGCCGCGCATGAATTCAGCTGGCATAGTGACGACGGGACAATGGCGGGTCAGCGCGAACATCGTCGTATTGTTGCCGTTCCAGCCGATCGTATCCAGGTTCACGTCGATGGCGTCGAACAGATGCACGAACCGCTGGTGCGCCATCCGCGGCATGACCCGCGCCCATTTCTCGAAATCGACGCCGCGCCGGGCGAACGCCCCGGCCATGCGCCGGGCGAATTGCTCGGTGATTTCGGCCGAGGGATGGGCCACGAACACGAAAATCGATTCCGGCACGGCCGCCGCGATCCGCGCGTAGACGTCGTCGTAGGACGGCAGGTATTTGAACAGGGCTTGCACCGACCCGAACACGACCTTGTCTTCCGGCAGCGAAAAATCGCGCCGCGCGGCGGCGACGCCGATGACCGGCGCGGGCGTGAAAAAGAGCCCGGGATCGGGCAGCCGGACTAGCGTTTCCGTGTAATGGTCCTGGCCGTTCGCCGGCTCCATCGCGTCGCTGCTGAGGTAGCAGTCGACCATCGCCGATCCCGAGGTGATCGGGTGGCCCCAACTCGTGCATTGCACTGGCGCCAGCCGCGTCAACGCCAGGATGCGGCTGGATGCCGTCATGCCGATATCCGGAAGGAACAGCACGTCCAGACCGTCGGCGCGGATCGCCGCCAGTGCCTCTAGATACGTCGCCGGCCTGAATGGCAGCCAGCGATAGGCGCCGAGGGCCGCGAATTTCTCGGTCAGCCAGTCGGTCTTGCCGTTCAGCGAGTAGAGAAAAAACTCATAGTCCTGCCGCGGCAGGGACGAAATCCAGGAATAGGCCCAGTTCGCGCCGTTGTGGTTCATCAGCAGTTCGGACGCCACGCCCAGGCGGATCTTTCCGCCCCCGGCGCGGCGGGCAACCGGCCGCAGATACGGGCCGATCTGCGGCCGCAACAGCGCCGTGGCGACGGCGCAGTAGTCCTCCAGCAGCGCCCGGTCGTTTTGCTGCTGGTAGCCGAGCAAGAAATGGTTGAGCCGGAACAGGCATTCGACGATCAGTTCGTATCCTTGAGCGGGCGGTGTTGCGCCGAGTTGCCCGAGCCGCGCCAGGCTACGCCCGAACCGGTCTCGTGCGGCCGCGACCGCTTCCGTGTCGTCGTAGATCGCGGGCAGCGCGATCAGATCGAGCAGCGCGTCGCAGATCTCGATCGCGCCGGGCGCTGCGCCGACCGCCGCGGCCTTGAGGCGCAAGCCGCGCCGATACGCGGCCGCGCAATCGGATGTCCTGCCCAGGTCGTACAAGGTCGCGGCCAGATTTTCGTGCAGATGCGCGGCGTTGGGCTGCAGGCGCAGCGCCGTTTCATGGGCCGCGACCGCCTGGTCCAGGCTGCCCTGCTCTTTCAGCGCGTTGCCCAGGTTGTTGATAGCCTCGACGAAATCGGGGCGGAGCCGGATCGCCGCGCGATAGGCGGCGATCGCCTCGGCCAGCTTGCCCTGGTCCTTGAGCGCATTGCCGAGCCCGGCATGGGAGGCGGGCTCGTTCGGCGCCAGCGCGACGGCGCGGCGATAGTCGGCGGCGGCCTCGTCCGGCCGGCCGAGCTCCAGCAGCACGGCGCCGCGATTGGCGTACGCCTTGGCGTAGTCCGGCTGCAGCGTCAAGGTGCGGGAATAGGCCTTGAGCGCCTCGTCGCGGCGCTTGAGCGCCATCAGCGCATTGCCGCGATTGAGTTGCGCCGCGGCCGAGCGCGGGTTGATTTCAAGCGCCCGGCCGATCAGCCGCTCGGCTGCCGCGTGGTTGCCGCCCTGCGCCTCTACCAGTCCCAGAAGATGCAGCGCGTCGAAGGATGTCGGCGCCTGTTCGAGCACCGACCGGCACAAACGGCCCGCCCCAACCAGATCGCCGGCCCCGAGCGCATCCAGCGCTTGCTTAAGCGCATTGGCCGGAATGGTCGATGAGGCAGCCATGATCGCTTGAAATGTTCCGGAATACCCCGCCCGAGGACGGGCCGGGCGCCAAGGTGCATGGCGGCGGCATAAATCGCAAGCGACGGCGCCCACAACCGCCCCGGATTTTTCCCCAAAATCGGCGGAATCCCGCCATTGCCTGCCCCCGGTCCCGTCGCAAACCGCGATGCATCCGCAATTTGTGAACCAGTTGTTAACTCTGGCTTGATACGACTTCCGCATGGCCCAATCCGGCAACCAGGAAAACCGTGCGTCGCGCGTCTCGGCTGCGGCGCATGGCGACCGCTATGCGCTGGCGGCCGAAGGCGCCAACGACGCATTGTGGGATTGGGACCTGAAGGCGGGCCGGGTGCTGTATTCGCCGCGCTGGGCGGCGATGCTGGGCCTGACCGCCGAGGCGCTGAGCGCCACGTCCGAGGCGTGGCTTGGCCGGGTGCATCCCGCGGATATCGACGCGCTGCGCCGGGCGATCGACGCGCTGATCGGCGGCGGCGCGCGGCGACTGGAGCATGAGCAACGCCTGCGCCATGCCGACGGCACGTATCGCTGGATGTTGGCGCGCGCCGTGGCGCTGCGCGGCGCCGACGGCATCGCCCTGCGCATCGCCGGATCGCAGACCGACGTAACCGACCGTCATTGGCAGCGCGAGCAGTTGGAATACGACGCCTTCCACGACGGTTTGACCGGCCTGTCGAACCGCGCGCTGTTCCTGGACCGCTTGGGCCAAGCGGTCGCGATGGCGCGCCGCCGCCACGCCCAAGGTTGCGCGGTGCTGGCGCTGGGCGTGGACCGCTTCAAGTTGGTGAACGACTCCCTGGGCCACGCCGCCGGCGACGAGTTCCTGAGCGTGCTGGCGCGCCGGCTGGAAGGCTGCCTGCGCGACGGCGACACGCTGGCGCGGGTCGGCGGCGACGAGTTCGCGATTCTGACCGAGCAGGCCGATGGACTGGATCAGGTGATGGCGATCGCCGAGCGCGCCAACGCCATACTGGCCACGCCGATCGTGCTGGACGAGCAGGATATCTTCGCCAGCGTCGGCATCGGCATCGCGGTAGCGACGCCGCGCCTGCGCAACCCCGAGGACCTGCTGCGCGACGCGTTCCTGGCGCTGTACCGCGCCAAGGCGATGGGCACGGGCCGGGTGGAGATGTTCGACCAGGGCTTGCACGCCCGCGCGGTCAAGCGCCTGAAGCTGGAAAGCGATCTGCGCCATGCGCTGGAGCGCGACGAGATCGACGCCCACTATCAGCCGATCGTGGCGCTGGACACCGGGCGCATCGTGGGCTTCGAGGCGTTGGCGCGCTGGACGCATGGCGAGCGCGGCTCGGTTTCGCCTGCCGAGTTCATTCCGCCGGCCGAAGAGACCGGGCTGATCGTGCAGATCGGCCGCAAGGTGCTGACTACCGCTGCCCGTCAGCTTGTGGCCTGGCAGCGCGCTGGCTTGGCGGCGCCCGAGATGATGATCAATGTCAACGTGTCGGCCAAGCAATTCTCGCAGAGCGACCTGGCGGGCGAGATCCGCGACATTCTGGCCGCGACTGGATTGGCGCCCGCGCGCCTGAAGCTGGAGTTGACCGAAAGCGTGCTGATGGAAAACCCGGAACTGGCGCAGTCGATCCTGGAAAAAGTGCGGCAGATGGGCGTGCGCCTGTGCGTGGACGACTTCGGCACGGGCTATTCGTCGCTCAGCTACCTGCACCGCTTTCCGATCGATTCCCTGAAGATCGAGCGCAGCTTCATCGCGCGCATCGCCGAACGCCAGTCCGAGCGCACGCTGATCAAAACCATCGTCGATCTTGGCCAGGCGCTGGATCTGGAGGTAGTGGCCGAGGGCATCGAAACGCACGAGCAGCGGCGCCAATTGCTGGCGCTGAAATGCAGGCTGGGCCAGGGCTACCTGTTCGCCAAACCGATGCCCGGGGAGGAGGTCGGCGCCCTGCTCGCCAAGGTCCGGTCGGGGGCCTCGCTGTTTCCCCCGGAAAACCCGCCGCTCACCGTGACGGCCATCACTGCCTGACCCCCTGCCCGGCCCTAAGGTGGCCGGCATGAACCAACGGGGGTTGGTAATGACCAGAAAAACCAAGCGCCGCGTGGCGTTCCTGCTGGCCGCCGAGCTGTCGATGATTTTGATCGGCGGCGCGGGTCTGGCCTGGATCGGCGCCGATATCGTGGTGCGGGCGCTCAGGCTGGCGCTGATCGGCTGAGCGTCAGCGCTGGTTTACGGGCCGTAGTAATAGGCCGGGCCGTAATAATAGGGCGGCGGGTAGTAGTAATACGGCGCCGGACGATAGATCACCCGCGGGCCGTAGTAATAGTACGGCGGATACCAGCCCCAGGGGCGATGGTAGTAGCCGTAATAGCCGTAATTGACCGGCTCGGCCGCCGTGCCGCGCTGAGCGGAAGAAGCGGCGACGGGCGCCGAGGGCGCCGCAGCCATGGCGTCGCCGTTGATTGCGGGCACCAGGCCGATCATCAGGCCGGAAGCCACGATCGCCGCGGTTCCGGCCGAAAGCCAACGCATGCGCATCTTGCCCTCCTTGGGTCGCAAGGCCCGTTTCTGCATTCAGCGGAATGCCTGACGCTATCGCCGCAAAGCTGAATGCCGGATGAACGGCGCCCGTTCACCCGCCTGGGACGGCGCGGATGCCCGAATATTGCCTAGATTTGAAAACGGACCGGCGGGCTTGGGAAGATCAGCCCCGCACCTGCTGAACAAGCGCGAGCGACGGCGAGTTCCTGGTCTGGCTGCGCAGCTTGGTGACCAGCCCGGCCAGCCCGGCCTTGGAAAGCCAGTCGGCGTATTGGCCGTTGAAATGCGTCACCATGCTGTAGCCGTCGACCGAGATGTCGACGATTTTCGGCCCGGCCCCGGTCTGGCGCACGCGCCAGCCCGTGTTGAGCGCGTTGCCGCCCTCGGGCGAAACGGTGGTGTTGATCATCACGTCGCCGTTGGGAAACTGGTTCGCGCCGGCGATCGAGTAGCCGCGGATCGGCAGCGCGCCGAATTTCTCGATCGCCAGATCGATGATGTAGGTCGCGAACAAGGTGGAGAACTCGCGGAAGTCCTGGCTGTCGGGCTTGCGGCCGTAGCGGCCGAGCGTCTGCATCGCAACGCTGTCGAAATCGATCGCATCGAGCAAAAGGCGGCCCAGATCGGCGCTGCGTTGCGGCGAGTTGTTGGCCTGAAGCACGTTGAGCGTGCGCTGGCCCATCTTCTCGATGAACGCGCGCGCCGCCTCCGGCGACATCGCCTGTTGCGCCTGCCCGGTCGCGGGTACGGTTAGAAAGACCGCCACAACGGTCAACGCCCAAACAATCCGCCGCATCGTACCTGCCCCCCGCAGGGCCTCCGTCGTTTCGACTTCAACCCCCGTCCGACGGAGCACCGGCCGGACGGGTGACGTTGCCTTAAGCCCTCAGCCCTTCGCCTGCTGCACGACCGGCAGCGATTGCGATTCCTTGGTCAGCTCTTGCAAACGCTTGATCAGGCCTGGAACGGTGCTGAGGCCCGCGCGCTCGAACTCGCCGCGGTAATGGATCGACAGGCTGTAGCCCTCGACCTCCATGTCGTTGATCATCGGCTTGCCTGCGGTGTTGCGCACGCGCCAGTCCACCGTCAGCGGCTTGTCGCCGGCGCGATTGATGGCGGTGTTCACCTTGATGTCGCCGTTGGGTTGGGCCTTCACCTCGCCGATGCCGAAGCTGCTGATCTGCACGTTGCCGAACTTCTCGATCGCCACGTCGATGACATAGGCTGAGAACAGCCGCGTGAATTCCTTTTTGTCGGCCGGGGTGATCGAGCGCGCGAGCTTGCCCAGGGTGGATGTCGCCAGCGCCTCGAAGTCCAGCGCGTCGAGCAGCAGGATGGTGAATTCTTTGTTGCGCGCCTTGATGTCGCCCTGCTTGCTGAGCGTCGCCACCGCGCGGCTGCCCATGTCGGTGATGAACTTCTTGGCGGCGTCGGGCGCGATGCCTTGCGCGCGCGCGTCAGCCGATACTCCGCCCGCCGCCAGGGCGACGACCGCCGCGGCCGCAATAGTCCTGAACATCGCCCGCATGGTCATTTTTCAGCGCCCCGTTCGGTGAATTGTGCCCCGGCGATACATATAGCGAACGGGTTGCATTTTGCGCAATTGGATTCAGGGCCCGTGCCGGTATGGCGCGGCCAGGGAATCCGCGGGTTATCCCCCGCCAGCCGGTCCATGCGGCAAAGAGCGCGGCGTACCTCTGTTGCCGGACTGCCACGGCGACGCCCGAAGTGGTCCGGCGGAGGAGCCAAATCGTTGACGGGAAGCACCCCTGGGAATGGAATGGTCCCATAGGCCCAAAGGGCACTTCCAGTTGCTCGGGGGGGCAGGGAGCAGTCGGCAATGGTGCGGTGCGCGCTGTTTACGAGCGCTACGCTTGCAGCATTGTCGGCTGCGCTCCCGCTAATTGGCGGATTCCCGGCCCAGGCAGCCGACCCAGGCTCCAACGGCCCCTATTTGCGGGCGTTCGGCGGCTATTCGCTGCTGGAACAGCCGAGTTTCCAAGGCGACAACATCACCAACGGCTCGACCGGCAACGGTACGGGACGCGGCTCGCTGTCCACCTCGGGCGGGTTCTGGGGCGGGGCCGCCGGTGGGTACCACTGGGGGGTATTTCGCCTGGAAGGCATGGGCAGCTACGAATCGCACAGTCTTGGCGCGTTTGATTCGCCCCAATTCTCGTATGTCGACACCGGCGGCCGGCGGCACACCGACCTGAACGCGCATCCCAGCCTCAGCGGCGACCTGCGCATCTTCACCGGGTTCCTGAACGCGGTTCTCGATGTGAAGTTCGGCAGCGCGTTCGAGCCGTTCATCGGCGGCGGCGTGGGCTTTGCCCATGTCACGATGAGCGACGTGACCGGCAGCAGCAACGGCAATGCCTTCAAGCTGACCGACAGCTCGGACACGGTGCTGGCGTTCCAGGCGTTGGCTGGATTCGCCTATCGCTTCACGCCGACTTTCGCGGCGGAGCTCGGCTATCGGTTCGTCACCCTGAACGATCCCTCGTTCAAGGACAATCTGGGCGGCAGCTTCGATCTGGGGATCGAAGGCCACCAGGCATGGCTGGGGCTGCGCGTCGATTTCTAGCGCCTAAGAAACCTGGATCAGCGCTGATCCAACTTCAGCTCGATGCGCCGATTGCGGCGGCGTGCGATCTCGTCGTCGCGCGCATCGAGCGGCTGGAACTCGCCGAAGCCCGCCGCGGCCAGGCGCTCGGGCGGAATGCCCTCACCCGCCAGGAACCGCACCACCGACAGGGCGCGCGTGGTGCTTAGCTCCCAGTTCGAGGGGAATTGCGGCGTCTGAATCGGCACGCGGTCGGTATGCCCGTCCACGCGCAACACCCAGTTGATGTCCGGGGGGATGCGCGCCATCAGGCCTTTCAGCGTGGCTGCGAGTTGCGCCAATTGCTTCTTGCCCGGGTCGCCCAGTTGCGCCGAGCCGGATTCGAACAGCACCTCGGATTGGAACACGAAGCGGTCGCCGACCACGCGGATGTCCGGCCGCTCGCCCAGCGCCTCGCGCAGCTTGCCGAAGAATTCCGAGCGATAGCGCGCCAGCTCCTGCACCCGGCTGGCCAGCGCCACGTTCAGCCGCTTGCCCAGGTCCGCGATCTGCGTCTGGTTTTCCTTGTCCTTGGTCTCGGACGCCGCCAGGGCGGCGTTCAACCGCGCCATCTGCTCGCGCAGCGCCGCGATCTGCTGGTTCATCAGCGCCAGCTCGTCGCGCTCCTTCGCCGCGCCGGCTTTTTCGGCTTCCAGCGCCAGGTTCAGCTGCTCGATCCGCTGGCGGCCCGCCTCGATCGTGCGCGTCGCCTGGACCAGCGCTTGCGCCTGCCCCGCGCCCTGCGTTTCGGCGGTTCGCAGTTTCAGCGACTCCTCCGCCAGTTTTTTGACGAGTTCGTCGCGCGCCGACTCCAGCGCCGCGATCTCCTTCAGCCTGGCGTCGATGGTTTCCTTGTTGGTGGCGATAGTTTTGTTCGCCTCGGTCAGAGTCTGCTCGGCGCGCCAGGCCTGGGTCTCGGCGCCTTCGAGGCGCGCCGTGATCTGGCCCAGGCGGTTGGACAGGTCGTCGCGCTCGGTGATCGACGCCTTGAGCTCGCCCGACAGCTTGGCGAGGGTGGCGCGCAGGTCGGCTGCGGTCTGGCGCTCCATGCTCAACATGTCTGCGATCTCGCCGATCTGGCCCGACAGACGCTTGACCTGGTTCTCGCGGCCCGACAGCGCCTCGCGCAGATAGAACTGCGCCACCATGAACACCATCAGCAGGAACATCACCACCATGACCAGGGTGGTGAGCGCGTCGACCCAACCAGGCCAGGCGTTGATCGGTGCGCGCTGGCGCCTGAGGACGAAACCGGCCATGCCTAGCGCGGCTCGGTTTCCGCGGTCGCGGCGATGGTGCGCGCCAGCAGGCGGATCTCGTTGCGGATCTCCTGCACCATCTGCGCGCGGCCCGTGCCCGACTCTTCCAGGAGGCGCTGGGCGTAGAGCTCCAGGTTGCGCAGATGGCCGCGGCTGGGGTCGTCCATGCCGCCCATGCCGCCCCGGCCCATCGCATCCACCAGCTTGGTCATCACCGGCTTGAGTTCGAGCTGGCTTTCCGCCAGGCGCAGCATCAACTGGCGCTCGGTGCGCATCTGCTCGGTGAACGACACCAGGCGTTCGTTGAGGCTCAAGAGCTGGGCGTTCAACTGCCCGCGGTTGTCCTCGCTCGACACCAGGATGCGCTGCATCTGGTCGAGACTGTCGGCGGTCTGCTCCAACAGTGCCTGAATGTAGGCGGGAACCGATTGATCGTCGCCGCCCGGGCCGCCGCTCGACAGCCGCGTCAGCCCCGACAGCCACTCCTCAAGGTCGTTGAAAAACCGGTTCTGCGCCTGGCCGGCCTGCAGCTCCAAAAACCCCAGCACCAGCGACCCGGCGAGGCCGAACAGCGAGGAGGAAAAAGCCGTGCCCATGCCGCCGAGCGGCGCTTGCAGCCCCGCCTTGAGATCTTGGAACCCGGCGGCGAAATCGCCGTCGCTGCCGGCGGCGAGGCTGGCGATCACCTTGCCGATCGCCTGCACGGTCTGCAGCAGGCCCCAGAACGTGCCGAGCAGACCCAGGAAGATGAGCAGCCCGATCATGTAGCGCGAGATGTCGCGGCTTTCGTCGAGCCGCGTGCCGACGCCGTCGAGGATCGTGCGCGTGGAAGGCGCCGAGAGGATCAGCCGGCCCTTCTTCTCGGCCAGCATCTTGGCCATGGGCGTCAGCAGGCGCGGCGGATCGTCTTCCGGCGCTCCGTCGCCCTCCGCGCGCGCGCGGCGAAAGCTTTCGATCCAGCGCACCTCGGGGTACAGGATCACGACGCTGCGGAAATTGTAGAGGATGCCGATCAGCAGCACGCCCAGGATCACGCCGTTGAGCCACGGATTGGACAGAAACGCGCTGTGTAGTGGCTGGACGAGGAATCCGCTGCCACCTGCGACGATGGCAAGGAACAGCGCCATACGCGTCAGATAGCGCTGCGGGCTGGTCATGCGAAGGCGGCTCCCTTGGCGCCGCGGCCAAGCGGCCGCCGGCCGTCGATGTTATTCGCTGTCGCTAGTTGGACGGGAACAGTCTAGCGGTCGGCGATGACGACGTCGACCCGGTCGGCGGGCTCTTCGTCGTATTTGTTGCCCATGGCGCGCACGTCCATGCGCGTGGACCGGATGCCCTGCTCGATCAGGTACGAGCGCACGGCAAGGGCGCGGAACAGCGACAGACGCCGCGCCTGGCTGGCGGTGTCTTCGCGCGGGCCGGCATAGGCCAAGAGCTGCACGCGCATCTCGGCGTCGCGGTTCATCTGGTCGGCCACGGATTTCAGCGCCGACTTGGCGTTTTCCGGCAGGTCGGACGAGCCGCTGAGGAAGTTGACGCGCGCCGCGGACTTACCCGACGGCGCGAAAGGCTGGGCCGGCTCGGCCAGCGGCGGCCGGCTGGCGGATTGCGGCGCGGGCGCGGCGGCGGTTTTCGCCGGGACAGTCATGTTGCCCAGGGGTGCGGTGGCCGGCGGCGGCGCGGACGCGGCGGTCGGTACCGGCTTCACGGCGGCGCTGGCCGGCGGCGTGAAGTTCGCGGGCGGCGGCAGCGGCGGGGCCGAGGGCGGCGGCGTCATCGGGGCGAGCGCCGAACCGGCCGAGCTGTCGGGCAGCGGCGGCATCGCCAGCGTCGCGCTCAGGGCCGGCGGCGGCTGATAGAGGGGTGCGATGGTCGCCGGCATCGCGGCGGGCGCCGCCGCGGGGGAGCCGGGTTTCTTCGCCGCCGCGCTTTGCGCCTTGGGTTCGGATCTCGCCGGAGCCTTGGCAGGCGCGGGCGCCGGGGCGGCGGCCGGCGTCAGCTTCGTGGCCGGCGCGGGCGCGGGCGGCACGGCGCCGAGCGCGGCGTTGATCTGGGCCTGGCGCTTCTCCAGTTCGCCCGGGCCGGGCGGCGGCAGCAATCCACCCTGCGGCACCGACGCATAGGGCGGCGGCTTCCAGCCCGACGCGGCGGGTTGCGCCGGCGTCTGCGCGCGCGGCGTCGATGGGCGCTGCAGTTGCGCGGGCGGCGCTGCCGGCCCGCCGCGGCCATAGGGATCGCGGCCCAATTGATCGAGCACGGATGTATCGATCAAGACTTCGGGCGGCGGCGCGCCGGTTCGATCGGGCCCGGCGGCGAAAGTGGCGGCCGAAACCATCATGACGGCGCCGGCGACGGCGCAGCCCAGCACGACCCAGCCCCACGCGTCGGTCGGGGCGGGAACACGCGCGATCACCAATGAAGCGGCTTGCGTAGCCCTGCGTCTCATGTCGCGGAGGCCTTCCTGACGCTCGAAGCCGGGGGCACCATACCGGAACTGAGTCGGCGTCTCAATAGTCTTTATTCGCAGAGGGTTATGAGTAGGTCTTAAGACCTCGTCTTCAAGCCGTTCCGGGCTGCTTCAGGAGCTGGAGAAGCGGCGCGTGCAAATGGTCGTTCGCCGCCAGAATGCCGCCGCTTTTCAACATGTTGTGGCCGCCCGCGATATCGGTGACGAACCCCCCGGCCTCGCGCACGATGACGATGCCCGCGGCCATGTCCCAGGGCCCCAGGTTGTGCTCCCAGAACCCGTCGAACCGCCCGGCGGCGACGAAGGCCAGGTCGAGCGAGGCGGTGCCCCAGCGCCTGATTCCCGCGACGCACTCCATCACCTTGCCGAACTCGACGAGATAGCGCGCATGGCTCGCCGCGTCGCCGTGGCCCAGGAACGGAACGCCGGTGGCGATCAGCGCCTCGCGCAGATGCCGGCGCGCCGAGACGCGCAGGCGGCGCTGGTTCAGATACGCGCCGATGCCCTTCTCGGCCCAATAGGTTTCGTCGCGCAGCGGCTCGTACACCACGCCCGCGATCAGCTCGCCGTCGCGCTCGGCGGCGACTGAGATGGCGAAATGCGGCAAGCCGTGCAGGAAGTTCGAGGTGCCGTCCAGCGGATCGACGATCCAGCGATGCCGTCCGTCGCCCACTTTGGTGGCGCCGCTTTCTTCCATCAGGAAGCCGAATTCGGGCCGCGCCTTCTCCAGTTCCTCGCGCAGCACCTTCTCGGCTTTCAAATCGGCCTGCGACACGAAATCGGCGGGCCCCTTGCGCGACACCTGCAGGTTCTCGACCTCGCCGAAATCGCGCAACAGCCCGCGCGCGGCGCGGCGCGCGGCGCGTTCCATCATGACGATCAGGGGCGATTGCTTGATCATGCCGGTTCCAGAAGCCTAGGGCCGGGGGCTTATAGCGGCTTGAGGCGGGCAAGTCACGCGTTGCTAGGCGGCCGAGCGCACCTATAATGCGCGCTTTCGCGGCGCCGAGGGGACAATGGCGAACAAGAAGCCGCTGGTCGGCATCATCATGGGCAGCCAGTCGGACTGGAAGACGATGCGCCACGCCGCCGCGACGCTGAAAGAGCTGGGCGTGGCCTGCGAGACGCGCATCGTTTCGGCGCACCGCACACCGCGCCGGATGTTCGACTACGCCGCGACCGCGCGCGGACGCGGCCTCTGGGCGATCATCGCCGGCGCGGGCGGGGCCGCGCATCTGCCAGGGATGACCGCGTCGCTGACCGCGCTGCCGGTGTTCGGCGTGCCGGTCGAGAGCAAGGCGTTGAAGGGCCTCGATAGTCTGTTATCCATCGCGCAGATGCCGGCGGGAATTCCGGTCGGCACGCTCGCCATCGGTAAGGCCGGCGCGATCAACGCCGCGCTGCTGGCCGCCGCCGTGGTGGCGCTGGGCGATGCGAAAACCCGCAGGTCGCTGGACAAATGGCGCGCCGCGCGCACCTCGGCGGTGGGCATGAAGCCCGCCAACGCGGCCAAGAAATCGCGCAAACGGTGAGCGCGGAAGGTCCGCTGCCGCCCGGCAGCACCATCGGCATATTCGGCGGCGGGCAGTTGGGTCGCATGACTGCGCTGGCGGCGGCGCGGCTCGGCTATCGCTGCCATGTCTTCACGCCGGAAAAGGACAGCCCGTGCGCGCAGGTCGCCGACGCGGCGAGCGTGGCGCCGTACGACGACGAAGAGGCGCTGGACGGTTTCGCGTCGTCGGTGCAGGTCGTGACCGCGGAGTTCGAGAACGTCCCGGCTGAGGCGCTGGGATATCTGGCGCGGCGCGTGCCGGTCAGGCCTGGGCCGGACGTGCTGGCCATCGCCCAGGATCGCCTCAAGGAAAAGACGTTTTGCAACAAGGCGGGCGCGGCCACGACGCCGTTCTTGGCCGTGCGCAGCGCGGACGACGTGGCGAAGGCGTTGCAGCAGCTCGGCGCGCCGGTGGTGCTGAAAACCGCGCGCCTGGGATACGACGGCAAGGGCCAGGTGAAGCTGGACAAGGGCGGCGATCCCAAAGCCGCGTTCAAGGCGATGGGCGCCGCGGGCGACGCCATTGGGGGCATCGCCGAGGCCTGGGTTGAGTACGCCTGCGAAATCTCGGTGATCGTCGCGCGCGGGTTGGACGGCGCGATGCTGGCCTATCCCGCGGTCGAGAACCGGCACAAGCATCACATCCTGGACCAGACCATCGCGCCGGCCGCGATCGACGGGAAAATCGCCGTCGAAGCCGAGCGCCTGGCGAAGCTTCTGGCCGGACGGCTCGATGTGATCGGGCTTCTTGCGGTCGAAATGTTCGTGACGCGCGAGGGAAGCGTGCTGGTCAACGAGATCGCGCCGCGTCCGCACAACTCGGGCCACTGGACCATCGACGCCTGCGTCACCAGCCAGTTCGAGCAATGCGTGCGCGCGGTCGCCGGATTGCCGCTCGGGTCGGTCGAACGGCACTCGGACGCCGTGATGAAGAACCTGATCGGCGACGACGTGAATCGGTGGCTGGAGATTCTGAAGGACCCTGCCGCGAAGTTGCATCTCTACGGTAAATCGGAGGCGCAGCCCGGGCGCAAGATGGGCCATGTGACGCGGCTGAAGCCGAAGAGTTAGCGCTAGAACTTCCCTTCCGCGTCATGGCCGGGCTTGACCCGGCCACCCACGCTTCACTTCTCGTTGCGCCGTGCCGCTGATCCGGCGTGGATGGTCCGATCAAGTCGGGCCTTGACGAATACGGTTGTTTTTAGCGGCGGAATAGTGTGAACGGCGAAGGAATTGACGACAGCATCGTACGCAACCTGCCCATGACCTGCGGCACCTGCATCACCTCCGATATGCGCCGGTCGAGAAACGCGCGCGTGTCGGCCTGGCCGTCGGAGCCGTCGTTCATCCAATAGAGCGTGGTGGCCGACAGCACGCCCGCCAGCAGCCCACGCTTGGTGTAGAAATTGAAATCGGTCGACACGTCTCCCGCGGCCTGCCACATCGCGTCGACCGTGCGGTACAGCAGCCCCAGCGCGACCGGCGCGTTTTGCGGCATGGCCAGCACGGCGAGCGAACGGCGCGTGGCCTCGCGGTGCGGCAGCGCCAAGTCCAGCCGCGCCATGACGGCGGCGGCGATGCGCTCGCGGATTTTCATGCTCTTCAGGTCGCGCTTGGCCAGCACATCCAGCATGCGGCGGTCGAGCCATTCGCTGAAATGCTTCACCGCCTCGATCCCGCCGCCGGGAAAGGCGAGCTCGGCGCGCGCCGGGCCGAGGCCCGAGTCGCGGGCACCCGCGATCAGCGCCGTCAACGTCCAGCCGTCGAAGGCGACATGCGGCAGCGCTTTTTCCAGGATCGTGTCGCGGACGTCTTTTTCTCCGGTGGCGGTCATAACGCGGCGTCCTTGTTTTCGGGTTTCTGGCCGGTGGACCCCGCAGCCGGCGAAGTTTTCGGCTGCGGCGAACCGTGGCGCAGCTCGTCGGTGAACACCAGCAGCGACATGTCGCGCATGCGCTGCGGATAAAGGATGCCGTCCAGGTGGTCGCATTCGTGTTGCACCACGCGGGCGTGGAAACCCTCGACTGTGCGGTCGATCGGCGCCCCGTCCAGCCCCACGGCGCGATAGCGCACGCGTCTGTAGCGCGGCACCATGCCGGCAAGGCCCGGAACGGAAAGGCAGCCCTCCCAGTCGAGCGTGCCTTCGTCGCCCAGGGGCTCGACCACCGGGTTGATCAGCACGGTCAGCGGCAGCGGTTCGGTCTGTTCGCGCTCGGCCCGGGCCTCGCCGATCTCGAAAATCACCACGCGCAAGAGGACATGCACCTGGGGCGCGGCCAAGCCGGTGCCCGGCGCGTCGCGCATGGTCTGCTCCATGTCGGCGACCAACTGCTTGATCGCGGGCGCGGCGGGGTCGGCGACCTCGGCCGCGCGCTGGCGCAGGACCGGGTGGCCCATGCGGGCGATTTTCAGGATGGCCATGGGAGAAATATGGCGATGCCAAGCACTTAGGTAAAGCGCCGACGCCTGGGAATTATTCCGGTGCGAAGGCTCAAAACCCGCGAAAATCCCCGGTTTGCAAGCTCTTAAGGGTGTGCTATCACCCCGGCCCACCCAGGCTGGCCCATCCGCATGGACAGGAGCCGGCGATCAACCCTTTGCATCAGGAGACGTGCCGACCGTGCAAGTACTCGTACGCGACAATAACGTCGACCAGGCCCTGCGCGCGCTGAAGAAGAAGATGCAGCGCGAGGGCATCTTCCGGGAAATGAAGCTGCGCCGCAATTTCGAGAAACCCTCGGAACGCCGGGCGCGCGAGAAGGCCGAGGCGGTGCGCCGTTACCGCAAGCTCTTGAGGAAGCGAATGGAGCGCGAGGGCTACTGAGCCTTTAGCCCGACCAAGACAGAACAAGACAAAGCCGCGCCGGGACACCGACGCGGCTTTTGCGTTGGTAGAGTCCTCATGCTTCGACAGGCTCAGCATGAGGACTGATAATCGGCCTCATCCTGAGCTTGTCGAAGGATGAGGCCGAAGGGAGCAACCACAAATGAAGATGTTCGATCTGACCGGCAAAGTGGCGCTGGTGACGGGCGGCAATGGCGGCATCGGCCTGGGCATGGCGACAGGCCTGGCCGAGGCGGGCGCGGCCGTGGCGATCACCGGGCGCAACGCCGAGAAGAACAAGGCGGCCCTGGCGGCGCTGAAGAAACTGGGCGGTAAGGCGATCGCCATCGCCGCCGACGTGACCGACGAAAAGCAATGCCGCGCCATCGTGGCCGACACGGTGAAGCAGCTCGGGCGCATCGACATCCTGGTCAACAACGCCGGCATGAACATCCGCAAGCAGCCGCAGGACTACACGCTGGCGGAATGGCAGCAGGTGATGCGCACCAACCTGGACAGCGCCTTCATGATGAGCCAGGCCGCGTACCCGCACATGAAAAAGGCGGGCCAAGGCAAGATCATCTGCATCGGCTCGATGACCACGATTTTCGGCGCGCCGTTCGTAGCACCCTATGGCGCCAGCAAGGGCGCGATCGTGCAGATGGCGCGCTCGATGGCCACGGCCTGGGCCAAGGACAACATCCAGGTGAATTCGGTGCTGCCCGGCTTCATCGACACCGACCTGACCAAGGGCGCCAGGCGCGACGTGCCGGGCTTGGGCGACCGCGTGGTGGGCCGCACGCCGGCGGGGCGCTGGGGGGTGCCGCCGGACCTGGCGGGCACTGCCGTGTTCCTGGCGAGCGCGGCGTCGGATTTCGTCACCGGCACCGCCATCCCGGTGGACGGCGGCTTCTCGGTGCAGATGCTGTAGGGCGCGAAGTAGGCGCGGGCGTCTAATGCCCGCCGCCGATCGCCTTGACGACTTCCTCGCACACCTTCTTGGCGTCGCCGAACAGCATCATCGTGTTGTCCTTGTAGAACAGCTCGTTCTCGACGCCGGCGTAGCCCGTGGCCATCGAGCGCTTGACGAACAGCACGGTCTTGGCCGCCTCGACGTCCAGGACGGGCATGCCGTAGATCGGGCTTTTCGGGTCGGTCTTGGCCGCGGGGTTGGTGACGTCGTTGGCGCCGATCACGAACGCCACGTCGGTCTGGCCGAAATCGCGGTTGATCACTTCCAGCTCCAGCACCTCGTCGTAGGGCACGTTGGCCTCGGCCAGCAGCACGTTCATGTGCCCGGGCATGCGGCCCGCCACGGGATGGATGGCGTAGCGCACCGTGGCGCCTTCCTTTTTCAACAGGTCGGCCATCTCGCGCAGCGCGTGCTGCGCCTGGGCCACCGCCATGCCATAGCCCGGCACGATGATGACCGAGGCTGCGTTCTTCATGATGAAGGCGGCGTCCTCGGCGCTGCCCGACTTGACCGTCTTGTCGCCGGCCGCAGCCGCCCCGCCCGCCGGGCCCGCCTGCTCGCCGCCGAACCCGCCCAGGATCACGTTGAAGATCGAGCGGTTCATGCCCTTGCACATGATGTAGCTGAGGATGGCGCCCGACGAGCCGACCAGGGCGCCGGTCACGATCAAAAGGTTGTTGTGCAGCGTGAAGCCGATGCCCGCCGCCGCCCAGCCGGAATACGAGTTGAGCATCGAGATCACGACCGGCATGTCGGCGCCGCCGATCGGCAAAATCAGCAGGAAGCCCAACGCTAGCGACACGATCACCAGCAGCCAGAACACGAACGCCGACTGGCTTAGGCACAGCCACGCGATCAGCAGCACCATCAGGATGCCGAGCGCGGCGTTCAGCGGGTGCTGCATCGGGAAGACGAGCGGCTTGCCGGTGATCAGCGCCTGCAGCTTGGCGAAAGCAACGATCGAGCCGGTGAAGGTGATGGCGCCGATGGCCGTGCCCAAGCCCATCTCGACCAGGCTCGCGGCCCTGATCTTGCCGGCCACGCCGATGCCGTAAGCCTCGGGCAGATAGAACGCGGCCGCGGCCACGAACACGGCGGCGAGGCCGACCAGGGAGTGGAACGCGGCGACGAGCTGCGGCAGGGCCGTCATCTGGATGCGCAGCGCGATCGCCGTGCCCACCGCGCCGCCGATCAGGATGCCGACGAGGATGATCGTGTAGCTGAGCACGCCGGGCGACGCCAGGGTGGTCAGGATCGCGATCACCATGCCGGCGACGCCGTACATGTTGCCGTGGCGCGCGGTTTCGGGGCTCGACAGGCCCCTGAGCGCCATGATGAAGCACACGGCGGCGACCATGTAGAGAAGGGCGGCTAAGTTCTCGCTCATGTGAGTCCGTCCCCCGCCCTATTTCGTTTTCTTCTTGAACATCTGGAGCATGCGCTGCGTCACGATGAACCCGCCGAAAATGTTGACCGAGGCCAGCATTACCGCCAGGAAACCCATCACCTTGGAGAAGGTGAAGCCGGCGGGGCCGGCGGCGATCAGCGCGCCGACGATGATCACCGACGACACGGCGTTGGTGACGCTCATCAGCGGCGAATGCAGCGCGGGCGTGACGCGCCACACCACGTAATAGCCGACGAAGCAGGCCAGCATGAAAACGGTAAGCCCCATCACCAGCGGGTCCTGCCCGCCCGCGGTGTGCGCCTGGGCCAGCAGCCCGGCCTGCGCCGCAAGGAAGTCGGCCTGCGCGCCCAGGCCCTTGGCGGCCGCGGCCAGGCGCGCCGCTTCGTTCTGGAAGGTGGTCGGGTCCATTTCAGCTCCCCCTTGGGCCGAGGCGTCAGCCGGCGAAATTCGGATGCACGATCTTGCCGTCGTGTGTCAGCATGCTGCCCTTCACGATCTCGTCGTCCGGGTCGATCTTCAGTTGCTTGGTTTCCTTGTCCACCAGGGGCGTCAGAAAACTCACCAGGTTGCGCGCGTAGAGCGCGGACGCATCCACCGCGATGCGGCTTGGGACATTCGCATGACCGACAAGCGTCACGCCGTGCTTCTTCACCACCTTGCCGAGTTCGCTGAGCGGGCAGTTGCCGCCCTGCTCCACCGCCAAGTCCACGATCACCGAGCCGGGCTTCATGGTCTTGACCATCTCCTCGCTGACCAGCATCGGCGCCTTGCGGCCGGGGATCAGCGCGGTGCAGATCACGATGTCCTGTTTCTTGATGGTCTCGGCCACCAGGGCGGCCTGTTTCTGCTTGTACTCGGCGCTCATTTCCTTGGCGTAGCCGCCGGCGGTTTGCGCCTGCTTGAATTCGTCGTCCATCACCGCGATGAACGTGCCGCCCAGGCTTTCGACCTGCTCCTTGGTCGCGGGCCGCACGTCGTTGGCCGAAACGACCGCGCCCAGGCGCTTGGCGGTGGCGATGGCCTGCAGGCCCGCCACGCCCACGCCCATGACGAACACGCGCGCGGGCGGCACGGTGCCCGCCGCCGTCATCATCATCGGAAAGGCGCGGCCGAATTCGTGTGCCCCGTCCAGCACCGCGCGATAACCCGCGAGATTGGCCTGCGAGGACAGCACGTCCATGGATTGCGCGCGGGTGATGCGCGGCACCAGTTCCAGCGAAAAGGCGGTGAGGCCCGCGTCGGCGTAGCTCTTGAGCTGGTCCTTGGCGGCATAGGGCGCCAGCATGCCGATCAGCAGCGCGCCGCGCTTCATCCCGGCGATCTCGTCGGCGCCCTCGGACGCCGTCATCGGGCGCTGTACCTTCAGCACCACGTCGGCGCCGGCGACGGCAGCGGCCGCGTCCGGCGCGATTTTCGCCCCGGCATCTTGATAGGCCTGGTCGGGGATCGATGCGCCCGCGCCGGCGCCGGATTCGACCGTCACCTCGAAGCCCAGGGCCGACAGTTTTTTCACGGAATCGGGCGACGCGGCGACGCGCGCCTCGCCGGGGCGGCGCTCCTTCGGAACAGCGAGTTTCATGCGGCTGCGGCTCCCCCTGGATTGGACCTAAGCCCATCGCTGCTCGCTGGGCGGCCCGTTCCTCGAACAATGCCCCGCCGGGCCGGATTTGTGAAGGGGGGCAAGGAGTTCCGCAAAAATTCCGGCGGACGTGTTATCTACATCGAGGCGGCGGCAGGCTGGGACGGACGATGCTCGACACGGCGCTGGAACTGATCAAAGGCAACGCGCTGATCGCCTATGCCGTTGTGGCGGCGATGTGCTTCGGCGAGTCGTTCGCCTTCATCAGCCTGCTGTTGCCGGGCTGGGCATTCATGGTGGCGGCCGGCGCCCTGGTCGGCACTGGCACGTTGTCCTTCCTGCCGCTGGCGGTCACCGCCGCCGCGGGTGCTGCGATGGGCGACGCGGTGTCGTACTGGATCGGCCTGCGCTTCAAGCACGTGGTGCCGAAAAGCTGGCCGTTCACCCGCCATCCCGAATGGCTGGACCGCGGCCACGCCTTTTTCAACAGATACGGCGGGATGAGCGTGTTCCTCGGCCGGTTCTTCGGGCCGATCCGCGCGGTCATTCCGCTGGCCGCCGGCATGATGGAGATGCCCGCGCGCACTTTCTGGATCGCGAATATCGGCTCGGCGATACCCTGGGCGCTGTCCGTCATCGGCATCGGCTGGGGCGGCAAGGAGCTGCTGGGGTGGATTTTCGACGAGCTGCGCTGGGACGAGCCGCAGACACAGATCAGCCTGTGGGCGTTGGTCGCCGTCGTGATCGTCGCGATCGTGCTGATCCGGCGCTGGCACGCGCAAAGGGATTGAGAAACGAAGCCCTCATACTTCGACAAGCTCAGCATGAGGGCTTTTATTTCGGCCTCATCCTGAGCCTGTCGAAGGATGAGGCCGCCTGCGCGCAGAGAAGAGTTCAGGCCGCCGGCTTGACGCTGACGCCGCGGGTCTGCAGCAGCTCGGCCAATTCGCCGGTCTGGTGCATCTCGCGCACGATGTCGCAGCCGCCGACGAACTCGCCCTTGACGTAGAGCTGCGGGATGGTCGGCCAGCTCGAGAATTCCTTGATGCCCTGACGCAGCTCGGCGTCATCGAGGATGTTGATGCCCTTGAACTTGACGCCGAGATTGGTCAGCACGCCGACAATGGCGGCGGAAAAACCGCATTGCGGAAACACCGGGGTGCCCTTCATGTACAGCACCACCTCATTCTCGGTGATGTCCTGCTTGATGCGGTCGTGGATCGGATTGCTCATTTCACTCTCCTTGAACGGCGCCCGTTTCCTTCAAGCGCCCTCACCCGTTTTCAGTCCGGCGCCGAGGTTTGCAGCGCGAGCGCGTGCAGCTCGCCGCCCATCCGGCCTTTCAGCGCCTGGTACACCATCTGGTGCTGCTGCACCCGCGTCTTGCCCTTGAACGAGGCCGAGACGACATGCGCCGCGTAATGGTCGCCGTCGCCGCGCAGGTCCTCGATCCTGACCTTGGCGTCGGGCAGACTTTCGCGGATCAGCCGCTCGATATCGCCGGCGTTCATCGGCATCGCCCGTCTCGATCCTCGGTCCTCAACCCTTGGCTACGGGCGCGCTCATATAGGCGGGTAGCCAGCCCTCGTGAGCGCGCCGCAATTCGTCCAAGGATATGGACTGCGCGCCCTGAAGTGTCAACGCGGACGCCGCGGTAAATGTCCCTAACCCCTTTGCGGATATGCCCGATTTCGCCGCTTCTTTAATCAAAGCGCCGGGATCGGACGTGCTGACCAGATAGCGCGCCTGATCCTCGCCGAACCACCAGGCGAATTCCGGCAGGCCCGCTTGGGCCGGGTCTAGGTTGAGACCCAGATTGGCCGCCAGCGCCATTTCGGCCGCCGCGACCAGCAGCCCGCCATCGCTGAGATCGTGGCAGGCCGAGACGCGGCCGGCGCGGATCGCAGTCCGCACGAAATCGCCGTTGCGCTTCTCGGCGGCCAGATCGACCGGCGGCGGCGCGCCCTCTTCCCGGCCCAGTATCTCGCGCAGATAAACCGACGCGCCGATCCAGCCCTGGGTTACGCCGATCAAGATCAGAGTCTCGCCGGCGCGCTTCGGCGCGATGGTCACGCAACGCGCGATATCGGGCACGAGGCCGACCGCGCCGATCACGGGCGTGGGCAGGATCGCCTCGCCGTTGGTCTCGTTGTAAAGCGACACGTTGCCGGAGACGACCGGGAAGTCGAGCGCCCTGCACGCCTCGCCCATGCCCTGGATGCAGCCCACGATCTGACCCATTATCGCGGGCTTTTCGGGATTGCCGAAATTGAGATTGTCGGTGACGGCCAGCGGATCGGCGCCGACCGACGTGAGATTCCGCCATGCCTCGGCCACGGCCTGCGCGCCACCGGTTTTCGGATGCGCCTGGCAGTAACGCGGCGTGCAGTCCGACGTAACCGCGAGGCCCTTGGGCCCATCGCCCAGGCGCACCACCGCCGCGTCGCCGCCCGGGCGGATTACTGTATCTCCACGCACCAGATGATCGTACTGCTCCCAGATCCAGCGCTTGCTGCACAGATCGGGCGAGCCCAGCAACCGTTTCAGCGAGCCTAGGATGTCGGACGGCACCTGGAGCGTTTTCGTGTCGATGACCGCCGGCGCTTTCGTCTCGACGAACGGACGGTCGTAGAGCGGCGCCTGCTCGACCAGCGGCTTCACCGGCATGTCGCCGACGACCTTGCCGCCCTGTTTCAAGATCAGGCGCCCGGTCGTCGTCAGATGCCCGACCACGGCGAAATCCAGCTCGTATTTCTGGAACACTTTCCGCGCCATGTCCTCGCGGCCGGGCTTCAAAACCATGAGCATGCGCTCCTGGCTTTCCGACAGCATGATCTCGTAAGGCGTCATGTGCGTTTCGCGCACCGGCACCTTGTCGAGGTCGAGCTCGACGCCCAAGCCCCCCTTGTCGGCCATTTCCACCGACGAGCAGGTCAGTCCCGCCGCGCCCATGTCCTGGATCGCGACGATGGCGTCGGTCGCCATCAGTTCCAGGCAAGCTTCCAGCAGCAGCTTTTCGGTGAACGGATCGCCCACCTGCACGGTCGGACGCTTGGCCTCGCTGTCGTCGGAAAATTCCGCGGAAGCCATCGTTGCGCCGTGGATGCCGTCGCGCCCGGTCTTGGCGCCGACATAGACCACCTGGTTGCCCACGCCCGCCGCGGCCGAATAGAAAATCCGGTCCTTGGATGCGATGCCCACGGTCATGGCGTTGACCAGGATGTTGCCGCTGTACGCCGCGTGAAAATTGCATTCTCCAGCCACGGTCGGCACGCCCATGCAATTGCCGTAGCCGCCGATGCCCGCGACCACGCCGCCGACCAAATGCCGCGTCTTGGGGTGTTTGGGGTCGCCGAAGCGCAACGCGTTGAGGTTGGCCACCGGCCGCGCGCCCATCGTGAACACGTCGCGCATGATGCCGCCCACGCCCGTCGCAGCGCCCTGGTACGGCTCGATGAACGAGGGGTGGTTGTGGCTTTCCATCTTGAACACGGCGGCCAGGCCGCCGCCGATATCGATCACACCGGCGTTCTCGCCCGGCCCCTGGATCACCACCTTGCCCGAGGTCGGCAGGGTCTTCAGCCACCTTCGCGAGGATTTGTACGAGCAATGCTCGGACCACATGACCGAGACGATGCCGAGCTCGACCATGGTTGGCTCGCGGCCCATGAACTGGACCACGCGATCGTATTCCTCGGGTTTGAGGCCGTGCTCGCGCACGATCTCGGGCGTGATCGTGGGTTCGTTCCTGCCGTGCGTGGGAGTTTTCGACTTCGCGGACGCGGTCATGCCGCCAGCGACTCCGCCAGGCCCTGGAACAGGCCGAGGCCGTCGGTGCCGCCCATCACCGGGTCCACCAGGTCCTCGGGATGCGGCATCATGCCCAACACATTGCCCTTGGCGTTGACGACGCCGGCGATATGCCGCGCCGAGCCGTTGGGGTTGTGCGCGTCGCCGAGCGTGCCGTCCGGCGCGGAATAGCGGAAGATCACGCGGCCCTCGCCTTCCAGGCGATCCAGCGTTTCCTTGTCGGCGTAATAATTGCCGTCGTGATGCGCGACCGGCACGCGGATCACCGTGCCGGCGTTGTAGCGCCCGGTGAACGGGCGCACGCTGCGCTCGACTCGCAGATGCACGTCGCGGCAGACGAATTGCAGGCAGACGTTGGGCATCAGCACCCCGGGCAGCATCCCCGCCTCGCACGCCGCCTGGAAGCCGTTGCACACCGCCAGGACCGTCACGCCCCGGTCGGCGCGCTTTTTCACCTCGGCCATGATCGGCGAATGCGCGGCCATCGCTCCGCAGCGCAGATAGTCGCCATGCGCGAAGCCGCCGGGCAGCACGATCAGGTCGACCTTGGGCAGCGCCTCACCGCTGTGCCAGACGATGGCCGGGTCGCGGCCGGTGGCGCGCCTCAGCGCCAGCGCCATGTCGCGCTCGCGGTTGGTGCCGGGAAAGACGACGATCGCGGATTTCATGCGCGAGACCCCATAGCTCGGTGGAGTGCGAACACTGCCCTCACCCTCCCATAGCTTGGCGCTGGGCCCCTCCCTCTCCCGCTGTCGCGGGCGAGGGGTTTCCGAAAGCCCCTCTCCCGCCGCAAGTGGGAGAGGGAGTCCGCCGCAGCCCTGAGCTTGTCGAATGGGCGAAGGCGGACGGGTGAGGGCAACTTCATGCGTCCAGATCGATCCGGTAGTTCTCGATCACCGTGTTGGCGAGCAGCGTCTTGCACATCTTCTCGACCGTCGCGCGCGCCTTGGCCGCGTCGCGCTCGTCCAGCTCGATCTCGATGTACTTGCCCTGGCGCACGCCCGACACGCCGGCAAAGCCGAGGCCCGTGAGCGCGTTGCCGATCGCCTTGCCCTGGGGGTCGAGCACGCCGTTTTTCAGCGTGACGTGGACTTTCGCCTTCATTCCGTTGAGCGCGCCTTCATGTCGCTTATTGCATCGTCTTCGGGCCGGTCGCGTCGCCGGGCCCGGCTTCGGGCAGGCCCTCGGGCAGGATGCCGAGCCGCCGCGCCACCTCTTGGTACGCCTCGGCCACGTTGCCCAAGTCGCGGCGGAAGCGGTCCTTGTCCATCTTCTCGTTGGTCTTGGCGTCCCACAGCCGGCAATTGTCGGGGCTGATCTCGTCGGCCAGCACGATGCGCATCTCCTCGTTTTCCCAAAGCCGGCCGAATTCCAATTTGAAATCGACCAGCTTCAACCCCACGCCCAGGAACAGGCCGAGCAAGAAATCGTTGATGCGCAGGCTGAGGTTGAGGATGTCGTCGAGGTCTTGCGGCGTGGCCCAGCCGAAGGCGGTGATGTGCTCTTCCGAGATCATCGGGTCGCCCAGCTCGTCCTTCTTGTAATAGTACTCGATGATCGAGCGCGGCAGCGCCTGGCCCTCTTCCATGCCGAAGCGCTTGGCCAGCGACCCGGCCACGATGTTGCGCACCACCACCTCGACCGGGATGATCTCGACCTGGCGCACGAGCTGCTCGCGCATGTTCAAGCGGCGGACGAAATGCGTGGGAATACCGATCTCGGCCAGGCGCAGCATCAGGTATTCCGAGATGCGGTTGTTCAGCACGCCCTTGCCGGTGATCGTGCCCTTCTTCTGGTTGTTGAAGGCGGTGGCGTCGTCCTTGAAGTACTGCACGAGCGTGCCCGGTTCGGGCCCTTCGTACATGACCTTCGCCTTGCCCTCGTAGATGCGTCTGCGCCGAGCCATGGCGGGGAACTCCCGCGTCGGTGGGTTGGAATGTTTCTATAGCAACTGCCGGGCCTCGGCACAAATCCGCGCTGGGGACAGTCCTGGAGCCGCGCGGCAGGGCCGGTTCAGCGCAACGCCACCGGCTTGAATTCGGTGCGGTCGGGCGGCCCGGCGGCGAATCGGAACACGGGCTTCCTGCCCGGGCCTTTGGCGAGCCCATTGCCCGCACCAGGCAGGGCGATCAGCGAGCCGCAGACCGTGCCGAAGCCGCTGGGCAGGGAAAAGCACATCGCGCCCTCGGGTCCGGCGGCCGCGCCACGCTCGGTCGAAGCCAGCAGCGATTCCCAGGCGGCGAAATCGCCCTTCTCCGGATCGGGCGGCGCGGCCTTAAGGAATCTGGCGCGGTAATGCGCGATGCGCGGCGAGGACGCATCGTCGGGCTCGCGCGCGGTCAGCATGGTAAGACTTTCGGGCAGCCGCGTCACCGCCACCGCGCGCTTCTCGTCGCGGTGCGCGACGAAGAACGCGTCGTCGCGGTCGGCCACCACCATGTTGAAGGAGCGGTAGCTGCGGGGTTCGAGCTCCGCCATCACCTCGGCCGCGTCGGCGGCGTCGGATTGGTCCAGCGCCAGCAGCACCAGCTCGCCCCGGCTGCGCTTGCCCTCGGCCGGGCCCAGCGTGCCCTGGCGGTTCAGCATCGCCGCCACCACGCCGTGCTTGTTGATGCCCTGCCACGATCCGCCGGCAAGATCGTCGCGCCCCGCCACGATTCCCGGTCGGTCGGGCCAGTGCCGGCCCGGCGCGGTCCACGGGCGGCTCGCCATCTCGTCGCGGTTGGCGGCCACTATCAGCGGCCAGGCATGGCCGGGGCGTCTCAGGATCACCAGGGTGCACATGCGGCGTATTTTCGCTTCTTCCCGGTTTCTTCATATAGTAGCGTCGGGCCGGCAAACAGCAGAGGGACGGGCGGCGCGATGTCGAACTTCGACGAACGCGAAAAGGGCTTCGAGACCAAGTTCAAGCACGACCTGGAAACCGCCTTCAAGGTCAACGCGCGGCGCAACAAGCTGTTGGGCCTGTGGGCGGCGAAACAACTGGGCCTCGCGGGCGCTGCGGCCGAGGATTACGCCAAGACCGTCGTGATGGCCGATATGGAAAAGCCGGGCGACGACGACGTGGTGCAGAAGGTGCTGAACGACCTGGCCGCCAAGGGCGTCGGCGTGACCGCCCACCGCATCCGCGCCGAGATGGACTCCCTGCTGCCGGTGGCGCGCAAGCAGGTGACGGGGAAGTAAGGGCTACTTCTCCGCGTCGGGCTGGTTTTGCGGTAGGGCTTTCTGGAACGCCGGCAGCTTCTGGCATTCCGCGTGGATGCGGCCGATGGTCGGATAGGGCGTCATATCCAGTTTGACGCGCGCGGCGTTGGCGATCTGCGGCACCAGGCAGATATCGGCCAGGCCCGGCGTGTCGCCGTGGCAGAACTTGCCCGTCGCCTTGCCGCCCGCCAGCACTTTCTCGATGCAATCGAAGCCCAGCCTGATCCAATGCGCGTACCATTGGTCGCGCGCCTTCTGGTCGTGGCCGAGCTGCTTTTCGAGATAGACGAGGATGCGCAGGTTGTCGATCGGATGGATGTCGCAGGCCACGTCCTGGGCCAGCGCCCGCACACGCGCCCGGCCCGCCGGGTCTTTCGGCAAGAGCGGCGGGCTGGGGCTAGTTTCGTCCAGGTATTCGATGATCGCGAGCGACTGGCGCAGCACGTTGGGCCCGTCTTCCAGCGCCGGCACGAGATGCGCGGGGTTCAGCTTCGCGAACGCCTCGGAGAACTGCACGCCGTTGCGCAAATGGATCGACACCTGGTCGTATTCCAGCCCCTTCAGGTTCATCGCGATGCGCACGCGATACGCGGCCGAGGAGCGGAAATTACCGTGCAGGATCATCTTGGCCATGAATCCTTCCTTCAGGCGGCGGCGAATTCGACCGCCGCGCCGAATGCGTCGTTGGGAGCGACGACCGGCGCGCCGTTGTGCGCCAGTGCCGATACGCCGTTCTTCTTAAGCAGATTTTCTACCACGCCCGGATCGGCCACGGCGACGCGGTAGCCGATGAAAACCGGGCCGGCGGCGTCGCCGCCGAATTCCATGCCGGGATAGCGCCGCGCGGCACCCGCTGCATCTAGAACCGTTATCTTGCCCGCGCCGGCGCGCACCTCAAGCGATCCCCGTCCCTTCGTCACCGCGTCCGGTCCTTGCAGGCGCGCGAAGAAATCGGCGAAAGCGGCGGGATCGGTCGCGCGCATCACGACCTCGGTCACGCGCACCGCGCCATTTGCGTGTTTTTGGTACTCCGGCTTCCAGAAGTACTGCGGCGCGTGCTGCTGGCAGGTGAAGAACGCGGCCTCTTGCATCCCGGGATGCGTTACGAAGGCGAGCGAAAATGCGACCTGCGCCTTGCTGCCGTCGGGCAAGGTCGCCTGGCGCTCGAAGTCGAACGGCGGATAGGTGTCCAAGCCCGCCTTGGCGAAGGCCTTCTGGTCGGCGCGCGCGTCGCGGCTTTGCAGCACCAGCATGGAAAAGCCTTCGCGCTTGGCGAGGAAATCGGCGTTGAACCGTCCGAAGCCGAACCCGCCCGCCCGCGCCGGCGGAATCCGCGCCCGATCCGCCACCGTCAGCATCTCCAGGAAATTGCCCTGCATTTGCGCCAGAAAATTCGCCGTGCCCCAGGGATGCACCGCGCGCGGCGTGGTCGTGAAGCCGAGACGCACATAGAACGCCCGCGCGGCGTCAAGGTCGCGCACGCACAGCACCAGATGATCGATGGCCCGGGTCATGCCTATCCGCCGTTTCTAGGGGTGCGCGTGCGGGCCCGTCAAATCGCCGTGATGCCCGGCCCGACCTGCGCCATGCACCCTGTCTCTCCTTGACAGATTTATGACAGCGGCGGGAGAGTAGTCGCCTGTCATCGGGGGATAATACTTTCGTGCAATCCTGCCGAGCGGGATTCAAACAAGGGGAGCGAACGAATGAAACCGTTTTGGACGAGCCTGGTTCCGGCCACGGCGATCGCGCTGCTGGCGCCGGTCGGCCTGGCCCAGGGCCAGTCGATGGACAAGCTGATGGCCGACGCCAAGGCCGAAGGCCAGTTGACGATCATCGCCGTGCCACGGGACTGGTGCGGCTATGGCGCGCTGATCGACAGCTACAAGGCGAAATACGGCCTCAAGGTCAACGAGTTGAACCCCGACGCGGGCTCGGGCGACGAAATCGAGGCGATCAAGGCCAACAAGGGCAACAAGGGCCCGCAGGCGCCCGACGTGATCGACGTGGGCCTGTCGTTCGGACCGTCGGCCAAGAAAGACGGATTGCTGGCGCCGCACAAGGTCGCCGCCTGGGACACGATCCCGAACGAAGTCAAGGATGCCGAAGGATACTGGTACGGCGACTATTACGGCGTGCTGACCTTCCAGATCAACGCCGACCTGGTGAAGAAGATCCCGCAGGACTGGTCAGACCTGCTGGGCCCCGACTACAAGAACTCGATCGCGCTGGCCGGCGATCCGCGCGCATCGTCGCAGGCGATCCAGGGCGTATTCGCCTCCGGCCTGTCGGCCGCCAAGGGCGACGTCGCGAAGGCCGGCGAAGAGGGCCTGAAGTTCTTCGCCGCGCTCAACAAGGCCGGCAACTTCGTGCCGGTGATCGGCAAGGCCGGCACGTTCGCCCAAGGCGCCACGCCCATCATCATCCGCTGGGACTACCTCGGTCTGGGCGACCGCGACACGCTGAAGGGCAACCCGAAGGTGGAAGTGGTGGTGCCGAAATCGGGCATCGTGGCGGGCGTGTACGTGCAGGCGATCAGCGCCTTCGCGCCGCATCCCAACGCCGCGAAGCTGTGGATGGAGCACCTGTACTCCGACGAGGGCCAGATCGCGTGGCTCAAAGGCTATTGCCATCCGATCCGCTTCAACGACCTGGTGAAGAAGGGCAAGGTGCCGGCCGATCTATTGGCCAAGCTGCCCCCGGCCGCGGCGTATGAAAAGGCCGTGTTCCCGACGCTTGACCAGCAGGCGGCGGCGAAGGAAGTCATCACCAAGCAGTGGGATACGGTGGTCGGCGCCAACGTGAAGTAAGCGGCGACCCGCTTTAAGAAGAGCCGCGCCGGTGCGCGTGCCCTTGGGCATGTCGCCGGCGCGGCTTTTTTAGCGCGGCGCCTGAGCCATGACGGCAAGCACCGTTCCCGCCCGCTCCGCGCCCCGATTCTCCTGGGCGTGGCTCGGCGTCGCGCCGTTTTTCATCTTCGCGCTGATGTTCCTGATCCTGCCGACCGCCTATCTGATGGTCGGCGCGTTCCAGGACCAGGACGGGTATTTCACGCTTGTCAACCTGAAGAACCTGTTCCAGCCCTCGATCCTCGCGGCGTACTGGATCAGCGTCGAGGTGAGCCTGGCCTCGGCCATCGGCGGTGCTCTGATCGGTTTTTTCCTCGCCTATGCGGTGATCGCGGGCAACGTGCCCGGCTGGATGCGGCCGACGCTGATGACCTTTTCCGGCGTGGCGTCGAACTTCGCCGGCGTGCCGCTGGCCTTCGCGTTCCTCGCCACGCTGGGCCGCACCGGCCTGGTGACGGCGCTGCTGGTCAAGTATCTCGACTTCAACATCTACAGCGTGGGATTCAACCTGCTTAGCTTCTCGGGCCTGGCGATCACCTATCTCTATTTCCAGATTCCGCTGATGGTGCTGATCATGGCGCCGGCGATCGACGGCTTGAAGCGCGAATGGCGCGAGGCCGCGGCGATCCTGGGCGCCACCACCTGGGAATACTGGCGCTATGTCGCCCTGCCCGTGCTGTGGCCGAGCCTGCTCGGCACCACGATCCTTTTGTTCGCCAACGCGTTCGGCGCCGTCGCCACGGCCTTCGCGCTGACCGGCAGCTCGCTCAACATCGTGACCATCCTGTTGTTCGCGCAGATCCGCGGCGACGTGCTGCACGACCAGAATTTGGGCTATGCGCTGGCGCTGGGCATGATCCTGATCACCGCCGCGTCCAACGCCGCCTATATCTGGCTGCGCGCGCGCAGCGATCGGTGGCTGCGATGAAGCGCGCGACCGTCGGCCCCTGGATCGCGATCGTGATCGGCGCGATCTATTTCATCGTGCCGCTGATCGGCACGTTCGAATTCTCGCTGCGCATGCGGCGCGGCGAATACAGCTTCGACGCCTATTTGGTCGTGCTGGCCGATCCGCGTTTCCAGGCCACGTTCCTCTATTCCACCGCCCTTGCGCTGGCGAGCATCGTGGTGGGCGTGCTGCTGGTGGTGCCGACCGCCTATTGGATCCAATTGCGCCTGCCGAAACTCAGGCCCGTGGTCGAGTTCATCACGCTGTTGCCGCTGGTGATCCCGGCCATCGTGCTCGTGTTCGGGTACTTGCGCATCTACAACAGCTCCTCGCTCATCCCCTTCACCTCGAACGAGCGCTCGACCGACCTGCTGCTGACCTTCAGCTATGTGACGCTGGCCCTGCCCTATATGTACCGGGCGGTCGACAACGGCTTGCGCGCGATCGACGTGCGCACGCTGACCGAAGCGGCCGAAAGCCTGGGCGCGAACTGGCCCACGATCCTGTTCAAGGTGATCTTCCCGAACGTGCGCGTCGCCGTGCTCAGCGGCGCGTTCCTGACCTTCGCCATCGTGATCGGCGAGTTCACCATGGCGGCGCTGCTCGACCGGCCGGCATTCGGCCCCTATCTGCAATTGATCGGCGCCAACCGCGCCTACGAGCCAGCGGCGCTGGCGATCATCGCCTTCATCGTCACCTGGGCCTGCATGGGGCTCATCAACCTGTTCGGCCGCGCGCGCAGCACCGCGGCGAACACGCGCTAGGAACGGACAGCGGACATGGCATTCCTGGAAATCGACAAGCTGCACAAGTCGTTCGGGCCCCTGACCGTGGTCGAAAAATTCGAGCTGGCGGTCGAGAAAGGCGAGTTCGTCTCGTTCCTGGGCCCTTCGGGCTGCGGCAAGACCACCACGCTGCGCATGGTCGCGGGCTTCGAGCAGCCCACCACCGGCGCCATCCGCATCGACGGAAAAGACGTGACCGACAAGCGCCCGAACCAGCGCAATATCGGCATGGTGTTCCAGTCCTACGCGCTGTTTCCCAACATGACCATCGCCGACAACGTGGGCTTCGGCCTTAGGGTCGCCAAGCGCCCGGCGGCGGAGATCGCCAAGCGCGTGGACGAGATGTTGAACTTGATCAAGCTGCCCAAGGTCAGCCAGCGCTATCCCTATCAGCTCTCGGGCGGGCAGCAGCAGCGCGTGGCGCTGGCCCGGGCGCTCGCGATCAAGCCGCAGGTGCTGCTGCTGGACGAGCCGCTATCGGCGCTCGACGCCAAGATCCGCGTGTCGCTGCGCACCGAAATCCGCGCCATCCAGCGCGAGCTCGGCATCACCACGATCTACGTCACGCACGACCAGGAAGAAGCGCTGTCGATCAGCGACCGCATCTGCGTGATGAACGAGGGACGCGTGGAGCAGATCGGCGCGCCGTTCGAAATCTACAACTACCCGCGCACGCGGTTCGTCGCCTCGTTCGTCGGCACGCTCAACGTGCTGAAAGGCAAGGTGACCGATCCCGCCGCGGGCAAGATGGAGATCGACGGCCAGGGCATCGTGGTCGCCAAGGGCCTGGCCGGCGCGAAAGCAGGCGAGGAACGCAGCGTGGCGCTGCGTCCCGAAGTGGCGCATCTCGAGATCGGCGGGGCTGGCGGCGCGGGCGCGGCCGGCGCCAACCGCATGAACGGCACGGTCGACGAAGTGCATTTCCTGGGCTCGGTCGTGCGCATCCGCGTGCGCTTCAAGGACAACACGATCTCGCTCGACACCTTCAACAAGCCCAGCGCCCCGCCGCCCGAGCGCGGGCAGAAGGTCGCAGTCAGCTTCGCGCGCGACGCGCTTCTGGTGCTGGAAGGGGCTTAGAGCGCGACCGACAGCCCGGCGTCCACCATCAGCACGTGGCCGTTGATGTAGGACGCGGCGTCCGACGCAAGGAAGATCGCCGCGCCCACCAGCTCGTCCGGCCGGCCCCAGCGCCGCAACGGGACGCGGCGCTTGATATCAGCAACGGCGGGCAAGGCGAAGAAACGCCG
>JAHFPH010000009.1:37820-46006 GCA_023266845.1 Rhodospirillaceae bacterium
CAGAAAGAATCCGGGCGCGATGGCGTTGGCGGTGATGCCCTTGGGACCGAGCTCGACCGCGAGCGCGCGCATCAGCGCCGTCAGCCCGCCCTTCGACGCCACATATGCCGGATCGCCGTTGAAGGATTGCGGGCCGACCATCGAGGTGACGAACACCAGCCGCCCGCCCCCGCTCTTTTCCATGTGTCGCGCGGCGATGCGCGAGACCTCGTACGCCGCCGTCAGGTTGGTTTCGAGCAGCCGGGCGAAATCGGCGGCCGCGATGTCTTGCAACGGCCTGCGGTCGCGCAAGGCGGCGTTGTTGACCAGGCAGTCCAAGCGCCCGTGCTTGGCGACGATCGCGCCGATCGCCCGGGCGGCGGCCTTGTGGTCGGTGATGTCGAAGGCGGCGGCAAAGGCGTTGGGGATTTTCCCGGCCGCCGCGCGCACCTTCTTCTCGTCGCGCCCGTTGATGCCGACCACAGCACCGGCCGCCGCCATGCCGCGCGCCATCTCCAGGCCCAGGCCCCCGCGCGCGCCGGTGATCAGCACGACGCGGCCTTTAAGCGAGAACCGCTCGATGCCCTGCGGTTCGGCCATCAGCGCGCGTCGGCTTTCAGCACGCCGCGCTTGATCTGGTCGAGTTCGATCGATTCGAACAGCGCCTTGAAGTTGCCCTCGCCGAACCCCTCGTTCCCTTTCCGCTGGATGATCTCGAAGAAGATCGGCCCGATCACCGTTGATGTGAAGATTTGCAGCAGCAACCCGCCGCCCTCGGTCGGCGCGCCGTCGATCAGGATGCGGTTGCGCATCAAGCGCGCCGCGTCCTCGCCGTGGCCCGGCAGACGCTTGTCCAGCGCCTCGTAATACGTGTCGGGCACGTCCTGGAACTGGACGCCGCCGCGCTTGAGCGTTTCGACGGCGGCGAAAATCTCGTCCGCACCCAGCGCGATGTGCTGGATGCCCTCGCCGTGATAGGCCGATAGGTATTCCTGGATCTGCGACTTGTCGTCCGAGGATTCGTTGATCGGAATGCGGATTTTGCCGCACGGGCTGGTCATGGCCTTGGACTTGAGGCCGGTCAGCTTGCCCTCGATGTCGAAATACCTGATCTCGCGGAAATTGAACAGGCGCGTGTAGAAATCGGCCCATTCGTCCATCCGCCCGCGATGCACGTTGTGCGTCAGGTGATCAACATAGCCGAGGCCTACGCCGCGCGGACGCTGTTCGGCGCCGGCGATCGGCACGAAATCCACGTCGTAGATCGTGCCGCGCGGCCCGTAGCGGTCGACCAGATAGATCAGGCTGTCGCCGATGCCCTTGATCGCGGGGATGTTGAGCTCCATCGGCCCGACCTTGTTCTCGACCCCCCAGGCGCCGAGCGACAAGGCGCGCTTGTACGCCTGGGCTGCGTCGGCCACGCGCAACGCGATGGCGCAGACCGACGGCCCGTGCACGCGCGCGAAGCCTTGCGCGAAACTGTCGGGCTCGGCGTTGACGATGAAGTTCACGTCGCCCTGGCGATAGAGCGTCACGTCCTTGGAGCGGTGCTTGGCCACGGCGGTAAAGCCGAGCGAGGTGAACAGCCGCCCCAGCGCCTTGGTGTCGGGTGCGGTGTATTCGACGAACTCGAACCCGTCCGTGCCCATCGGGTTGGTGGTCGAGGTTTCGGCCATGCGGTCCCTATCCTTTCCCGAAGTCTAGCGACCGCCACCCATGGGTGGCGAGGGGCGCCCCATCCCTGGCCGCAAGCGCTTGATATGCCTGGGTTAGCGGCTCATTGCGGTTGCGTTGCACAAGCCCCGTGCTATACCTTTGCCGATCCTGCAATCGCCCTTGGGACGTGACGTGGCCCCTGCCCAACCCGCATCCGGCCGAGCGAAATCGATTTTGATCCTGAACGGCCCCAACCTGAACATGCTGGGCGTGCGGGAGCCCTCGATCTACGGCAAGGACAGTTTGCAGGATCTGATGACCGCGGCCGCCCGGCGCGCCACGGAGCTCGGAATTTTGACCGACGTGCGCCAGTCGAACCACGAGGGCGACCTGGTCACCTGGATCCAGCAGGCGCGCGGCACGCAGGACGGCATCATCATCAATCCGGCCGGCTATACCAACACCTCGATCGCGATCCTCGACGCGCTGTTGCTCAGCGAACTGCCGGTGATCGAAGTGCACCTGTCGAACATCCATCGGCGCGAAGAGTTCCGCCACATGTCCTATATCTCCAGGGCCGCGACCGGCGTGATCTGCGGCCTGGGCGGGCATGGCTACGTGCTGGCGGTCGAGGCGCTGGCGCGCATCATCAAGGCCAAAGCGGCGTAAGGGGCGGCGCATGGCCAAGATCGACGTCGATCCCGATCTGATCCGCCGCCTGGCGGAGCTGCTGAACGAGACCGGCCTGGCGGAGCTGGAGGTTTCGTCCGGCGAACAGCGCGTGCGCGTGCGCCGGTCCGAGCCCGCGTCCGACGGCGGTGCCGTTTCGCAAGGCGCGGCCGCTTCTCCCGCGCCGGCTTCGGGCAACGGCCAGGCCAACGGCACCCCGGCCGGCGCCGTTTCCTCGCCCATGGTCGGCATCGTGTACCTGTCGCCCGAGCCGAGCACGCCGGCCTTCGTTTCGGTCGGCGACAAGGTGCAGGCCGGGCAGACCCTGATGATCGTCGAGGCGATGAAGGTGATGAACCCGATTCCCGCGCCGCGCGCGGGCACCATCACGCGCATCCTGGTGCGCGACCGCCAGCCGGTGGAGTTCGGCGAGCCGCTGCTGATCATCAGCTGACGGGCGGGCGCGGCGCGCGATGTTCGAAAAAGTGCTGATCGCCAACCGCGGAGAAATCGCGCTGCGCATCCTGCGCGCCTGCAGCGAGATGGGCATCGCCACCGTGGCGGTGCATTCGACCGCCGACGAGGACGCAATGCATGTGCGCCTGGCCGACGAAAGCGTGTGCATCGGCCCGCCGCCGGCCGCCGAAAGCTATCTCAACATCCCCGCCGTCATCTCGGCCGCGACCATCACGGGCGCCGACGCCATCCACCCCGGCGTGGGGTTCCTGGCCGAGAACGCGCGCTTCGCGGAGCTGACGGCCGAGCATGGCTGCGTGTTCATCGGCCCTTCGCCGGAGCACATCAGGCTGATGGGCGACAAGATCGCGGCCAAAAAGACGGCCAAGGAGCTGGGCCTGCCGCCGGTGCCGGGCGGCGACGGGCCGGTCAAGGACGAAGCCGATGCCAAGCGCCAGGCGCGCGCGATCGGCTATCCGGTGCTGATCAAGGCCTCGGCCGGCGGCGGCGGGCGCGGCATGAAGGCGGCGCACGGCGAGAACGAGCTCGGCGCCGCGCTGGCGTTGGCGCAACGCGAGGCGCATGGCGCGTTCGGCGACGCCACCGTCTATCTGGAACGGTTCCTCGAGCATCCCCGGCATATCGAGGTGCAGATTCTGGGCGACGGGCACGGGCATGTCGTGCATTTCGGCGAGCGCGACTGCACGCCGCAACGCCGCCACCAGAAGGTCGTCGAGGAGGCGCCGTCGCCGGCGCTGAACGCCGCCGAGCGCGAGCACCTGGGCCGAATCTCGGTCGAGGCCATGGCCAAACTCGGCTATCGCTCGCTCGGCACCCTCGAGTTCCTGTACCAGAACGGCGAGTTCTTCTTCATCGAGATGAACACGCGCCTGCAGGTGGAGCATCCCGTCAGCGAGATGATCACGGGGGTGGACCTGGTGCGCGAGCAGATCAGGCTGGCCGCCGGCGCGCCGCTTGGCTACGCGCAATCCGACATCGCGTTCTCGGGCCACGCGATCGAATGCCGCATCAACGCCGAACATCCGCGCAACTTCACGCCCGCTCCCGGCAAGATCACGGAATACCACACGCCCGGCGGGATGGGCGTGCGCGTGGAATCGGGCCTTTATTCCGGCTGTCGCGTGCCGCCCTATTACGACAGCCTGATCGCGAAGCTGGTCGTGCACGGCCGCACGCGCAACGAGGCGCTGATGCGGCTGCGCCGGGCGCTGGGCGAATACGTGATCGGCGGCATCGACACCACCCTGCCGCTGCACCGCGACATCGTCGCCGCGCCGGCGTTCATCGACGGCGCCATCGATATCCACTGGCTGGAGCGCTTCGTCGCCGGAGGTGGGTGATCCCCGCGACCAAGAGCCTCGACAAAATCACGCCTGAGATTTTGCTGCGCGCCTATTCGGTCGGGCTGTTCCCGATGGCCGAGAGCCGCGACGACCCCACGCTGTTCTGGGTCGATCCGCACAGCCGCGGCATGCTGCCGCTCGACCGGTTCCATCTGCCCAAACGCTTGCGTCGCGTGCTGCGCCAGGGAAAGTTCGCGGCGCGCGTCGACAGCGACTTTCCCGCCACGCTGGACGGCTGCGGCGAGCCGACCGACCGGCGGCCCGAGACCTGGATAAATCAAGAAATCCGCGGGCTCTATCTGTCGCTCCACGCCATGGGCCACGCGCACAGCGTCGAGTGCTGGCGCGAGGGAAAACTGGTCGGCGGGCTTTACGGCGTGGCCCTAGGCGGCGCGTTCTTCGGTGAGAGCATGTTCAGCCGCGAGCCCGACGCCAGCAAGATCGCGCTGGCGCATCTGGTGGCGCGGCTGCGCCAGGGCGGCTTCGTGCTCTTGGATACGCAATTTGTTACCGAGCACCTCAAACGTTTCGGCGCGATCGAGGTCACGCGCGCCGATTACCGCGAGAAGCTGGCCGAGGCGCTTGCCGTCAAGGCGCGATTCCCGCGCGAGCTGGAAAGGCCGGTGGAAGAGCTGCTGCCGCCGGGTTGAGACGGCGCTACTTCACCTTCCTGGCCTCGGCGATCATTTTTTCCAGCGTCGGCACGTCGAGCGCGCCGGGCGCCAGCGCATCGCCGACAATGAAAGCGGGCGTGCCGTTGATGCCGAGCTCCTCGGCCAGGTCGGCGTTGGCCTCGAGCATCCGGCTGATCTCGGGCGCGGCCATGTCTTTCTTCAGCCGCTCCACGTCAAGGCCGATGCGCTGGGCGATCTTGATCGTCTGGTCGTCGGTGATCCGGTCCTTCGCGGTCATCAGCGCGTCGTGGAATTCCAGGTACTTGCTCTGGCGCACCGCGGCCAGCGCGGCGCGCGAGGCGAACACCGATTCCGGCCCCAGGATCGGAAATTCCTTGTACAGCAGCTTGACCTTGCCGTCCTTCCGCACCGCCTCGGTCACGCGCTCATGCGCCGCCTTGCAATAGGGGCAGCGGTAGTCGAAGAACTCGACCACCGTCACGTCGCCCTGGGGGTTGCCGCCGACTGGCGCGTTGGGATCGCGCGCGATCTGGTCGCGTTTCGCTTTCAGCGTCGCCAGCGCCTTGGCCTTGCCGGCCGCTTCCTCGGCTTTGCGCATGTCTTCGACCGCTTCGAGGATCAGGCGCGGATTGTCCTTGATCACCCGGCGCACGATATCCTCGACTTGCCGCGTCTGGTCGGGCGTCAGCGCCTGCGCGCCCGCCGGCGCGGGCATGAAAAGCGGCATCGCCAACGCCAGCGCCGCCATCGTCCGGCATACAGTCGCCAAAACGCGCATAAAGCAAATCCTTTCGCTTGGGCTCAGTTGTTGCGCCGGTTGGCCAGCTCGCGCCGCGCATTGGCCTGCAGGTCCTGGGCGCGCAGATGCGGCGGCGAACCCACGGGCAAAAGCTGCTCGGCGCGCTGACCCTGGCCGATCGCCACGCGAAAGTCGCCCTGGATCATCGCCTCCTCGCCCAGCGACAACGCGGCCATGCCCATGTTGCCGCCGCGGCCATAGGCGATGGCGAGCTGGCGCCACGCCACGGCGTTGTCGCTTTCCTGGCGCAGCGCCTCGTTCAGGTGCGCGATCGCCTTCTGGTCCATGTCCGGCCGGTTCATTTCGATCTGCGCGCGCGCCAGGTCCACGCGGATCAGGCCCGATTTCGGCAACAGGCGCACCGCGCGCTCGTATTCCGGCAGCGCCTCGGCGGAGTGGCCGTTCTCGAACAGGATCTGGCCCTTCAACTCGTGGAAGAACGGGTCGTCCGGCTGCTCCTTGATCAGACTGTCGATCGTGGCCAGCGCCTTGGGCACGTCCGGCTTGCGGTAAAGAGCGACCGCGCGGGCATAGCGCGCCTCGACCGACGGGTCGTCCTCTTTGTACGTCGTCAGCGTGCGGCTGGGCGCCTCGATGAAGCCGAACAGCTTGGCCTTCATGCGCTTGTGCTGCACCCCCCATTCCGGGGGCGGCATGGCGTTGGAATATTTCGAGTTGGCGACGAAGTTGCGCACGAACGCTATGCGCTCCTGGGTCAGGGGATGCGTGCGCAGATAGGGATCCTGGCTGGCGGTGACCTGCAATTCCAGCTTCGACAATATCTCGAAGAACTCGAGCATTCCCCGGACCGACAGCCCGTTCTGCTCCAGGAAGCCGACGCCGGCCTGATCGGCCGAAGCCTCTTGCGTGCGGGTATAGGACAGGAAATTGCGTTCGGCCACGGTCAGGCCCGCGCCCATGCCCGCCGCCACCGCCTCGCCGCTTCTGGCCGCGACGCCCGCGGCCACGCCCAGCACCAGCGCCAGGATCGAGGTGATCGACGCGGTGCGCAGCTGATCCTGCAGCCGCGCCAGGTGTCCGCCCGCGATATGGCCGGTCTCGTGCGCGATCACGCCCACGACCTGCATCACGTTTTCGCTGCGCATCAACAGGCCGGTATGCAGGAACAGGTTCTGCCCGCCCGCGACGAAAGCATTCAGCCGCCGGTCGTTGACCAGGATGATGCGCACCTCGTCCGGCACCAGTCCCGCCGCCTCCCATATCGGCGTGGCCCAGAGGCGGATATTGTTTTCGATCTCGGAGTCGCGGATGATGCCGATCGCAAGCGCGGGCGACGCCGCGCTGCTCAGCGCGACGAACGTCGACACCGCCACGGATAAGGCGCGAATGCCCTTGCGCAAGACCTGGTTCCTATCGCCGATTTCCGCCCGGCCGCGGCATATCAGGACGGGCCCGGCGATTATAGGATCGCGGGGGCATGCTGGCGAGCGGCCTTTGCCCCATTAAACGGTTGTCATGGCGTTGAAAATCGCCAGGCGCGGCAATGTGCCGTCCTTCATCGTCATGGACGTTTTGGCTGCGGCCAACGAACGCGCGGCCCAGGGCAGCGCCGTGTTCCATCTGGAAGTCGGCCAGCCCTCGACGCCCGCTCCCAAGGGCGTGATCGAAGCGGCCCGGCTGGCGCTCGACCGCGAGCGCCTGGGCTATACCGAGGCGCTGGGCGTTCCGTCGCTGCGCCAGCGCATCGCGCGGCATTACCGCGAGTGGTACGGCGTCGCTATCGACCCGGCGCGCGTGGTGGTGACGACCGGTTCGTCCGGCGCGTTTCTGCTGGCGTTCCTGGCGGCGTTCGACGCGGGCGACCGCGTGGCGCTGGCCGCACCCGGCTATCCCGCCTATCGCAACATCCTAGAAGCCCTGGGCGTAACGCCGGCGCTGCTGCCGGTCGGCGCCAACACGCGCTTCCAGCCCACCGCCGATCTGCTGGCGGCGAGCCACTCGGAAAAACTCGCCGGGTTGATCGTCGCCAGCCCCTCCAATCCCACCGGCACGATGCTGGACCGGGGCGCGCTCGGCGCCTTGGTCGCGGAATGCGCGCGGCGCGGCGTGCGCCTGGTATCCGACGAGATTTATCACGGCATCGTCTACGGCGAAAAAGCGCATAGCGCGCTGGAATTCACCGACCAGGCGATCGTGGTCAACAGCTTCTCGAAGTATTTCTCGATGACCGGCTGGCGTTTGGGCTGGGTGGTGCTGCCGCCGAACCTGGTGCGGCCGGTCGAATGCCTGGCGCAGAATTTCTACATCTCGCCGCCCAGCCTGTCGCAGCACGCCGCCGTGGCGGCGTTCGATTGCCACGACGAGCTCAAGGCGAACGTCGCGCGCTACGCCGCAAACCGCGCCCTGCTGCTGGAGATGCTGCCGCGCGCAGGCTTCACGCGTATCGCGCCGTCGGACGGGGCGTTCTATCTCTACGCCGAGATCGACCACCTGACGGACGACAGCCACGAATTCTGCCGCCGCATGCTCGAGGAAACCGGCGTGGCCGCGACGCCTGGCACGGATTTCGATCCCGAACGCGGGCACCGTTTCCTGCGCTTCTCGTTCGCCGGCTCGACCGAGGACATGCACGCGGCCGCCGAACGGCTGATCGAGTGGAAGGGTGGA
>JAHFPH010000117.1 GCA_023266845.1 Rhodospirillaceae bacterium
GCGAATAGATGTCGCCGAAGGCGAATTCCACCAGGTAGCGGCCGAAATCGGGCGCGACATCGCGCAAACCGGCGACGATGCGGCTCACCTGCTCTTCGTCGATTTCCTTCAGCCGCTTCAGGCCGCGGTCGTAACGGTCATGCATCGCCATTTCCTTCCACGCCAGCGTGTTAGCGCGCCTGCGCGCTTTGGGGCGGGCGTTTTTTCAAAAAGATCGCGAGCAGCGCGGCGGCGGCCAGGGACACGCCGATGCCGGCGACGCACGCCGCCCAGCCCAGGCGGTCGAACAGCAGGCCCAACACGGCGCTGCCGACCAGCCCGCCGAAAAAATAGCAGGCAAGGTATATGCCGCTGGCCGAACCGCGGTCGGCGGTGGCGGCACGGCCGACGAAGCCGGTGGCGGTGGCCTGGGCGAAGAACGTCCCCACGCCCACCAGCACGAGACCCGCCATGATCGAATAGAGATCGGGGGCGAGCATCAGAGGCAGGCCCAGGCCCGCCACGGCCAGCGATCCCCAAAACGTCTTGCGCGTACCGAAGCGGTTGGCTGCGCGGCCGGCGAGCGGTGTTGTGAAAATCGAGGGCAGAAACACAAAATAGACGAAGCCCACCTGCATCATGCCGAGGCTGAGCGGCGGACGCACCAGCACGAAATTCACGTAGGTGAACGTGCCGATGAAGGCGAAGAGAATGCAAAAGCCAATGGCGAACGCTGCGCGCAACGGTTTGTTCCGCAGATGCTCGGCCCAGACCTTGAACGGCGAGCCCGGCGACGCTGCGCCCGGCGCCAGCTTCGCGGTGCGGGCGACGGTGAAATACACCAGCACCGCGCCTACGAGGTTCAACCCCGCGAACAGATAGAAGTTCCACGCCAGGCCGAAATGATCGGCAAACCCCGCCGACATAAGCCGGCCAATCAGATTGCTGGCGACGTTTCCGGTGATATAGGCGGCGAAAGCGGTGGCTGCGTCTTTGGCGCTGCATTGTTCGCCCAGATACGCCAATGTCAGCGTGAAAGCCGACGACATGAAAACGCCCTGCGTCACGCGCAGGATGGTGAAAACGGTCAGATTTGGCGCCACCGCCAACAGGGCCGTCGGAATCGACAACAAGGCCAGGCTCAACAGGATGCCCATGCGCCGGTCGATGCGGCGGCTGAAAAAGGCGACCGCAAGGCCTGCCACCGCCATACCCATGGTGCTGGCGTTGACCGCCGTGCCCATCGCCGCGGGCGTAACGCCATACGCGGCGGTCAATGACGGCAGGATCGCCTGGGTGCCGAACAGATCGACAACCGTAAGAAACGCGGTCAAACCGATCACCAGCGCGCGCAACGTCGCGCCGGCCGCATGACCTGTCTGCATTCTGGACGCCGCATCGGCATAGGTCGCGTTAGTCATGGCCGTCGCCTCCTTGACGCAGAAAAAGATCGGGGCGCGGCACGCCGGAGGGGAACCGGTGCGCCGCACTCGCCGTGGGATCGCCGGGGGAGCGGCGATTACATCGTGTGGTCTTTTTCGTCCATCAGCAGGTCGGCCGACAGCAGCACCGCCGGCACCGTGCCCATATTCTGCCACCAATGGGACGTCGCCTTGGTCTCGGGCGCCACGTCGCCGGCCTTGTGCACGATCGGCACGGCGCAGTTGCTGGCGAATTCGGTGATCTCGCCCGAAATGATGTAGATGATCGCCGGACGGTCGCCATGGCTGTGCCATGGCACCACGCCGCCGGGCTGAACCACCAGCTGGCGCAGACGGAACTTGCGGTCGATGCCGACCTTTTCTTTGGACAGGTCGATCATCGACAACACGTTGTCGGTGACGTCCTTCGCCGCCATAGTGGACGGCTTGGTGACATCCACGCCCATCTTGTCGGCGGGGCACTGCCCGGCGAAGGCCGCCGAGCCGATCGCGGTCGCCAACAGGGCCGCGGCGGATAGGGTTGCGATACGGATCATGGTCTTTCCTTTCCAAATTCGCTTTGGCCGGATGGCCTTGGCGTTGACGCATAAAATCGCGGAAAGGCCTGCCAAGCTGAAATGCCGTATCGCTATAAATCCGATAACCCTGGAGTATCGCGAAAATCTCTCAAAAGACTTGGATTTTCCTAATCTCAAAACACTGGGCATAGATCAGGCTAGCCTCGTCAATACCGCGAGGCGGGATCAAGGCACCGTATGGGCTGTTTCATTTCAACAGCGCCGCCGTTTCGGCGATGCGCGCGCGGGCGCGCAAGATCGCGTAGCCGAGTCCCGCCAGGTGGCTTGGCAACAGCAGGCTGTCGGGCGCGCCGTTGATGACGACAAGGGGATGCAAGCCGGCCGCTTCGCCGAGGGTCGCGACCATGCGCTTCCACGCGGCCTCGGACTTTTTCTCCGCCAGCACGCGGTCGAAATCCTGGCCGAGCTCGCGCAGCACAAGCGAATAGGCGTAGAGCCGGCCCTTCGCCGCATAGAACAGATCGTCGGCCGTGAAATCGAGCAGGTTGCCGGAGGACTCGGCGATCTGGCGCTCGATCAGCGCGGCATAGGTGTCGATATCGCCGGCGACGGCGTCGAGCACGGCGGCGAGCGCATCGGGTCGGCGCTCGAAGGTCGCGCGCTTGTTCGCCAGGCGCTCGTTATAGGCTATGAGCGCCTTGTAGGCGCTGCGGTACTGCGCCTCGGACGAGGCGGTGGCGCCGAAACCCGAGGTCAGATCGACGATCCACACATTGCCCGGATATTTCAGCAAGCCCGCGGCACGGTCGATATCGCCGTCCGGCCGCCCGCCGCGCGGCCGCGCGACCTGGTCGCCCAGGACGGCGGCGAGGCGCGCCAGCGCCGCCACGATTCCAGTCTGGTAATTCGGCATGTTGTCGAGCATCCAGCCGGGCATGAAGAACTGGTCGTTGGCGACCCAGCGGTGGCGGTCGACCTCGCGCTCGACCAGCGCCGCGGCCATCGCCACGGCGCGGCTGGAGCCGATCGACGGCGGGGGGATCGAGAAATCGGGATCGTCGTCGATGACGTGAACCGCCAGCATGCCGATCGGGTAATAGAGGCCGAGCGCGAGGACGACAAGAATCGCGAACCCCGTCGCCGCGCGCCGCAGCGCCCTGCCCGCGCCGGTTTTCGGCTTTTCGAAGTCCGGTTCCTGGTCGTAGGACATTCCGCGGATTTATTCGCCCATGTTCAGGAACAGGCCGCGCTGTCGCGCCACGCGCACCGCGAACAGGAACGCGGCCGCGCCCAGCACCATATAGACCGCGTTCAGCGCCACGGCCGAGGCCAGGTGGTCCAGCCGCACGACGTGATCGAACATCGCCGCGCGCATGCCCTCGAACACATGCGCCGAGGGCAGCGCCCAGGCGATGGCCTGCAGCCAGCCCGGCAGGATCTCGACCGGATAGTAGATCGCGCTGACCGGCGCCAGCAGGAATACCGCAAGCCAAGCCAGGCTTTCGGCGCTTTGCCCGAAGCGCAGGATCAGGCCCGACAGCATCAACCCCAAGGCCCAGCCGAATATCAGAAGATTGGCGAAGAACGCGATCAGCGGCAGGCCCAGGGTGAAGATCGAGAATTGGTACATGGGGATCGCCAGCAGCGCCGCCGGAATGGTGCCGATCAGCGTGCGGATCAGGCTCATCGCCATCAGCGCCACCGCCAGCTCGAGCGGCCGGAGCGGCGTGGTGAACAGATGACCGAGGTTGCGCGACCACATCTCTTCCATGAACGACACTGATACGCCCAGCTGGCCGCGGAACAACACGTCCCACAGCAGCACGCTGGCGATCAGCACGCCCGCGGCCTGCGCCACCCAGCTTGAGTTCTGGCGCAGGAACACGCTGATGAAGCCCCACAGCACCATCTGGATGCTGGGCCAGTAGATCAGCTCGAAGATGCGCGTCCAGGAATTCTTCAAGAGCAGCGCATAGCGCACGAGCATCGCCAGCACGCGTCGCAGCATCAGCACCGCCGGCTGGGTCCACATCGTCGCGGCGTGCGCGGTCATTGCGCCGCCTGGTCCAGCGCGCCGATGCCGCGCTTGCGCGCGATGTCCAGGAATACTTCTTCCAAATTCCGCCGCCCGTATTTCTGGATCAAGGCCGCGGGCGAGCCGCGATCGACGATCTTGCCTGCGCGCAGCATCAGCACCTGGTCGCATAGCCGCTCGACCTCGCCCATGTTGTGCGAAGCGAGCAGCACCGAGGCGCCGGCGGCTTTGCGGAAAGTCTCCAGATAGCCGCGCACCCAGTCGGCCGTGTCGGGATCGAGCGAGGCCGTGGGCTCGTCCAGCAGCAGCAGGTCGGGCGTGTTGAGCAGCGCCTTGGCCAGGGCGACGCGGGTTTTCTGCCCGGCCGAAAGCTTGCCCGCTTCGCGGTCGATGAAATCGCCGAGCTGCAGGTCGCGCGCAAGCTGGCCGACGCGCCCGCGCACGTCGGGCAATCCATAGAGATGCCCGTAGACCGACAGGTTCTCGCGTACCGTCAGGCGGTGCGGCAGGTCCAGATACGGGCTGGTGAAATTCATGCGCGGCAGCACGCGATAGCGGTGCCGCACCATGTCCTCGCCCAGCACGCGCATGGTTCCGGCCGTGGGCAGCAGCAGGCCCAGCAGCATGGAAATGGTGGTGGTCTTGCCCGCGCCATTGCCGCCGAGCAGGGCCGTGACCGAGCCGCGCGCGACGGTGAAATCGATCCCGTCCACGGCCAGCACGTCGCCGAACCGCTTGGTCAGGCCCGCCACCTCTATGACAGGCGCTTCGTTCATGGGACGCACGCTTCGCACATGGATTGCATTGCTTCGCTCATGGCGGCGCATCATGCCCCGCCGCAACCGGTGATGCTAGGCCGCGCCGGCCGTCGTGGCTTGCGCGCGCGGCGGGGCGGGGGCAGTTTTCCGCCATGACCGAGCCGCCCCTGCCCCTTCGCCTGCTGCCGGCCGATTCGGGCCGGCTGCGGTTGCGCACGCTGGTGCTGATCCGCTGGGTCGCGGTGATCGGTCAGGCCGGCGCGGTACTGTTCGTGCACCTGGTCCTGGGGTTCGACCTGCCGCTGGCGTTCGCGTCGCTGACCATTTTCGCCGCCGCCGTCTCGAACGTGGCGATGGCGATCACGCGCCCCGCCCAGGCGCGGCTGTCCGACCGCGAAGGCGTCATCTATCTGGCGTTCGACATTTTGCAGCTCTCGCTGCTGCTGTTCTTGACCGGCGGAGTGCAGAACCCGTTCGCTATCCTGCTGGTGGCGCCGGTGGCGATCGCCGCCGCCACCCTGTCCGGGCGCAGCACGGTGCTGTTGTCGGGCCTGGCGCTGGCGTCGATCGCCATGCTGGCGAAATTCCATCTGCGCCTGCCCTGGTCGGAAAAATTCGAGCTGCCGCTGACCTATGAGATCGGCGCGGCGGTGGCGCTGTCCGTGGCCACGCTGTTCATCGCCTTTTACGCGTGGAGCCTGGCGCATGCGCAGCGCCGCATGTCGGACGCGCTGGCGGCGGCCCAGGCGGCATTGGCGCGCGAGCACCGGCTTTCCTCGCTCGGCGGTCTGGCGGCGGCGGCGGCGCACGAATTGGGCAGCCCGCTTTCGACCATCGCCGTGGTGGCGCATGAGCTGAAGCGCGCCGCGCCCAAGGACGGCCCGCTGGCCGAGGACATAGCGTTGCTGGTGAGCCAAAGCGACCGCTGCCGCGAGATTCTCGAACGGCTGGCCGAGCGTCCGGAGCAGAGCGGCGGTGCGCCCTATGAGCGGCTGCCGGCATCGACGCTGGTTCGCGCCGCCTTGCCCGAGCCGGCGCCGGCGGGCGATGCCGTCATGGAATTCCATGCCGAAGCTCTGGATTCCAGCACCGAGCCGGTCCTGGCGCGCGCACCGGCGGTGCTGCATGGGCTCGGCAATCTTCTGGAGAACGCGCGGCAGTTCGCCAATCGCCGCGTGGATGTGTGGACGCGCTGGAGCGCGCGGGAGCTGTCGGTCACCATCGCCGATGACGGGCCGGGATTCGCGCCGGACATATTGGGGGAATTGGGCGAGCCCTATTTGACCAACCGGCGCGGCGGCGGGCATATGGGCCTGGGCGTGTTCATCGCCAAGACGCTGCTGGAGCGCAGCGGCGCCGAGCTGAAATTCGCCAACCCGCCGCGTGGCGGAGCGGAGATTGCCATCCGCTGGCGGCGTGCCGATATTGAAGTCCATGACGAATGACGCACCCGGTCAACCCATCGCCGACGGCGCGGCGCGAACGCTGTTGCTAGTGGACGACGACCCGCCGTTGCGCGAACGCTTAGGGCGCGCATTGGCGCAGCGCGGCTTTTCCGTCACCACGGCCGATAGCGTGAAGGCCGGCAAGGAAGCCGCGCGGCAAAGCCCGCCGGCCTATGCCGTTGTGGATCTTCGCCTTGGCGATGGCAGCGGCCTGGACGTGGTGGAAGCCTTGCGTACCGCGCGCACGGATGTACGTGTGGTGATGCTGACGGGGTACGGCAATATCGCCACGGCGGTGGCTGCGGTTAAAGCGGGAGCTTTGGATTACCTGCCGAAACCGGCGGATGCCGATGCCATCGTGGCCGCGCTTCTGACTACCCAAGGCAACCTGCCGCCGCCGCCGCAAGACCCGATGTCGGCCGACCGCGTACGTTGGGAGCATATCCAGCGGGTGTTCGAGCAATGCGACCGCAACGTTTCCGAGACCGCGCGGCGCTTGCGTATGCATCGCCGTACGCTGCAACGCATCCTTGGCAAGCACGCGCCTAGAGATTAATTTAACATATTGTTTTATATGAATTTTTTAGAGAGAAACGAACCATGGCTCTGAACCCTGGCGATAGGCTGTACGCTATCGGCGACATACATGGCAGATCGGATCTGCTGGACCGGCTCTACGGTCTGATCCGCCTCGATGCCGCCAAAGCACCGCCCGGGCGGCGCCTGGCGGTGCATCTGGGCGATTACGTGGATCGCGGCCCTGACAGCCGGGGCGTTATCGACCGGGTGATGGCGCCCGATCTGCCGGGCTTCGCCACCCTGGCCCTGATGGGCAACCACGACTTCATGATGCGGGATTTCCTGGACGATCCCCTGGAATGGGGGCCGGGCTGGATGATGAACGGCGCGGCCGCGACCATGGCCAGCTACGGCGTCGCGGCACCCCGGCGCATCTACGACCCCTCCGCCATGGCGGCGGCACGCGATGCGCTGGCCCGCGCCCTGCCGCCCGCGCACCGCGCGTTCCTGGAGGGGTTGCAGCCCTGCCACCGGGACCCGCCCTATCTGTTCGTCCATGCCGGCATCCGGCCGGGCGTGCCGGTCGACCGCCAGAGTGTGGAAGACATGATCTGGATCCGCGAGGAGTTCCTTGATTCCTCCGCCGATCACGGCCTGGTGGTGGTGCATGGCCATAGCATCGCGCCCGAACCCGGGCTTCGGCCCAACCGCATCGGGGTCGATACCGGGGCCTATTATTCCGGGCATCTGACCGCGGCCGTCTTAAGCGCGGAAGCGCCGCGGTTTCTTTCCACCTAGGGCCTGGGCGTTGATAGAATGCCGGCGCGCATGGACTTGGATGCGTTCTTCGCCCAGGAATTCGACCAGCACATCAAGTTGCTGGCGCCGACCCGCGACCAGACGCGCGAGCCGTTCAAGCGCTTGGTCGGCGTGTGCGCCGACAGCGTCAAATCCGGCGGCAAGATACTGTTCTTCGGCAATGGCGGCAGCGCGGGCGACGCGCAGCATCTGGCGACGGAACTGGCCGTGCGCTACGTCAAGGACCGCGCGCCGATTTCCGCCTTGGCTCTGACAACCGACAGCTCGGCGCTGACCGCCATCGGCAACGACATGGGCTTCGAGCAGCTGTTCGCGCGCCAGATACGCGCGCTGGGCCGCAAGGGCGACGTCGCCATCGGCATCTCGACCTCGGGCAAGAGCCGCAACGTGCTGGAGGGCCTGAAGACCGCGCGCGCGATGGGCCTGGCGGCCGCGGGGCTTACGGGCATGAGCGGCGGCGACATGGGGCCGCTGTGCGATCCGCTGATCCGCGTGCCGTCTTCCGTCACGGCGCGCATCCAGGAAATGCACATCATGCTGGGCCAGATGCTGTGCGGCGCGCTGGAACGCGAGCTGGGGCTGGTTTCCGGCGCATGACCGGGCGTTCCGCCCTTGCCGCGACCGTCGCGCGGCTTTCCGGCGCGCAGGTGCTGTGCATCGGCGACGTGATGCTGGACCGCTACGTCCACGGCGCGGTCGAGCGCGTGTCGCCCGAGGCGCCGATCCCCGTGCTGCGCGTGAAACGCGAGCAGGCCATGCTGGGCGGCGCGGGCAACGTGGTGCGCAACTTGGCGGCGCTGGGCGCGCAGGCGCGCTTCGTGGGCGCGATCGGCGACGACGCCGCGGGCGCCGAAGTCATGAGTCAATTGGCCGAGCAACAGGGCGCCGAGCCGTCGCTGGTGATAGCGCCCAGCCGGCGCACCACGATCAAGGAACGCTTCCTTGCCGGCAACCAGCAATTGCTGCGCGCCGACCGCGAGGCCGACACCCCGTTGCCGCAAGAGGCCGAGCGCGCGTTGCTGGCGCATATCGGCAAGCTGGAAGGCGTACTGGTGCTGTCGGACTACGGCAAGGGCGTTCTGAGCCCGGCGGTGATAAAGGGCGCCATCGCCGCCGCCAAGGGCCACCTGATCGTGGTCGATCCGAAGGGCGAGGATTTCACGCGCTATCGTGGCGCCACGGTGGTCACGCCCAATCGCAAGGAACTGGGCGCGGCCACGAGCATGCCGGTCGGCAGCAACGCCGAGGTCGAGGCCGCCGCGCGCCGGGTGATCGAGACTTGCGGCATCGCCAACGTGCTGGTGACGTTGAGCGAACAAGGCATGCTGCTGGTGCCCGGCGCGAAAGACGCCAAGGTGGTGCATTTGCCGGCCGCGGCGCGCGAGGTGTTCGATGTGTCCGGCGCAGGCGATACCGTGGTGGCGGTGCTGGCCGCAGCGCTGGCCGGCGGCGGCGAGCTGTCCGAGGCCGCGCAACTGGCGAACGTCGCGGCGGGCATCGTGGTCGGCAAGATCGGCACCGCCGTGGTCTATCCCGACGAGATTCTGCACCAGTTGCACGCCGAGGAGCTGAAGGGCGGCGAGGCCAAGGTGCTGGGCCGCGCCGCGGCGGTGGACCGCATCGCCGGATGGCGGCGCAAGGGCCAGAAGATCGGCTTCACCAACGGCTGCTTCGACCTGTTGCATCCCGGGCACGTCGCGCTGCTGGCGCAGTCGCGGGCGGCCTGCGACCGGCTGGTGGTGGGATTGAACAACGATGAGTCGGTCAGGCGCCTGAAAGGCGCGGGCCGCCCGGTGCAGCCCGAGGCCGCGCGCGCGGTGGTGCTGGCCTCGCTGCAAAGCGTGGACCTGGTGGTGGTGTTCGGCGAGGACACGCCCATTGAACTCATAAAGGCCGTCAAACCCGACGTGCTGGTCAAGGGTGCGGACTATACGGTCGATACCGTGGTCGGCGCCGAGGTGGTGAAATCCTATGGCGGGCGCGTGCTGCTGGCCGACATCCTGCCCGGGCACAGCACCAGCGCCACGATTAAAAAGTTGGCGCGCTGACGCGCGCTGGCAAGAAGACGAGGCGTTAGCCCGCGCCGTCGCCCGGATCGCTGGCGGCGTTGAGCCGATCGGCGGCGATGGTGGCGAAGCGCAGCAGCAGTGCGCGCCGCCGCGACGCGTTGACCGCGATCTCGTCGCTCTCGCGCAGCAGCGCCGCGCCAAAGGCGTCGGCGACGAATAGGCCGCAATTCTCGTGCACCAGGTCGGTGGGAAATCCCTCGGGCACCGCAAAATAGAACCGGTCGCAATAACCGCGGTACTCCGGCCATTTCTGGTCGCCGCGGAAATCGGCCACCGAACATTTGATCTCGATCACCACGATGGTGCCGGCGCGGTCGATGCCGATCACGTCCACGCGCCTGCCGTTGGGCAGGATCAATTCGGTCAGGGTCGAGAACCCGGCCTGGGCCAGATGGCGGCCAAGGCCCCGCGCCAGCGCCTGGGCGGTCGGTGTCAACGGACGGTCGTCGGGCATCGACAAACGCTATCACAGCGGCCGGACCGGGCGAACAAAGGGCGCACGGACGGGCGCTTGCACACGGGGTGTGGCCACGGGGCGGCACCCCCTGTTAACCGGGTACGGAATCGGTTAGAGTAGTTAACGGTCTGTGGGCAGGCGGCCGACGTGTCGCTCTAAGTTCTGCAGCGAAGAGCAAGGTTTGAGCCGTTCGACTGCGACTTTCCTTCAGAGTAAAGGGCCTCTCCGCCGCACACGCGCGAATGCTCGTGGGCGGAGTCCGTTCTGGTATCGGAACGGGCGCGGCAACGCGTCCGCTCCAGCCGGCCCAGCAGACCGCACCTGTTCCCCTGACGTAAGGATCTAGTTTCGATGTCTAACAGCAAATTGTTCGTCGGCAACCTGCCACACGCCCACACTTCCAAGGACCTGGAGACGATGTTCGCCCCGTACGGCGCGGTGAAGTCGGCCCAGGTGATCCAGGACCGCATGACCGGCCAGTCGCGCGGCTTCGGCTTCGTCGAGATGGAGACGCCCGAGCAGGCGGAGGCCGCAAAAGCCGCCCTTAACGGGTCGGTCGTCGGCGGCCGCACGCTCACCGTCAACGAGGCGCGCGAACGCACGCCCGGTGGCGGTGGCGGCTTCGGCGGCGGCGGCGGGCGCGGCCCGCGCGGCGGCGGCGGCGGTTA
>JAHFPH010000118.1 GCA_023266845.1 Rhodospirillaceae bacterium
CCAGCGGCGAGGCCGCGAACTTGGCTTCCTCCGCCAGCGCCGCGCGGTGATAGATCCAGCCCATGCCCAGCACGGTTAAAATCAGCAGCGGCTGGCCGGCCGCCAGCGCGCCGGCCGCCCAGCACAGCACGTACGAGACATATAATGGATGCCGGACAGCCCGATACGGGCCGGCGGCCATGACGTGCTCCGGCCGATCGTGCGAGAAGGCGATCGACAGCGGCCGGGCGCGGTTCACCCGGATGCACCACCAATAGATCGCCAGCGCCGCGGCATAGAGCGCGAGTGCCGCCGCGAATCGCCAGGCGTCGTGGCGATAGAAGAACACGATCGCCGCGACATGCGACCACACCGCCACGGCGGTCGCGGCCTTGATCAGCCGGATGTCGCGTTCTTGCCCGCCGGGCTGGCGGAAGAACCGCACCAGGCCCCAGAAATAGCTGGCGAAACACGCTGTCGCTGCCAGCAGCGTGGCAAGCTGCGGCACGGTCATGCCGGCGCTCTCCCAAACCCGCCCCCGGAGGTGTTTCGTCGCGGCGAAGCGTCGCGGCACTTTGGCATGACCATCGGCGCAGGGGCAATGATCGCCGGCCGCCGTGCCGTTCGGGCCGGCCGACGCGCTGGATCGGGACCGGAAGGCTGTCTGACTTTTAAGCCCTCTCCCATCGGGAGAGGGAGTTGAGCCTGAGCGTCGACGAAGGCGAAACGTGTGAGGGGCGAGGCCACGCTCGGAACACCACCCCTCACCCGCCTCGCTTCGCGCGGCACCCTCTCCCGGAGGAGAGGGTTCGGTGTTACGCTTCCGATGCGGATTTCGCGGGGGAAAAGCCATGGCCCAGGATTGGTCGCGCGCGGGCGAGGATTACGAGGCGCGCACATACGGCGCGCGCCAGGTCGGCTTCGGCGAGCGGCCGGGCGTGCTGGTGATCGACTTCCAGCGCGCCAACACCGATGCGCAATTCGCGCTGGGCGGCGCGCCGCTGATCGAGCGCGCGATCAGGAACACCGTGCGCGTGCTGGAAGTGGCGCGGCGCTGCCGCCTACCGGTCGCGGCCTGCTATACATCGTACAAAAGCGAAGAAGACATGCCGCACTGGAAGATCCAGGCGGTGCGCGACACGTTCCGGCATGGGCACCCGGCGACGGAGATCGACAAGCGCGTGCTGGACCCGGACTACGACGTGGTGATCTGCAAGACCGGCCCGTCGATGATGTTCCAGACCGCCGCCGTGCCGTTCCTGATCCGCCAGTGCGTCGACACGGTGATCCTCACGGGCTGCAATACCTCGGGCTGCATCCGCGCCACGGCGATCGACAGCTTCCAGCACGGGTTCCGCACCATCGTGCCGGAGGATTGCGTGGGCGATATCGGCGAAGGCCCGCACCGCGACAACCTGCGCGACATCGGCCGGCGCTATGTCGACGTCGTGACCGCCAACGACGTGATCAAGTATTTCGAGGAATTGCCGCGCAAAAACGCGTAAGCGGCGGCCTACCGCCCCGCCATAACCCGTCTTGCTGGAAACCGCATGGTCGCGGTGGTGCCGTGGCCGAGCTTGCTGCGCAGCGTCAGCGTGCCGCCGTGCAGCTCCATCAGGCGCTTGCTGATCGCCAATCCAAGGCCGCTGCCGCCTTCCGCGCGCGCGAGCTTGGCATCGGCGTTCTGGAACGGATCGAACACGGTTTTGAGGCGCTCGGGCGGGATGCCCGGGCCGGTATCGGCGACCGAGAAGGTGTATTCGCTGGCCGGGTCGGCGGCGGCCTCGACCGTCACGACAGCGCCCTCGGGGCAGAACTTCACCGCGTTGGACAGAAGATTGATCAGCACCTGCTTGGCCACGCGCTTGTCGGCGTTGAGCCGCGGCAGCGCGCCGTTCACGCGGTTTTCGACCTTGACCCGCGCCTTTTCGGCCGCGCGCTGCACCATCACGATGGCCGAGGACACGATCTCCGCCGCCTCCACCGGCCCTTCCTCGAGCTCGAAGCGCCCGGTCTCGATGCGCGACATGTCGAGAATGTCGCCGATCACGCCCAAGAGATGCGTGCCGCCGGCGTGGATGTCCGCCGCATAGGTCAGATACCGCCCGTTGCCGACCGGCCCGAACAGCTGGTCCTTAATGACCTCGGAGAAGCCGATGATCGCGTTCAAGGGCGTGCGCAGCTCGTGGCTCATATTCGCCAGGAACTCGCTCTTGGCGCGGTTGGCGGTCTCGGCCTGGCCCTTGGCCGACAACAACTCGGCCTCGGCCCGCTTGCGGTCCGAGATATCGCGCGCAAGCCCGATGAAGCTGCGCCGGGGCGCCTTGCGCCGCTCGAGCCCGCCCAGCGCCTCCGACGTGATCTCGCTGACCCCGAGCTCGAGCGCGAACACGCCGCCGTCCTTGCGCCTTCCCAGCACCTCGCGCCGCCGGCCCAGGATCTTAGCCTCGCCGGTCTTCAGATACCGCTGCACATGCTCGGCGTGCTGGTCGCGCAGCGGCTCGGGCATCAGCACGCCGACGTTGCGCCCGATCACCTCGGCGGCGCTGTAGCCGAAGGTCTCTTCCGCCGCCTTGTTGAAGCTTTCGATGCGGCCGCTGTGGTCGATGGCGATCAGGCCGTCGACCATCGTGTCGAGGATCGTCGCCATGCGCCGCTCACTGGCGCGCAACTGGAAATCGGCTCGCCGGCGCTGGGTGATGTCCTCGATGAAGGCCCAGATCATGCGCTCGCCGTCGGCGGCGCCGATGCCGATCGCGTTGATGCGCACCGCCACGCGCGTTTCGTCGCCGCGCAGGTATTCCAGCTCGACCGGACCGGCGCGGCCACTGGCGTGGAGCTGCGCGATCTGCTCGCCCTCGACGCTGGAAAGCTCGGGCGGCGCGAACGACCAGATGGTCTTGCCTTCCAGCTCGTCGCGCCCGCGCCCGACGATATCGAGATAGGCGTCGTTGGCGTCCAGGAACCCGCCATCGGCCGCGCACAGCACCACGCCGATCGGCGCGGTTTCGAACATGCCGCGGAACTTGGCCTCGGACGCGACCAGGCCGATCTCGGCGACCGGCCGGTGCACCGCGCCGCTGGCGGTGCCGAGCACTCGCACGACAGCGCCGGCCGGATCGCGCAACGGGCTTAAGACGCTGCGCCATTGGCGCTTGCCGCTGGGCAGAGCCACTTCCTCGTCCAGCTCGAACGCGTCGTCGGCCTCGACCGCCTGCTTGACGCCGCTTTCCAGCCCTCGCGCGGTGTCGTCGGGCAAGATCTCGCCCGGGCGCTTGCCGGCGAGGCTTTCGCCGTCGATCCCGATCAGGTTGAGGTAGCGCGAATTGGCGGCAAGGAACCGCGGCACGCCCGTGGTCAGGTCCAGCGCGAAGGCAGGCGTGCCGATGGCCTCGAGGGCCTGAACCAGTTCGGCAATGGAACAATTGGCGAGCATTGCGCCTATCCAAATGAGCGTGGCGCGATCGCGCGGTCGCGGCGCAAGGTGCTGATTTCGCCCCACGAGGTCAAGCGGCCCGCCCCGATTCGAACGCGCCCGCCTCGCCCAGAGGCGCGAGATCGGGCAGGATCGCGGCCAAGCGCCCAGGCGCGCCAAGCAAAGCCAAGGGAAAGGACCCGCCATGCCGACGCTGACGCTGGACCAGGCCGAGACCATCATCGCCGCCGCGCGGCGCGAGCGCACCCGGCTTAAGGAGGTGCCGCTGGCCTATGCGGTGCTTGATTCGGGCGGGCATGTGATCGCCATGGCGCGCGAGGACGGCGCCGGGTTTCTGCGCACCCAGATCGCCGCCAACAAGGCCTGGACCTGCTTTGCCGTCGGCATGCCGCTCAGGTCCTGGCGCGACCACACCGAGGGCCACCAGCAATTCTTCACCGCCATCAACGGCGCGGCCGGCGGACGGGCGATGTACGCGATCGGCGGGGTGGTGATCCGCGACAAAGCGGACAACGCGCTGGGCGCCATGGGCATCAGCGGCGCCAAGGGCGAGGTGGACGAGGCGATCGCCGCCCATGCGATCCGGGTGGCCGGCCTCAAGCCCGAGATCGGCGGACTGAAAAAGGCTTAGAATTCCGTGGCTTGTCAACTATGTCTTTACCACAAGCGCTTTACGGTCGCCCTTCCTGGAGTAAGAGACTGCTCAAAAGGCGGCGCGCCCATGTAGGGTGCCTGTGGCCGGGACGGTGTTCCCGGCGGCAATTGAGAACATGATGTTGACCGATCTCGCCGATATCTATGTCCGGATCGTCGAGTCTTTCGGGGTGGTGTCAGCCTGATCGGCCAGGTGTTCAAATACCGGCCGTGGATGATCCCGCTGGTCCCGATCGTGATGTTGGCGATGTATTTCGGCGTCCGCATGCGCCGCCAGGGCGAAAGCCCCGACGCGCGACGCGCCGCTCGTCCCTCCCTCTGCCCCCTATTTGCCGGACCAACCCCGGTTCGCGCTGAATATGGTCGCCCTATTGAGCAATTATTCTAGATATCGTATAGCCACCAAGGGTTTTTGCGTCCAGGCATTGATTCACCACAACATTTAGGTGATTTGACCGAGGGGCCGGAAACGGCTTAACGAATCGCCTGAACTGGAGGCGACAACGGGGGAAACGCCGTGCTGAAAATCTTGGGGCGCAACACCTCGTCCAACGTGCAAAAAGTGCTGTGGTGCTGCGGCGAGCTGGGCTTGAAATTCGACCGCACCGATATCGGCGGGCCGTTCGGCGGCAACAAAGAGCCCGAGTACCTGGCACTGAACCCCAACGGCTTGATTCCCACCATCGACGACGACGGCTTCGTGCTGTGGGAATCGAACGCAATCGTCCGCTACGTGGCGCAAAAACACGCGCCCAACAGGCTGCTGCCCGCCGATCTGCGCCAGCGCGCCGATGCCGAACGCTGGATGGATTGGCAGTTGAGCGTCGTGGGACCGGCCATTACCCCGGTGTTCCTGGGCCTGATCCGCACCCCGCCCGACAAACGCGATCCCGCCGCGATCGAGGCGGGCCGCAAGCGGACCGCCGCGGCGTTCGGCATTCTGGACGCGCATCTGGCGAAGCGGAAATTCGTGGCCGGCGACGAGCTGACCATCGGCGACATTCCGCTGGGCATCATGGCCTATCGCTGGTTCAACTTCGCGATCGAGCGGCCGGACCACAAGCACGCGCGCGCTTGGTACGAGCGCCTGGCCCAGCGTCCCGCCTTCAAGCGACACGTGATGATCCCGATCGTCTGAGCTTGCGTCACTTCGGCGGCGCGGGCTCGTCCTCGATTTCGGGCTCGGGCGGGGCCGGCGTCATGTCGCGCAGGCTTTTCGCCGCCTCTTCGTCGCTGACCGGCGCTTGCAGCGCAGCACCGGAATTGGCCCGCGCGCCGGCAAGATGCACCAGGCCCGGCTCGAGAAGCACCAGTGCCAGCACGCAGAGCTGCGCTGCGAGAAACGGCGCAAGCGCGCGCGCCACAAGCCGCATCGGCGGTGCGTCGCCGAGCGCGCTCCGCGCCATCATCAGCGCGTAGCCCACGGGCGGCAGCACGAAGCTCGCCTGCAGCGCCAGCAACACCAGCACCGCCACCCATTGCGCGTCGGCCACGCGCACCAAAAGCGGCGGAATCACGATCGGAACGACCACGAATATGATCTCGAACGCGTCGAGCGCGAAAGCGCTGAGGCCGATGATGGCCAGCACGACGGCCGTGGCCGACATCGCGCCGCCGGGGATCGCGGCCAGCCAATCGCCGACCAACCGGTCGGTGCCCAGCACGCGCAGCACCAGGGTCAAGGTCGTGGCGGCAAGCAGCAGCGCGAACAGCGCGCCGGTGCCCGCAAGCGCATCGCGCAACACGTCGCTGAGGCCGGCGAGGTTCAGGTGGCGGCCGAGAATGCCCACGGTCAGCAGGCTGACCGCGCCCATCGCCGCCGCTTCGACCGCGTAGAAATACCCAGTCGCAACGCCCGCCAGCAGAACGACCACGAACAGCACGGTGACGCCGGCGGTCAGCGCCTGGACGCGCGTTGAGCGCGCTGGCGGCGCGGACGAAACGCCCTGGCCCCTGCCCGTCCACCACGCGAGGATGAGGCAAAACAGCAGAAACAGCCCCGCCGGGGCTAGCGCGGCGTGGAACACGTCCTGGGTGTTGATGATGCGCGCGGAGCGCCCCGCCATGCGGCTGGCGATGGTGTGCGCCTGGAACATGGCGTCGCCCAAGAGAATCAGCACCAGCGACGGCGGAATGACGATGCCCAGCGTACTGGCCACGGCGACCGCCGCGTGACGCTGCGCCGGGGCGACGCCATTGGCCGCGAGCCGGGGCGCCATCGCCCGCGACAGGGCCAACACGCTGGCGCCGACCGATCCGTTCATCGGCCCGAGCAGCGCGCCCAAGCCCATGCCCGACACCAGCGCCGCTGCGGGCCCGCGCGGCAGCAGCGCCGCGCCGGCGCCGAACAGCGCGTCGGCCACGGGCAGGCGGTTGAGCAGCGCGCCCATCAGCACGTAAAGCGGCAGGGCCTGGAGCAGATCGTTTTCCAAGAGCGCGACCACGCGGTTGGGCAGGGCAGTCAGCAGGCTGAAGCCTTCATCGCCGCCAAAGCCCAGCGCGGCGGCGCCGAGCGCGGCAGCCGACAGAATCACGACGATCGCGGGCAGCCCCGTGAGGATCAGCCCCACCGGCACCAGCAGCAGAAGACCGACGCCTAGCCAATCCATGCGTCAACCCGCGCGCGGGCGCGCCAGATCGAGCGCGGCCTGGGCCAGGATCAGCGCCGCCAGCAACCATAGCGCCGCCTTAACCAGGAAATACCCGGCGTTGTAGGTGTCGGGGAACAGCTCCAGGGCCGCGATCGACGACCACACCACGTTGCGCCCCGCGATCAGCACGAAGACCGCCCACGGTATAAGGCCGATGGCGATGCCCAGCCGCTGCAGCGCCGCGCGCGTTTTCGCCGAATAGCCGCGCGCCAAAAGGTCGACATGCAGATGCGCGTCGGCGCGCGTGGCCGCGGTGATGCTGACGGCGACCAGCAGCGCGAAGGCGATCTGGCCCAGGTCGTTGGCCTCGCGCGTGTAGCGCTGCACCAGCTCGCGCAGCGGCCATTGCAGGAACAGGCACAGCATCACGGGCAGCGCCAGCCATTTGCCGGCGCTGACGATTGCGCCGATGCGACGGTCGATGCGGTCGAGAATTTTCGTCAGTCTCTAGTCCCCCCGGCCCTGCCGGTGGCAGGATCGCAGAGACATCATAGACGATCCCGGCGCTATCTCAGAACCTCAGCGCCTTGACCTGGTTGACGTGCGGCAGCTCGCGCACGCAGTCCAACAGGTCGCCGGACAGTTTCTGGTCGATCGCCAGCAGCGCCACGGCCTGACCGCCCTGGCGGTCGCGGCCGAGATGGAACGTGGCGATGTTGACGCCGTTGTCGCCCAAAAGCTTGCCGAGCGCGCCGATGATGCCCGGTTTGTCCTCGTTGCGGCAGTAAAGCATGTTGGGCGCGAGTTCGGCTTCGATGCCGATGCCCTCGATCTCGACGATGCGCGGCTTGTCGCCGCCGAACAGCGTGCCGGCCAGCGTGCGCGTGCGCCTCTCGGTGGTGACGGTCAGGCGGATCATCGTCTGGTAATCCGACGGGCGATCGTGGCGCGTCTCCGACACGTCGATCTTGCGCTCGCGCGCGATCACCGGCGCGTTGACCATGTTGACCGAATCCATCAACGGCGTCAGCAGCCCCGCCAGCGCCACGGCGGTGAGCGGCTTGGTGTTGAGAGCCGCCACCTGCCCTTCGTATTCGATGCGCACGGCGCGCGGGCCCGTCTCGGAAATCTGCCCGGCGAAGGAGCCGAGCTGCTCGGCCAGTTTCATATAGGGCTTGAGGCGCGGCGCCTCCTCGGCCGTGACCGAGGGCATGTTGACGGCGTTCGACACCGCGCCGGTGAGCAGGAAATCGGCCATCTGCTCGGCCACTTGCACCGCCACGTTCTCCTGCGCCTCGGCGGTGGCGGCGCCGAGATGGGGCGTGGCAATGACCTGCTCCAGCCCGAACAGCACATTGGCCTTGGCGGGTTCTTCCATGAACACGTCCAGCGCCGCGCCGGCGACATGGCCGCTTTCGATCGCGGCCCTGAGGTCGGCCTCGATCACCAGCCCACCGCGCGCGCAATTGATGATGCGCACGCCTTTTTTGGTCTTGGCCAGCGCGTCTTTACCGATGATGCCGCGCGTCTGCTCGGTCAGCGGCGTATGCAGGGTGATGAAATCGGCGCGCGCCAAAAGCTCGTCCAGCGACGCCTTTTCGACGCCGAGTTGCAGCGCGCGTTCGTCCGACAGGAACGGGTCGAACGCCAGAACGCGCATATGCAGCGCGATGGCGCGCTCGGCCACGATCGCGCCGATATTGCCGCAGCCGATCACGCCCAGCGCTTTGCCGTAGAGCTCGACCCCCAGGAAACGCGATTTTTCCCATTTGCCGCGATGCGTGGACGCGTTGGCGGCGGGCAGTTGGCGCGCGAGCGCGAACATCAGCGCGATGGTGTGCTCGGCCGTGGTGATCGAGTTGCCGAACGGCGTGTTCATCACCACCACGCCGCGCTGCGTGGCGGCGGCCACGTCGATATTGTCGACGCCGATGCCGGCGCGGCCCACGACCTTTAGCCTGGGCGCTGCGGCGAACACATCCGCCGTGACCTTGGTGGCCGAACGCACGGCCAGCCCGTCATAGTCCTTGAGCTTGGCCTTGAGCGCGTCGGGCTTGAGGCCCGCGGCCTCGTCGGCGGCGATGCCGCGCTCCTTGAAAATTTCCAGCGCGCGCGGACTCAGCGCATCGGCGATCAGGACGCGCGGTTTGGTCTTGTCGGCGGTTTGGGCCGCGTTCATGCCGCCGCTTTCTTGCGCTGGGTTTCGCCCCAGGCCCAATCGAGCCAGGGCGTCAGCGCCTGAATATCCGAGGTTTCCACCGTGGCGCCGCACCAGATGCGCAAGCTGGCCGGCGCGTCGCGGTGCCCGGCGATGTCCAACGCCACGCCTTCGGCTTCCAGCAGGGCCGCGAAGCGCTTCACCTGGTCCTGCTGCGTCTTGGCGTCGAGCGTCTGGAAGTTCGGATCGGTGATTTTCACGCATACCGAGGTCGGCGAGCGATAGTGCGCTTCCTCGGCCAGATACCCGGCCCAGGGAGTCTTTTGCACCCAGGCGTCGAGCGCCGCGGCGTTGGCTGACGTGCGCGCGATCAAACCCTTGAGGCCGCCGACGCTTTCGGCCCAGCGCAGACCGTCCAGCGCGTCCTCGACGCACAGCATCGAGGGGGTGTTGAGGGTTTCTCCCGCGAAGGTGCCGGTGCTGAGCCTGCCGCCGGATGTCAGCCGAAAAATCTTGGGCAGGGGCCGCGGCGGCGTGAAGCTTTCCAGACGCGCGACGGCGCGGGGCGACAGCGCCAGCATTCCATGCGCCGCTTCGCCGCCCAGCACTTTCTGCCAGGACCAGGTCACGACATCGAGCTTGTCCCAGGGCAGCTCCATCGCGAACGCCGCCGAGGTGGCGTCGGCGATCATCAGCCCCTTGCGGTCGGGTTTGATCCACGCGCCGTCGGGCACGCGCACGCCCGAGGTGGTGCCGTTCCAGGTGAACACCACGTCGCGGTCGCAATCGACCTTCGCGAGATCGGGCAGGCTTCCATAGGGCGCCTCGATCACGCGCAGATCGGCGAGCTTGAGATATTTCTGCGCATCGGCCGCCCAGGCCTTGCCGAAATTCTCCCAGGCCAGCATGTCGACGCCGCGCGCGCCCAGCATCGACCACATCGCCATCTCGACCGCGCCGGTGTCCGACGCCGGCACGATGGCGACCTGCCAGTCCTGGGGAATGCCGAGAACGGCGCGGCTGCGTGCGACCACCTCGTTGATCTTGGCGAGGCCGGGCTTGGAGCGGTGCGAGCGGCCCAGCAGCGCCTTCTCAAGCGCCTGCAGCGACCAGCCGGGGCGCTTGGCGCAAGGACCGGAGGAGAAATGCGGACGGGCCGGGCGGCGCTCGGGTTTCATCTAAGGTTTTCCCTGTGCCGGGGAAACGGTTGGGGCGCGGATGCTATGGATTTTGCTGCACCGCGTCAAAGGCAATAATGCCTTGTTTCCGTATTAATTATGCCAGCTTTCAAGCCTTCGTGCGCCGCCGGAGAATCTGCATGGCGAGCATGGAAAATACTTCCTCGCCGTCCTGGTTGCGCGTGACATAGCGCACCTTGGCGGTGCCGCGGTCGGGCTTGGATTTGGACGGGATCAGGTCCTCGATCGTCGCCGTGACGATCAGCGCCTCGCCGGGGAAAACCGGCTTCAACCAGCGCACCTCGTCGACCCCGTGGCCGCCGAGGTTGGCGACGTTCTTCATGCCCGCGTCCCAGATCAGCCGGAAGCTGAAGCCGATGGTCTGGAAGCCGCTGGCGATGATGCCGCCGAAGATCGACTTCTTCGCCGCATCCTTGTCGACATGGAAAGGCTGCGGATCGTATTTGCGCCCAAATTCCATGATCTCGGCCTCGCTGAGGCTGCCGGGCGCGGAGACGATGCTGTCGCCGATCTTGAAATCATCGAACAGCCGTGCAGGGTGGGGCGGCAGGGCGCTCATCCCGCCACCGCCTCGGCGATGGCCTTGCCCAACTCCTTGGTGCTCGCTTTGCCGCCCATGTCGCGGGTCAGCGCCTTTTTGTCGGCGATGACGTCCTCGATCGCCTTGACCACGGCGCGCGCGGCTT
>JAHFPH010000010.1:0-28739 GCA_023266845.1 Rhodospirillaceae bacterium
GCGAGAACACCTCGCGCGGCCAGCCGTAATCGTGGCTGATCGGCGCCAGGAACAGGCCGAAGCCCTGCCGCACGCCCATGTTCAGCGCCAGCACGACGCAGGCGACGGACAGGATGATCGCAGGCGTGCGCCACATGCGGTTCGATCCCATGTTTTCTGGCCCATGCATTCGGAGTTGCGGGAAGCCAGATGCATGTATATACATGCTTCACGCCGACCCCGTCAAGCAACGGACCCGATTCATGATTCGAGGAAAACGCAGGGCTGATATGCCGTCCGCCGAAGAGCTGCCGCAGTGCGTGTGCGGCGCGCTGCGCACCGTCACGCGCGCGGTGACGCAGCTCTACGACGACGCCATGCGCCCCGCGGGCTTGCGCATCACGCAATACGGCCTTTTGTCCCGGATCGCGCGGCTGGGGCCGGTCAGCGCCGCGGTGTTGGTGGATTCGCTGCACGCCGACCAAACGACGCTGGCCCGTGCGCTCAAGCTTCTGGAACAGGACGGGCTGGTACGCCGTGCCCCGCACTCCGACCGGCGAGCGAAGCGCATCGAGCTGACGGCCGAGGGGGGGCGAAAACTCGCCGAAGCGCGCAAGCTGTGGCTTGCGGCGCAGCAGCGTATGGTGGGCCTTATCGGCGAAGCGGAGTGGCGCGCGATGCGCGGCCGCTTGAACGGCCTGCTTGGCGTTGCGGCAAAGGAAAGCCGCGCGGCGAAACCGCGCGGCTCACCCTAGTTAGCGGTTACGGTCGACGCCTGCTTACGGCGACGGCCGGTTGTAGGCATCCGGCACGTAGGAATTCGTGTACGGGTCGTACACGTAACCGGGCGGCGGCCCGTAGTAATAGGCCGGCGCCGGTGGCGGCGGGTAGTAATAGGCCGGCGGCGGATAATAGTAGTAATAGGGATCACGCGTCGCCGAATAAGCCAGCGCGCCGCCTAGGATCGCCGCGCCAACGCCCAGTCCGATCCACGGAGCGGCGCTGCCGCCACCACCATGATGGTAGTGCCGGCTGTCGGCCTGCGCCGGCGCCACCGCCGGAAGCGTCAGCAGCGCGGCGGTCATCGTCGCGATCGTCAATCGTTTGAACAGGGGCTTCATGGCTGCCTTCCTTTTCTCCCCCTATCGTGTATTCACGGGGGTGGGGCGGCTTTCCTGTGCGAGGTCTCCGTCCGCCCATACCCGCAAACATGGGCGGTCCAGATGAACCCTGCCTGAACGGATGGGTGGAAAAACTGTGACGGAATAAATAAAGGAATGATTCCGGCGAAACCGTGGCAAGGGCCTCAGGTCGGCTTGCCGGACAGCTTTTCCTTCAATTCCTTCACCCTGGCGCGCGCGCCGGGCAGAAAGGGGTGCACTTCCAGCGCCGCCTCGAACGCCTTGAGCGCGGGTTCGGTGCGGTCCAGCGCCAGGTTGATCAATCCTAGCCCCGACAGCGCCCCGAAATGCCGCGGTTCCAGCGCCAGCGTGCGCTCGATTGAGGTGACCGAGGCGGAAAAATCGCCCAGCAGATATTCGACCGTCGCTTTCTTGTTCCAGGCCTCGGCGAATTTGGGCTGGCGCCGCGTCGCCTCGGTGAAATGACGCAACGCCTCCTTGAAATCCTGCTCCTCCATCGACTCCAGGCCGCGCGAATAGGGAAAGCGCGCGTCGTCGTCCTCGGTCTCGCCCCAGCGTTTCCAGATCACCTGCTCGATGGGAAGCGCCTCGCTGGCCGAGCGCGCCATCTTCAGCTTGGCGAACAGGCCGGGAAGCTGCTTGTCGGCCTGATCCGCCCGCGCGGCGAACGGCGCCAGGGCCAGTAACAGAAGCGCGATCAGGGCGACAACCGTCTTGCGTGTCATGGCGGCCAGTATGGTAGTTTCCCCCGCCGTTTGCCAAGCGGTCGAAGGGTTGCGTCGGGGGAAGCCTGAAAAATGTCCGCCAGCCAGTATTTCTCGAAAACCTATCGCGAGGCGCGCGCGCGCTTCCGTAAGACCGTCGCCGAAGCGGCTGGCACGCTCGACACGGCGGTCAATCCAAACAAGGGACCGGCCGGCGAGGAGCTCAGTACCGACGCCGCCTGGTTCGGGCCGAAAGGCGCCGAACGCTCGCTGGTGCTGGTTTCCGGCACGCATGGGGTGGAGGGGTTCTGCGGCTCGGGCGCTGAGATCGGCTGGATCGCGGGCGGCGGGCCCAAGCGCCTGCCCGCAGGCATGGGTGCGCTGGTGATCCACGCCATCAACCCGCACGGCTTCGCGTGGCTGCGCCGCGTGACCGAGGACAATGTCGACCTGAACCGCAACCACATCGATTTCACCAAGCCCCTGCCGCAAAACCCCGCCTACGACGAGATCGCCCAGGCGATTTGTCCCAGGGATTGGAGCGCGGCCGGGCAGGCCGCGGCCCGGAAAGCCCTTGACGCCTATGCCGCGAAGCATGGCGATTTCGCGCTGCAATCCGCGGTCAGCGGCGGGCAATACAAGCACAAGGACGGGCTGTTCTATGGCGGCGCCGGTCCCACTTGGTCGCGCCGCACCTTCACCGCGCTGGTTGAGCGCCACTTGAGAGCTGCGCGCTGCGTCGCCATGATCGATTTTCACACCGGCCTTGGACCCTACGGCCATGGCGAGCTGATCTGCCCGCACCCCGTCGACTCGCCAGTCACCAAACGCGCCGAGGCCTGGTTCGGAAAAGAGATGACGGTGCCGGCGCGCGGCAATTCGTCCTCCGCGGTGATCGTCGGCACCATGGGCCGCGGATTGCAGAACGCGCTGCCCGACGCGGCTTTCACCGATATCGGCCTGGAATACGGCACCCAGCCGGCGAAGGACGTGATGCTGGCGCTGCGCGCCGACAACTGGCTGCATCTCCACGGCGATTTGAACTCGCCCCGGGGCAAGGCGATCAAGGCGCAGATCCGCGCCGCCTTCTATCAGGACAAGGACGATTGGAAGGAAATGATCTTCAAGCGCGCGCTGGACGTGATCGGCCGCACCGCCGAAAACCTGGCCAAGGCGTGATCCCGGCATGAACGGGTCCGCGCTGGGCCTGATCGGCGTGGGCACGATGGGCGCGGGACTGGCGCGCAATCTCTCCCGTGCCGGTTTCACCGCGGCCGTGTACGACCAGGATCCGGCGCGGTCCCGTGCGCTGGCGGCCCAGGTGAAAGACGCGCGCGCCGCCGCCGATATCGCCGGGCTGGTCGCCCAGCTCAAGCGCCCGCGCGCCGTGCTGCTGATGGTCAACGCGGGCAAGCCGGTGGATCAGGTGCTCGATGCGCTCGCGCCGCTGCTGGCGCGGGGCGATATCGTGATCGACGGCGGCAACTCGCATTTCCGCGACACGCAGCGCCGCGCCGCTTCGCTCGCGGCCCGGGGCATCGACCTGCTGGGCATCGGCATCTCAGGCGGCGAGGAAGGCGCGCGCCTGGGCGCCTCGATCATGGCGGGCGGCGATCGCGCCGCGTTCGACCGCGTTGCGCCGATGCTCACCGCCATCGCCGCGCGCGCGGACGGCGATCCGTGCTTGGGCTGGTTCGGCGCGAACGGGGCGGGACATTTCGTGAAGATGGTGCATAACGGCATCGAATACGCCGTCATGCAATTGATCGCCGAAACCTGGATGGCGATGCGGCGCGTCGCCGGATTGTCGAACGCGGTCTGCGCCAGGCGCTTCGCAACCCTGGCCAAGGGCGCGATGGGCTCGTACCTGATCGAGATCACCGCTGAGCTTCTGGCGCTGAAGGACGGCGCAAGCGGTAAGGCGCTGGTCGACATGATCCGCGACAACGCGGGACAGAAAGGCACGGGCCAGTGGGCGGCGCAGATGGCGTTGGAGCTCGGCGTGCCCGCGCCGACCCTGGCAGAAGCCGTGTTCGCCCGCGCGATCAGCGGGTTCTCCGGCCGCGGCCTGGCGCTGGGCCGCACCTTCGTCGCGCCGCGCGGAGCGAAATTCCCCGGCTCGGGGCCGCTGCTGGGGCCGGCGCTCGACGCGGCCACCATCGCCGCCTACGCGCAGGGCTTCGCCCTGATCGAGGCGGCGGCCAAGGCCGAGGGCTGGCAATGCGCGGCGGCCGATGTCGCGCGCGTGTGGCGCGCGGGCTGCATCCTGCGCGCGAAATCCCTGGAACCGATGCGCGCGGCGTTGCGCGCTGGACCGGCCGTGCCGGACATGCTGCAAACCGAGGCTTTTCGGTTGCGCGTCTCCAAGGGGCTCGTGGCCCTGCGGTTCGCGGCGATCTCCGCGGTCAATTATGGATTTCCCGCGCCGTGCCTCGCTTCCGCATTGGCGTGGTACGACGCGCTGGGGACTCCGCGGCTGTGGACCCAGCTGGTGCAGGCGCAGCGCGACCGCTTCGGCCAGCACGGGTTCGAGCGCGTCGACAAGCCCGGCAGGTTCCATCTCGACGGGTCGAAGGCGTGAGCGCGCCGAAGCCGCCAATGCCTGGAAACCCGATAATCGTGCTGATGGGCGTCAGCGGCGCGGGCAAAACCACGGTCGGCGCGCGGATCGCGGCGCTGCTCGAGGTCGAGTTCGCCGAAGGCGACCGTTTCCACCCCGAAGCGAACATAGAGAAAATGTCGAACGGCGCTCCGCTCGACGACGCCGATCGATTGCCGTGGCTCAGGGCGATCGCGGCGGAAATCGACCGCGCGCGCTCCCAGGGGCGCGGATTGGTGGTGGCGTGCTCGGCCTTGAAGCGCGCCTACCGGGAAATCCTTCTGGGCGGGCGGCCCGATGTGCGCCTGGTCTATCTGCGCGGCTCGCGCGCCTTGATCCAACAGCGCCTCGACGGCCGGCAGGGGCATTTCATGCCGCCCACGCTGCTGCCCAGCCAGTTCGCCGCCCTGGAGGAGCCGGCCGCGGCCGAGGCGCCCATTGTCGTCGAGGTGGCGGCAAAGCCCGACGAAATCGCCGCCGAGATCGCCCGGCAAATCGTAAACCGGCGTTAGCTGCGCCAGCGCAGGATCGTTTCCTCGACCGGGTTCTTGAACGCGCGATGCTCGGCCGCCGCGTCGGAAAATTCCTTTTTCAGCCGGAAATACCAGCGCGCCGGCGTGTCGGCGTCGCGCACCAGCATCATCGGGGCGTCGAATTTCAACCCGCGCTGCTGCCTTTCCACGATGTCGCGGTCCTGGGCGATGAAGCGCCGGGCGATATGCCGGAAAAACGGCTTCAGCGGCGTCAGCCACGGCACGGTCCAGTAGATCACGTGATTGACGCGCGTGGTCCGCTCGTCGATCGGCGTCACGGCGGTGAGCTGGCAGTACTGATACCTGTCGGTGCGCGCGTGCTCGGTGCGCAGCCCCGGCAGGTGGAAGGCGATCTCGGTCTCCGGCGCGCCGCCCAGAAAACGATAGGCGCGGGCGTTGCTGGCCGGGCGATGGCGCTTCATGCGGAAGCCAAGGGGCGCCGGCTCGAACGCGCGTTCCTTCAACTGCATCTCACGGCCGGGCCGCCACCACCACGAGGTATGCACGAACGACCCGTGCGCCGGGTCCATCAGCCCGATCACCGCGTGATCGACATGGCAGTTGAAGATCGTTTCAATCGAAAGCTGCGGGCGTGCAACGCCGATATCCGCCAGCTTCGGCAAGTCGGGCAACAGCGCGTCGTCGGTGTCCGCGACGCCGATATAAACGAACACGTTGCCCAGCACCTCGCGCGCCGGATAGCGCCGCACGCGGATGCGGCCGACCTCAACCTCGCTGCCGTCCACCAGCCAGGGAATCGCGGTGCATTGGCCCGATGTGTCGAAGCGCCAGCCGTGATAGCAGCACTCGACCTCGCGCCCGTCGAACGCGCCTTCGCTGAGCGGCATGCCGCGATGCGGGCAGATATCGCGCAGCGCGAACACCCGGCCTTTGGCGTCGCGGCCGATCAGCAGCGGCTCGCCCAACATCTGGCGATGCACCGCAGCACCGGGGCGCAAATCGGCGCCGGGCAGGGCGTAGTACCACAGGCCCCGCAACAAGCCCGAAGATTCCGCTTTCGTCATGGCCTATAGGTGCAACGCGCCGCGCATCCGCGCAAGCGCCGGAGAGTCGCAGGGTCTTAAGCGTCAGGCCGCGGACTGCAGATCGGGCGCGACGCGCGGGCGGCGCAGCGACATTTCGCGCCGCGCGATGTAGAGCGTGCTGAGCGCGATGATCGCGCCGCCGATCCAGGTCCAGACCGTCGGCACCTCGGCGAACATCGCATAGGCGATGAACGCGGCGGCGGGCAGGCGCAGATAGTCGAACGGCATCACCAGCGACGTATCGGCGATGGCCAGCGCCCGGGTCAGGCACAGATGCGCCAGCGCGCCGAACACGCCCAGCACCAGCAGCAGGGGCAGTATCTCCAGCGGCGGCCACACCCAAACCGCCAGCGCCGGAATCAGCGTCAGCGGCGTCAGGTAGATCATCATATAGGCGACGATCGCCGGCGCGGGCTCGGTGCGCGCCAGGGACTTCACCATCAGCATCCCGGCCGCCGCCATGACGGCCGAGGTCAACGCCAGCATCGCGCCGGTCGAAAGGCTGGCGGCGCCCGGGCGCATCACGATCAGCACGCCGATGAAGCCGACGGCCACCGCGCTCCAGCGCCGCCAGCCCACGGTCTCGCGCAAAATCAGCGCCGCGCCGGCGGTGGCGAACAGCGGGCCGGTGAAACTCAGCGCCGTCGCTTCGGCCAAAGGAATCTTGGTCACGGCCGTGAACCAGCACAGCATCGACACCGCCGCCAACCCCGCGCGAATGGAATAAAGCTTGATGCGCTGGGTCTTCAGGCTGCTGATGCCGTAGCGGGCGATCCACGGCAGCATGACGATCAGCGAGAAAAAGCAGCGGAAGAACGCGAGCTGCAACGGCGGCACCCAGTCCGCGGCGAGCCGCACCACCCCGTTCATGACGGCGAACATCGCCGCCCCCGCCACCATCAGCAGCGCGGCCTTGGCCATGGGCGAAAGGTCGCGCAGGAAAGCGAGGCGCAGGGTGGGTACGGAGGTCCCAACGGTCATTATTTCGGCAGCATAGCCGAGGCCAGGCCCCGGGCCAGAACCGAACGCGCATGGAAGGGTAGAGTTGCCTGCATTGCCTCTTCTGGGGTCTTATCGGGAAAACCGCCCGCACAAGCCCGGCAGGGGGACGTCCATGGCACGTAGCAAGCACCGCAAGACCAGCGCCAGACCCGCAAAGACGAAGATCCCGGCCGAAAAGCCGCTGTGGCGGCCCTCGGCCGTGCGCGTGGCCCAGTCGAATGTCGCCGCCCTTGTCGTCCAGGCACGGCAGGACTGGGGTGCTGCGGCCAAGGACTACGACACGCTGTGGCGCTGGTCGGTGGACGAACCCGGCAAGTTCTGGACCTCGGTGTGGGACTTCTGCGACGTGATCGGCGAGCGCGGCCGGCGCGCGCTGGTCGACGGGCGCAAGATGCCCGGCGCGAAATTCTTTCCCGACGCGAAGCTGAACTACGCCGAGAACCTGCTGCGCCGGCGCGACGGCGGCCAGGCCATGGTGTTCTGGGGCGAGGACAAGGTGAAGCGCGCGCTCACCTGGCGCCAAGTCTACGACACGGTGTCGCGTCTGGCGGCGGCGTTGACCGCGGCGGGCGTCAAGCCCGGCGACCGCGTCGCGGGTTATCTGCCCAATCTGCCGGAAACGGCGATGGCGATGATGGCCGCTTCCAGCATCGGCGCGATCTGGTCGTCCTGCTCGCCCGATTTCGGCATCCAGGGCGTGCTCGACCGCTTCGGGCAGATCGAGCCGACGGTGCTGTTCGCCGCCGACGGGTATTTCTATGCCGGGCGCGCGCATTCCTCGCTCGACAAGCTGCCGGACATCCTGGCGAAGCTGCCCAGCGTCAAGCGCGCGGTGATCGTGCCCTATACGCAAGACAAGCCCGCGATCGCCGGTATCGACCGCGCCGTGCTGCTGGAAGATTTCATCGCGCCGCATCCCGCGGGCGACATCGCGTTCAAGCGCTTGGCCTTCGACCATCCGCTGTTCATCATGTTCTCGTCGGGCACCACGGGCGTGCCGAAATGCATCGTGCACGGCGCCGGCGGCACGCTGCTGCAGCACATGAAAGAGCATCGCTTCCAGTGCGACATCAAGCGCGGCGACCGCGTGTTCTATTTCACCACCTGCGGCTGGATGATGTGGAACTGGTTGATCACGGCGCTGGCGTCGGAAGCCGCGCTGGTGCTGTACGACGGCTCGCCGTTCCACCCCACCGGCAACATCCTGTTCGACTACGCCGACCAGGAAGCCGTCACCCTGTTCGGCACCTCGGCTAAATACATCGACGCGGTGAACAAGGCGGGCCTCAAGCCGATCGAAACCCACAAGCTCAAAACGGTGCGCTCGCTGTGCTCCACCGGCTCGCCGCTGGTGCCCGAGGCGTTCGACTTCGTCTATCACTCGATCAAGCCCGACATGCACCTCGCCTCGATCAGCGGCGGCACCGACATCATCTCGTGCTTCGTGCTGGGCGATCCGACCGGTCCGGTCTGGCGCGGCGAAATCCAGCGCCGGGGCCTCGGCATGGCGGTCGACGTGTTCGACGACAAGGGCAGGTCCTTGCGCGGCGAAAAGGGCGAGCTGGTCTGCGTGCGGCCGTTCCCCTCGATGCCGGTCGGCTTCTGGAACGACCCGGACAGCAAGAAATACCACGCGGCCTATTTTGGCCGGTTCAAGAACGTGTGGTGCCACGGCGACTATATCGAGATCACGAAACACGGCGGCCTCGTCATCCACGGCCGCTCCGACTCAGTGTTGAATCCCGGCGGCGTGCGCATCGGCACGGCCGAGATCTATCGCCAGGTGGAGCAGCTGGACGAAGTGGTCGAATCGATCGTGATCGGCCAGGACTGGGCCGAGGGCGATGTGCGCGTGGTTTTGTTCGTTCGTCTCCGCCCGGGCCTCATGCTCGACGAAGCCTTGCAGAAGAGGATCAAGGACCAGATCCGCAAGAACACCACCCCGCGCCACGTGCCGGCCAAGATCGTGCAGGTGGCCGACATCCCGCGCACCAAGAGCGGCAAGATCGTCGAGCTCGCGGTGCGCGACGTGGTGCATGGCCGCCCGGTCAAGAACAAAGAGGCGCTCGCCAATCCCGAGGCGCTGGACCTGTTCAAGGACCGGCCCGAGCTTAGGATTTAACCTACGTTACCGGCTCGGCGAACGCGCATAAAGCATTAGATTTCGCCACAATTCCGGCCTAGAAACCGGCCTTATGGTGGCACGGGCAGGCAGGTCGTTCCTGGCGTTGCGCGCATCGCGCGAGGACCGCACCCCATCCTCGGATGAAGGCAAGGGCGGGCGCGGCGGCAAGGGCCAGGGGCAGGACCCCGGCCCAAGGCGGCGGCGGGCGAAGCGTTCGCTCGGGCGCGGGGTTTTGTACTGGACGGCGCTGGTTGCGCTCTGGGCCGGAATCGGCGGCGCCGGCGTCATCGCCTATTACACCTACACGCTGCCCGATATCCGCTCGCTCGAGGCGCCGACGCGCCGGCCCTCGATCGCGCTGATGAGCGCGGACGGCGTGGTGTTCGCCAGTTTCGGCGATCTGGTCGGCGAAACCCTGCGCCTGGAGGACTTGCCGCCCGCATTGCCGCTGGCGGTGATGGCGACCGAGGACCGGCGTTTCCAGTCGCATCCCGGAGTCGATCCCGTGGGCCTGATGCGCGCGTTGATCGCCAATCTGCGCGCCGGTTATGTGCGCCAGGGCGGATCGACCATCACCCAGCAGCTCGCCAAGAACCTGTTCCTCAGCCCCGAGCGCACCTTCAAGCGCAAGATGCAGGAAACGCTGCTGGCGGTGTGGCTCGAGCGCAAATTCACCAAGGCGCAGATCCTCACGCTCTATCTCAATCGCGTCTATCTCGGCGCCGGGGCTTATGGCGTGGATGCGGCGTCGCGGCGCTATTTCGGCCAATCGGCGCGCAAGGCGACTCTATGGCAATCGGCGATGCTCGCGGGCCTCTTGAAAGCGCCGTCGCGCTTTAACCCGATCGCCGATCCCGACGCCGCGGCCGAACGCACGCGCCAGGTCCTCGCCAACATGGTCGCGGCCGGTTTCCTGACGCAGGGCCAGGCCGCCGCCGTGGCCCAGCCCGCGATGGGCAGGCCGGTCGCCGTCGCCGCCATGGGCTCCAGCGCGCGCTATTACGCCGACTGGATCATGGACCAGGTGCAGGGTTTCGTCGGCTTCACCGACCGCGACCTGGTGATCGTCACCACGCTCGATCCGCGCCTGCAGCGCCTGGCCGAGGACAAGCTGGCGCTGGCGCTGGACATCGACGGCACCGCCGCCAACGTGCGCCAGGCGGCGCTGGTGGCGATGGCGCCGGACGGCGCGGTGCGCGCGCTGGTCGGCGGCGCCGACTACGCGCAAAGCCAGTTCAATCGCGCCACGCAAGCGATGCGCCAGCCCGGCTCGGCGTTCAAGCCGGTCGTGTACCTGGCCGCGCTGCAATCCGGCTACAAGCCCGACGACAAGTTCACCGACGCGCCCTACAGCATCGGCGGCTGGTCGCCACGCAACTACGAAGGCACCTATCGGGGCCAGGTCACCTTACGCGAGGCGCTGGCCTATTCGATCAACACCGTGGCCGCGCAACTGGTCGAGAAAGTGGGGCCGCGCCGCGTCGTCGCCATGGCGCATCGCCTGGGCATCACCAGCGATCTCAAGCCCGACGCGTCCCTGGCTCTCGGTTCGTACGAGGTCACGCCGCTGGAGCTGACCGCCGCCTTCGCCGCGCTTGCCAATGGCGGCGAGGCGACCTTGCCTTATGGCATCCGCGAAATCCGCGACCCGGACGGCAAGGTGCTGTACCGGCGCTCAGGCTCGGGGCTCGGCCGCGTGGCGCAGCGGACCGAAGTCGCGGCGATGGACGACATGCTGGGCTCGGCGTTGAGCTACGGCACCGGCAAGGCGGCGAAGCTCGACCGTCCCGCCGCCGGCAAGACCGGCACCACCTCGGATTATCGCGACGCCTGGTTCATGGGCTTCACCGCCGATCTGGTGACGGGCGTGTGGGTCGGCAACGACGACAACAAGCCGATGAAGCAGGTCACCGGCGGCGGCATGCCGGCGCGGCTGTGGCGCGATTTCATGGCGGCGGCGCATCAGGGGTTGCCGCCGCGGCCGTTGAATCTGCCCGCGGCCGCGATGGCCGAGAACGAAGTCTCGCTGCGCTCGATCCTGTCCGGCGAAGGGCCGGCGTCCGCCCGCGCCGCGCAGCCGCAGGCAACGACCGACAGGAACAATCCGGAATACCGTCCGCCCGGCTTCAGCCGCCCGAACTGACCTTGAGCAAGCCCCGTTCCAGCCGGCTCAGCGTCAGTATGACCGACAGCGTGCCGATGCCGCAGACCGCGATCGCAATGGCCATCGGCCGCGCCGTGCCGTCCAGCATATGGCCGACCGCGGCGCCGAGCGCCGCCGCCGCCAGCATCTGAATCAGCCCCAGCAGCGACGAAGCCGCGCCCGCCTTTTCGGGATACGGGCCGACCGCCGCGGCGGTGGAAGCGGGCAGCACCCATCCCACGCCCGCGCCATAGGCCATCATCGGCAGCACGATCTCGGTGACGCCGATCGACTTGCCTTCCATGATCGCCAGCGCCGCCATGATCGCGCCCGACGCGGCCACCAGAACGCCGCCCGACCGCATCACCCGGTCCACGCCCAGGCGTTGCACCAGCCGGCCGGCGCTCAGCGACCCCACCATGTAACCGGCCACCATGACGGCGAAGCTAAGGCCGTACGTATCGGGGCTTAAGCCCACCACGTCGATCAGCACGAAGGACGACACCGAGATGAAGGTGAACAACCCGCCATAGCAGAATGTCGCGGTCAACGCGCAGCCGACGAAACGCCGCGCCGACAGCATCTCGGCGAAGTTGGCGGCCATGCGCGCCGGCGCCAGCGCCGCCGGGTCCTTGCGCGTGTTGGTCTCGCGCAGCGTCGCCAGCACCGCCGCCAGCATCACCGCGCCGAACACGGCCAGCAGCGCGAAATTGGCGCGCCAGCCCAGGCGGATCTCCACCTGGCCGCCGATCACCGGGCCGATCATCGGCCCGATCGCCATGGCCGAGGCCAAGTAGGCGAGAACCGAGGCCGCGCGCTCCGGCGCGTACAGGTCGCGCACGATGGCGCGCGCCAGCACCACGCCCGAGCACGCGCCAAGCGCCTGGGCGAAACGCGCCGCGGTCAGCGCCTCGATGCTGGGAGCCAGCGCGCAAGCCGCCGTGCCGACAAGATAAACCACGATGCCTGCGAGCAGCACCGGCCGCCGCCCGAACCGGTCGGAAAGCGGCCCGTACAGGATTTGGCCTAAGGCGAAGCCGAACAGAAAGGCGCTGAGGGTCAGTTGCGCCGCCGCCGCGTCGGTCATGAACGCGCGCGCGATGCCCGGCAGCGAGGGCAGATAAAGGTCGGTCGAGAGCGGCCCGAAAGCCACCAACCCGGTCAGCACGACGCCGACGACGAACGATTCGGAACGGAGGATGCGGCTCGGGTGGGACATTTACTGTTAATTGCAACAATGCACATTGCACCCGCCCGGCGCAAGCGGAATTCGTCAGCCGTAGCGCAAAAGCGCGCGACCGTGGCGGCGCAGCCAAAGCCGCGCTTGCGACATATGCGGGGTAAGCCGGGCCACGGCCGCCCAGAATTCACGCCCGTGGTTCATCTCGGCCAGATGCGCCACTTCGTGCGCGATCACGTAGTCCGCCACTTCGCTCGGCGCCAGCACCAGCCGCCAGGACAACCGCAGAGTGCCATCCCTGGCGCAACTGCCCCATTGCCGCTTGGGGTCGCGAATCGATACGCGCGGCGCGGGCTTGCCCAGCGCCGACGCCTTTTCCGCCGCCAGCCTAGCGAACTCGTCGCGCGCGAAGCGCTTCAGCCAATCGGTCGCGCGCCGTGGCAAGTGGCGCGGATCGCCCGCCACGCGCAGCGCGTCGGCCTCGCGCCAGGCCGTGCCCCGCGCGTCGGGCGCGTGGCTGAGCCGCAGCGTCGCCCCCAGAAACGGAATTACCGCGCCATCGGCGAAAACCACGCGCGGCGGCAGCGATTTCATCCGCCGCTCCAGCCATTCGGCGCGGCTGTCCAGAAACGCCTGCGCCTCGCCGATCGACACATAGGGCGGGATCACCAACGCCGCCGCGCCGCCGCCCGGATCGACCGTCAGCACCAGGCGCCGCGCGCGATGGTTGCGGCGCAATGTCACCGCGATCGGCGCGCCGCCCTTGGCCGGCGACACCTGCAATTGCCGCGCGGGCGCGCGCGGCTTGGGTCGTCTGAGTCCGAACATCGCCTGGGGTGATAGCGTCGCGGACGCCCGGCGTAAAGCGCGCTCTATTCGCGGTCGATCAGATGCGCGAAAGATCCCATCACGCGGCCCGAAACGCGCCCCGCGGGCCCGATATCGCGCCCCGCCCAGTCGCTGAGCGCGAACAGCGCCGCGCCGCCGCCCTCGTCCAAAACGCTGGCATAGTGGAACTCGTGCCCGCGCAGCGCCGTGCCCGCTTTGCCCAGGGGCGTGTCGGCTTGCAGCCGGGCGCGGCGATAACCCAGGTGCAGGCGCGGCCGGGCGAACGACGATTCCAACGGCAGCAGCCCCGCCATTTCGTGGCGCTTGCCGTCGCGATCGATCAGTCCTTTTCCCAGCGCCATGTAGCCGCCGCATTCGCCATAGACCGCGGCGCCGCGCCCGGCCGCTTGCCGCAGACCGCCGGAAAATTTTCGCGCAGCGGCCAGCTGTCCGGCATAGAGCTCGGGATAGCCGCCGGGCAGATAGATCGCGTCCGCGCCCTTGTCCGGCGCTTCGTCGTTGAGCGGCGAGAAGAAATCGACGCTCGCCCCCGCGCCCCGCCATGCTTCCAGCACGGCGGGATAGGCAAAGGAAAACGCGGCATCGCGCGCCACAGCTATGCGCTGGCCCAAGGGCGGTATCGGCGGCGGCAGGGCGGGGACGGATGCGCGCGCGCCGCCGGGCAAGGACGCGGGACGCGCCAAATCCCGCAGCGATACCGCGTCGATCCGCTTGCCCGCTTCATCCGCCGCCGCATCGAGAAACGCTTCCAGACCGGCATGCTCGCCGGCCTGCACCAAGCCCAGATGCCGTTCGGGCAGCGCCAGCGCCGCATCGCGCTTCATCCAACCCAGGCGCTTTATCCGCGGCAGAGCCTCGGCAATGGCGGCTTCCGCCAGCGCCGCGTGCCGGTCGCTGGCCGCGCGATTCAGGATCACGCCGGCCACTTTCACGTCGCGTCGGTGGGCGGCGAACCCGCGCAGCACGGCCGCGGCCGAGCCGGACTGGCGCGCGATGTCGATCACCAGCACCACCGGCCAGCCCAGCATCGCGGCCAGGTCGGCGGTCGAACCCGGACCGTCGAACAACCCCATCACCCCTTCGCAGACGATCGTATCGGCGTCGCGCGACAATTCCGCCAACGCCGCCGCGATGGTCGCGCCGCGCATCGCCCAAGGGTCCAGGTTCAGGCAGGGCCGGCCGCTGGCCGCGGCGTGAAACGCGGGGTCGATATAGTCCGGCCCCGCCTTGGCCGAGGCGACGCGCGCGCCCACGCGCTTGAAATGCCGCAACAGGCCCAGCGTGACCGTGGTCTTGCCGCTGCCGGACGACGGGGCGGCGACGATCAGGCCGGGCGCCGGGCTCAAAGGAATTTCCCGATCGCCGCGGCCATCGCGTCGCCGCGCGTGTTGGCGTTGAAATGCGTCAGGTATTTTCCCTGCCGGTCCATCAGATAGACGATCGAGGTGTGATCGACCAGATAGTCGCGCTCCGCACCCCTAGCCTTGGCGTAATACACGCGATAGGCCTTGGCCGCCGCCTGCACCTCTTCCGCCGTGCCGGTCAGGCCCAGCATCCTGGGATGGAAATTGACCAAAAAATTTTTCATCGCGGCCTGGGTGTCGCGCTCCGGATCGACCGTGATGAAGACCGGCTGCACCTGGTCGCCGTCCTTGCCCAGGGCGTCGATCGCCTGGCTCATATCAAGCAATTCGGTCGGGCATACGTCGGGGCAGAACGTGTAGCCGAAATAGATCAGCATCAGCTTGCCGCTGAAATCGGCGTCGGTGACCCGCCGCCCGTTCTGGTCGGTCAGGCTGAACGGCCCGCCCACCAGGGCCGTGCCGGTGACACTGGCCGCGCGCCCGCCCCCGCCGTGCGGGTCCAGCCACAAAGCGCGGCCCAACAGCGCCAGGGCCAGGGCGACCGCCACCCCGGCCAGCAGCAGCATCACGGGTCGCAGCATGCCGTTGGATTTCATATCAGCATCATTGCCCGAGGCTTGGGCGCACGGCTACCCGAGGGATTGCGGTATTGCGACGCAATCGACTGTTGCTGAATAGCAACAGTGACCGAATCAAGTCACAGATCTGTGGACTGGAATGGCAGCCAAGGCTTATAACCCTATGAACGATAAAGCCAAGGTTTAAGAAATTCGGCGCCTTCGCGCGCCGATCAGGGAGCCGATCTTGGTGCCTACGATGACAGCATGCCGGCCTCAGCGCCGGTTGGCATCGCACACGGCGGCGCTGGCAACGGCGCTGCTGTGCAGCGGTCTTGTCGTCGTCACGCCGGCGCGATCCGCCAGCACCGATCCGCAGGCGCTGCAACAGCCGGTACAGCCGCTGCCGCGCGTGGCGCATCCCTACGATCCGCGCGGCATGGATGTGGGCGGCGCATCGCGCGTGCCCGACCAGCCCGACGCATACCGCAAACCGTATGGTCAGTATCTCGGCGGCTGGCGCGAGACAGCACCGCAATTGCAGTCCAGCTACGCGCCGCCCGGGCCGTGGTCGCCGCCGCCCGCTGCATCGCCGCCGCAGCCCTCCGCGCCCGCGTCTGCGCCCGCTCCGGCTCCCGCCGCCGCCTCGTTGCCGCAGCCCTTGCCGCCGCTGCAGGAAACGCAGATCGCCAGCACGGCCAAGCCGCCCGCGCCCGCCGCTCCGCAGCTCGCCCAGGCCGCGCCATCCGCGCCGGCCGCGCCGCCGCCCGAGGATCGCCTGCGTTACGGCGCGGGATCGAAATACGGCGTATCCGAACTGCGCTTCGGCGTCCTGGCGCACAACAAAGGGCCGATCGCCACGCATCTCGAGCACGGCGCGCAGGTCAATCTCGAAGCACGCTTCGCTTCGCCCGATTTCATGAAAATCCTGTTCGAGCCGCGCCCGACCCTGGGAGCCAGCGTCAACACCGCCGGCGACACCAGCTTTCTTTACGGCGGCCTGACCTGGGGCGGGTTTTTGTGGAAGGGATTGTTCCTCGAGGGCTTCTTCGGCATGGCCGTGCATGACGGCGAGCTTGATTCAAAAGACCCCCAGCCCCAACTTACCCGCAAACAAATGGGCTCGCGCGTCGTGTTCCGCGAGGCGGTCGAGTTCGGCTATCGCTTCTTCGAGCTCCACAGCGTCTCGTTCTCGATCGACCACTACTCGAACGCCGGCTGGCTGGCCGAGCGCAACCAGGGCAACGACGATCTGGGCCTGCGCTACGGCTACAAGTTCTAGCCGCCGCGATCGTTAACTTTTCCCTCTCGCCCTGTTGCCGCAAAGACACGGCACGGCGCGATCCGCCGCCGGCATGTGGAATCGTTTTGGTTGCGCCGCGCGGCGCGCGTAGCCTAAAATTTCGCAAAAGAATCGGCCTGAAGAACAGGCGCAGGAACCGAAAGGGAGCCTATGTTCAGCCTCAAGCGCAGGATCGCTTGCGCGTTCGCCATGGCGGCGGGCTTGGCGGCCTCGGCCGCGGCGGCCGACGCCGACGGGCGTTGGACCGGGCCTTATGTCGGATTCAATCTGGGCGGAATGAAAAACGGCTCGGATGGCACGCTGTCGCCGTCGGGCAACTACCTGGGTGCATCGTTTGTCGCCAACAATCCGCTGCGCACCGACAATCTGGATTTCGACGGATGGGGGGCGACCGGCGGATTGCAGGGCGGCTACGGCCATCAGTTCGACATTTTCGTCGTGGGCATCGAGGCCGATTTCAACTACGCGAACAAGCAAGAAACCGACTTCGTATATCGTACCTTGAGCGCGCCGCTGGTGCGCGATTTCACGCACACCGTCACCCACCGGGTGCAGTGGTTCAGCACCGTGCGGCCGCGGATCGGCATGGCGTGGGGCGACGCGCAATTCTTCGCCACCGGCGGCCTTGCCGTCGCGCGCGTGAAGTCGGAAAGCGACACTTTGTTCACCTCGGCGGGCGACCGCTATTACGGCTCGACGCAGGAGACGCAACTGGGCTGGACCGCCGGCGGCGGCGTCGAATACGAGTTCGACTCCAACTGGTCGGTCAAGGCCGAATACCTGTACATGGACCTTGGCCAGATCAAATACACATCGTCTCCGCCGCCCGCCTTTCCCGGTTTCACCTACACAACGCAGTTCGACGTCAGAGAAAACATCGGCCGCCTCGGCTTGAACTACAGGTTCTAGCCGCCGTCGTTCTTCGGCAGTTCGTGCTCGCGGCCGCCGATCGAGCGGATGTAGTCTTCCATGCCGTCGAACGCCTTGATCGCCGCGCGGTAATACGCGTCCAATCCGGCGCGCAGGCGCCCGCGACGTTGCAGCAGCGCGTCGGCCAGTTCGACCATGCGGCTGTTGGGCCAGGCCCGCGGGCGGAGTTCCAGCAGCGCCAGGAACGCCTCGGCCTCGCGGCCCGGATTTTTCTGCGCCATCAGGATCGCCGCCGCGGCGGTCGAGCGCGATACGCCGGCCACGCAGTGCACCAAGAGATGCCTGGCGTCGCCGTGGCGCGCCAGCGTCTCGCCGAAATTCAGGATGCCGCGCATGTCGTCCTCGGCCGGCATGCTGTGGCCTTCGGTCGGCAGCACCACGTCGTGGAAGCGCAGGGTGGTGCGGCGGTGCGGGCCGAAACGCATGAACGCTTCCGGGTCGGGCTCGCCGGGATTTACGATCGATAGCACGTCGCTGACATCGGCGCGGGCGAAGCCGTCCAGCTCGTGAATGCCGCAGATCGTCAGACGCAGCGGCAGCAGGTCGCCGCTCATCCCGCCGCGCGCCGCCCCTTCACGTTCAGAGGATCGGGCACAAGCTTGCGTCCCTCGGCCGCGCCCAGCCAGTCGAGCCCGGCGCGCAGCCGCACCGCCTCGCCCACCGCCACGATCGCCGGCGGTTCGATCCTGGCGGCGGCGGCGGCCTCGACGCAGGCGCCAAGCGTGGTTTCGACCACGCGCTGGTCCCGGGTCGCGGCCTTCGAAACCACCGCCACCGGATCGCTCGCCGGCCTGCCGCCCTTAAGCAACCGGTCGCGGATCAGGGCCAGATGCTTCAGCGCCATGTAGAACACCAGCACCGGCGATCCCTTGGCCAGCGCCCCCCAATCCAGCCCGTCGGGCACCTCGCCGATCGCGTTATGGCCGGTGATGAAGGTGACGGCCGAGTTCGTGTCGCGATGCGTGACCGGAATGCCGGCATAGGCGAGGCCCCCGATGCCCGCGGTCACGCCCGGCACGATGCGGAACGGAACGCCGGCGGCCACCAGCGCCAGCGCCTCTTCGCCGCCGCGGCCGAACACGAACGGATCGCCGCCCTTCAGGCGCAACACGCGCTTGCCCTCGCGCGCCAGCCGCACCAGCCTGTCGGATATGTCGGGCTGGCTCGGCGACGGCTTGCCGCCGCGCTTGCCCGCGTATAGGCGCTCAGCGTCGGGCCGCGCCAGCTTGAGCGTCCGTTGATCGACCAGGGCGTCGTAGACCACCGCGTCGGCCTGCTCGAGGGCGTGTTTCGCCAACAGCGTCAGCAGACCCGGATCGCCGGGCCCCGCGCCCACCAGCCACACCGTTCCGGGCAGGAACGGCGGCGGCGAAAAGGCGGAATCGTCGGACATGACGGCACCTTACACCGGCACAATCCGGCCTGCCACCATTCGCCGGTGGGCGGAAAACTATGCTTTGATGGCGGCGGACGCCGGCCATGCCTAGGTTGCGCAGGTCCAAGGGCTGAAGGAGTTCAAGCAACGATGAAAAAAATATTCCTTATCGGCATTGGGCCCGGAGACCCGAAATACCTGACGATCCAGGCGATCGATGCGATGAATCAAGTCGACGTGTTCTTTTTTTTGGAGAAAGAGGGCAGGGGAAAAGACGACCTTATCAAAATCAGGAAAAGCATGATGAAAAAATACGCCACCAAGAAAAAATACCGGGTGGTATCCGCGCGGGACCCGGAGCGCGACGTAAACGCGGGTCCATACGAAAAAGCCGTGGACGAATGGCGAAACCGGCGACGGGATGTCGTGGCGGGTTTGATCAAAAGCAAGATGAAGGAAAATCAAACCGGCGCGTTCCTGATTTGGGGAGACCCCAGCCTGTATGACGGCAGCATCGAAATCCTCCAGAGCATTCTTGCAGCGGGAGAGTTGCGGTTCGACTATGAAATAGTGCCGGGGATAACCAGCATTCAGGCCCTGGCGGAAAAGCACAGGATACCGTTGAACCGCACGGGCGAGGCCATCGAAATAACGACCGGCCGGCGGCTAAACGAAAAGAAAGAACACGACGCCGAAAACATCGTCGTGCTGCTGGACCAGGCATCCGCCCTGAAGAAATTTCCGGACAGGAGCGCCGATCTCTATTGGGGCGGATACTTGGGCACCAAGGACGAAATACTGCTGTCGGGAAAACTGGCGGACGTAGTTCACGACTACGACCGGTTGAAAACCCAGGCGCGGGAAAGGAAAGGCTGGATCATGGACACGTATATTTTGCGCAAGAGAAAGCCGGTCGAATAGCGACCCGCCGGCATGAAGGACCCGCGTGGGAACAAGCGCCGCCTGTTGATCCTCGGCGGCACCGCCGAGGCCGCCGGGCTCGCGCGGCGCGCGATCGACGCGCATGGCGCGCTTCTCGACGTGATCTCGTCGCTGAGGGGTGCCACGGCCGATCCGGCAGAGCCGCCGGGCAAGCTGCGCCGCGGCGGCTTCGGCGGCGCCGCGGGGCTTGCGCGGTATCTTCGCGATGAAAGCATCGGCTTCCTGATCGACGCGACCCACCCCTTCGCCGCGCGGATGCAGGCATCGGCCGCCGAGGCTGCCGCGTTGGCGCGCGTGCCGCGCTGCCGGTTGCTGCGCGCGGCCTGGCCGCGCCATCCCGGGGATCGCTGGATCGAGGCGCCGGATGCCGGCGCGGCCGCAGGCGCCCTCACCGGCCTGGGCAGGCGGGTGTTCCTGGCCCTGGGCGGTCGGGACCACGCCGCTTTCGCCGGGGTCGAGGGGCGCTGGTTCCTGGTCCGCGCCATCTCCCCCCTCGATCGGCCGCCGCCGTTCAAGGATTACGAGTTTCTTATGGCGCGCGGGCCTTTCACGGTCGAAGACGAAAGCCGCCTTCTGAAAGAGCGGCTAATCGACGCGCTGGTCAGCCGGCAAAGCGGCGGGCAGGGGGCATACGCCAAGATCGAAGCGGCGCGGATCCTGGGCCTTCCCGTGGTGATGATCGCCCGGCCCGCCCCTCCGCCTCCACCGGTCGTCGCCACGGTCGATGCGGCGCTATCCTGGCTGGAAGGCCGATTGGGCGATTAAATTCGCGCGCGGGGCTTGCGCAATCGGGCCCGCTTGACGCAGTTATAGGTGCTGCGCGCCTCTTTCTTACGGTTAAACGGGCGCGGGCCGCGAGGAGCCCGATGAAGCGATATGCCGCCGCACTTCTCTGCGCCTTGGCGCTGGCCCTTTCTTCCGCCGCCTTGCGCGCGCAGATCCTGCAGACGCCCGACGCCGATTTTCTGGAATTGGTGAAAAACGGCAGGACCGAAGAGGTGTCGCGCTCGATAACGCGCGGGCAAAGCGCCAACACGTCCGATTCCTCGGGCCGCACCGCGCTGATATACGCGGCCAACGGCGGCTATATCGACATGATCCAATTGCTGGCGAAGAGCAAAGCCAATGTGCGGCTGAAGGATCGCGAGGGCAACTCGGCGCTGTATTGGGCCGCCGCCGCGGGCCAGGAAGATTCGGTCGAGGCGCTGCTGCAACTCGGCGCGCCGCCCAACGACGCCAACCGCATCGGCACCACGCCGTTGATGGTGGCGGCGCGGCGCGGCCATGACGGCGTGGTGCGCCTGCTGCTGGCCGCCAAGGCCGAGGTCAACGCCACCGACCATACCGGCCGCACCGCGCTGATGTGGGCGGCGGAAAACCGCAACACGGTAATTCCCAAACTTCTGAAAGAGGCGGGCGGGCGTTAAGCGTGCTATCGCCGTCGGCAGCCAGGCACCCGCATCGTCACCCGGCCGCGGGCGCCAACCATCCTGCGTAGATTGCGCCTTGAAACGCCAACCATAGCGCGGCCCCCAGCAGCAGGATGCCGACGGCACTGTCGAACCATACGGCGATATGCATCACGTTGGTCATGCGGGCCAACACACCAGCCACGGTCCCTGCCAGCAGGATTGGCACGCCGCGGCCAAGACCGAATGCGAACATGAGGCCGCCGCCCATCAACACGTCTCCCGTCGTGCTGGCGCCGATAAGTACGGGCAGGATCAGCGGCGTGCACGCCGGGCACGTCGTCAGCCCGAACAGCAAACCCAAACCAAAGGCGTCGCGGAAAGTTACGGCTGACCGTGCAGTGGCCGTGAGCAGGCGGAATCGCAAATGAACGACGCGCAGCAGCGCCAATGCGGCAACGACCAACAGAATACTCAATCCGAAATATGCATAGACCATCACTGCCACAAGCGCGCTCAGCACCAGGAAACCGACCAAACCGAACATCGCACCTATGATGGCATCGACGACCGCGATCCCGAGCGCATAGCCCAGGCTCAGGCGAAACGCGCGCGCGCGGTCCGCCCCGATTCCATGCATGCCATCGCCGCCGGTGAATCCGACAGCAACCGCCGCCAGCGGGTACGATCCGGGCGCGATGCCGACGATCATTCCCGCGAGCGCCACCACGGCGATGGCCGACAGCGTAACGCCGTCAATCCCCGCCATGATCGGCGCAAGGTCAGGCATCGGCCGGGCGACGCCTGCCGCCGCGCTTGACAAACGACTCCTGCTGCCGGAGCGAAACGGGCGCGGCCGCGATCAATCCATAGGCGCGGGCCAATGACGACCCCGGCGATGGAGCGGGATGCAATATTTCAAGCGCGTGGAGCAGAGATTCAGCCGCGTCCCATCGCCCTTGCGCGCAGGCGCTCTTAAAGGCAGATAGAACCTGCTTCTCCATCCGCGTACCGGCATGCATTATCGCGCCCACCCTTTCCTGATCCTGGATACGCGTTCCAGCCGCTGGCAGGTCAAGAGGCATACGACACGGCTCTCCGTGCGGTCAGCGAGCGCTATCCCCGCTTTGTCGATTTTCTCGCCGGCTTGCGCAGCACATGGCCGTGATCGGCCGCGTATAGGCGGCTGTCGGGGAAATCGTCCGCCGCCAAGGCCGGGCCGACCAGAATCAACGCCGTGCGCGTGATCCGCGCGGCTTTCACCTTGGCGCGGATGTCCTTCAGCGTGCCGCGCAGGATCGCCTGGTCCGGCCAGCTCACGCGCGCGGCCACCACCACCGGACACCCCGCGCCGTAGCTGGGCGTCAGCTCGCGCACGACCGCCGCGATGTTGTTGATCGAAAGATGAATCGCCATGGTCGCGCCGCTCAGCGCCAGCGTTTTCAAATTCTCGCCCCTAGGCATGGGCGAGGCCCGCACCGAGGTACGCGTCAGGACGATGGTCTGGCTGATGTCCGGCAGGGTCAGCTCGATTTTCAGCGCGGCGGCGGCGGCGGCATAGGCCGGCACGCCCGGCGTCACGTCATACGCGATGCCCAGCCTGTCCAGCCGGCGCATCTGTTCGGCGGTCGCGCCATAAAGCGACGGATCGCCGGAATGCAGCCGGGCCACGTCGTGTCCCCGCGCCACCGCGCGCTTCATCTCGGCGACGATCTGGTCGAGGTGGAGGGGCGCGGTGTCGACGATCCGCGCGTCCTTCGGCGCCAGGGCGATCACCGCGCGCGGCACCAGCGAGCCCGCGTACAGCACGACCTTGCAGCGGCGCACCAGCTTCAAGCCCCTGACCGTGATCAGGTCCGGCGCGCCCGGACCGGCGCCGATGAAATGCACGATGCTCATCTGGCTTTGCGTTTCGCCGAGTATCCGCGCGGCGTATAGACCCAACGCCGCGTTCCGGCCTGGACCGCCCTGGTGCCGCAAGCGCCGACCAGCAGCAGGGTCAGCATGTCGGCGCTTTCGGGTTCGAACTCTCCAAGCGTCGTCAGAATCACGCGCTCTTCCGCGCGGCCCAGATTGCGCGCCACGACGACCGGTGTGTCCTTGGGCCGGTGCGCACGGAAAATGTCCAGTGCGCGGACAAGCTGCCCGCGTCGGCGCAGCGACGCGGGATTGAACAATGCCACGGCGAAATCTCCGCGCGCCGCCGCTTCGAGCCGCCGTTCGATGACTTCCCAGGGCGTCAGCAGGTCCGAAAGGGAAACGGCGGCGAAATCGTGCCCCAGGGGCGCGCCGGCGCGCGCGGCGGCCAGCAACATCGAGGACACGCCCGGCACCACCTCGATGGCGACGCGGTTCCAGTCCGGCCGCTGCTCGCGCTCCAGCAGCTCGAACACCAGCGTGGCCAGCGCATAAATTCCGGCATCGCCCGACGACACCAGTGCCACGTCCCAGCCGCGCGCGGCCAGGTCCAGCGCCTTGCGCGCGCGATCCTCCTCGGCGCCCAGATCGCTTTGGTGCAGGGTCTTGCCGGTCAGCGCGCCGCCGAGCAGCGTCAGGTAGAGCCCATAGCCCACGACGTGCCGCGCGCGCCGAAGCGCCGCGTCGGCGGCCGGGGTGCGATGCGCCGCGTCGCCCGGCCCGATTCCGACGATGCCGAGATGCCCGCGCGCCTGCCCGATGCGCGAGGGGTCCAGCGCCACGGGGCTGCGCGCAATGGCGCAGGTCGCGCGGCGCGATTTGCGCTTGGGCGCGACCAGTGCGCCGCGTTTTCCCACTGCCGCCAGGGCCGCGCCCTCGGCCACGCCGTGGCAGCCGGTTTCGCGGAACACCAGCGCGGACGGGTTTTTCAGGCGCGGCGTTTCCTTCTCCAATCTTGCGGCCGGGAAAAACCGCGCCGGCACGCCCAGACGGCGCGCGAGTTCGTGCACCGCCTGTTCATCCGCTTTCAAATCGATGGAACAGACCAATGCCGCCGCCCCCTCCGCCAGCCCCGCCGAAGCCAGGGTGCGTTTCGCCAAGTCTTGCAGCTCGTCCGCCGACGCGCCGCGCTCGCACCCCACGCCAAGCGCGAGTACCGGCGGGTGCAGCGCCAATCCGCTGCGCGCGCGTTTATCGGTAATGCGCAGGATTGTTTTGCCGCGCGCGGTGAACCGGGCGCCGCCCTTGGTTAGCCAATTGGACAGATTCTTGTCCAGGCCCTTGTCAACGATCAGCGCGACCTTTTCTCCCGCCAACAACGCGGCCGCGACTTTTTTTGCGCGCTGCGGATCGTTCGCGCGCCAGCCCGCCGGCGGCTGGTCCAGCGCCAAGCCGAAGCGCGCGTCCCCGGCGGTCGTGATCGCCGCCACGCCCCTAGTGGCTCTGGCCGCCGCACGGGCCAGGTAGTTCGCGCCGCGATGCCCGCCCAGCAACGGCACGGCGGCTTTGCCGGTTTCGTCGATCGCGACAACCGGCGACTCGCGCGTCTTATCCGACAAAAGCGGCGCCAGCGCCCGGATCAGAATCCCCGATGCGCACAGGCCGATGATCGGCGCGCCGGATTTGAACAACGCGCGCAGATGCGCGCCGGTTTGCGCGAAGGTCTTGTCCGCGTCGCCGGGCTTTAGGCGTGGCGCGAAGCCGTGGATCGTCGCGCCGGGAAACTTTCGCTTCAGCCGTCGCGCAAGGTTCAAGCCGCCGGGGCCCAGGATCACGATGGCCGGATGCATTACGGCGCGCGCCCGTCAGTCGACACGCCAAACCTCGTCGCGTTTATGCACCAGCAGCATCGCGAAATACGGCACCTCGCCGTCGCCGATCTCGGACAAGGCGCGGACGCGCTGGTTCTGCATGCTCGCGTGTTCCACATAGCGTGCGCGGGTGGCGAGGCCCAGCCGGTCCAGCACGCGCTTCACCTTGGGGAAATGCCGGCCCAGCTTGATGATCGCGGCGCAGTCGCAGTCCCTAAGGCGCGCTTCCAGCACGTCTTCGGGCAAGGGCGCAGGCAGCACGCAAAGCGCGTCGTCGCGCGCCGCCAGCGGCGTACCCAAAGCGGCGGCGCAGGCCATCAGCGACGACACGCCCGGCACGACAACCGTTTTCCAGTCGCGCGCCAAGCGCCCGAACAGATACATGAACGAGCCATAGAAAAACGGATCGCCCTGGCATAGCACCGCCACGTCGCTTCCCTGTTTCAAATGCGCGGCGATGTCCTGGGCGGCAGCGTCATAGACCTCTTGCGCCGGGAAGCGCGCGACCTCCAGCGGTATGCGGATGGCGATCTCGGTCTGTCCGCCGGTCAGATGCGGCGCGACGATGGCGCGGGCCAGGCTGTCGCCGGTCTCGGGCGCGGGATAGGCCAGCACCGGCACCGCACGCACGATCCGCAGCGCTTTGAGCGTAAGCAGTTCGGGATCGCCAGGACCGACACCGATGCCGTAGAGCGTCGCCATCGTTACTTCTTGACCGCCGCCAATTGCGTCACGGGCATGGCGGGCCGCCAGCCTTCCATCGCGCCCAGTTTCTCGGCGTGGCTTACGGACAGGCGCGTCAAGCTGCCGCCCAGGCTTTGATGCAATCGCGCCAGCGCGGCCTCGCCTTCCACCGTCACGGCATTGGCGACCAGGCGGCCGCCTTGCTTCAGGCTTTGCCAGCACAATTCGGCCAGTCCCGGAGTCGTGAGGCCGCCGCCCAGGAACACCGCGTCGGGCGCGGGCAGGCCGTCGAGCGCCTTGGGCGCCGCGCCCTCGACCAGCTTCAGATGCGGCACGCCGAAAAACGCGGCGTTGCGCTCGATCATGCGGCAGCGCGCGGGCTCGCGCTCCACCGCGATGGCGCCGCCGCCGCGCGCGGCGCGCAGCCATTCGATCGCGACCGACCCGCTTCCCGCGCCCACGTCCCACAGCATCTGGCCGTTGATCGGTCCCAGCGCGGCGATGGTCGCGGCGCGCACCTCGCGCTTGGTCAGTTGCCCGTCGTGCTGGAACAGATCGTCGGGCAGGCCGGCCGCGTTGGGCAGCACGATCGCCTTCGGCCCCGCCACGCAAGCGACGGCGATGGTGTTGAGATCGGCGATGCGGTCCTGTTTCCACGTCGCGGCGGTGGCGTCGATGCGGCGCTCGTTCGGACCGCCCATGTGTTCCAGCACGGTCATTGCGCTGTCGCCATAGCCGCGCTCGATCAGCGCGCGCGCGACAAGCTTGGGCGTCGCGCCGTCTTCCGACAGGATCAACAGCCGCGCGCCGGGCGCGATATGCGCGTTCAGGATTTCCAGCTTCCGGCCGTGCAGCGTCAGCGCCGCCGTGTCGGGCAGGGACCAGGCCAGGCGCGCGGCGGCCAGGGTGAAGGCGCCGGTCGCCGGATAGATGCTCATTTCCTCCGTACGGAAATGCTTCGCCAGGGTCACGCCCACGCCGAACATCATCGGATCGCCGGTCGCCAGCACCACCACGCGCTTGCCTTTACGCGCCGCGATGTCGCGCATCGTGTCCTTCAACGGCGTGCGCCAAGTCAGGCGCTCGGCGCCCTTGCCGGGCGCCAGGGCCAAATGCCGCTCGCCGCCGATCAGCACTTGGGCCGCGTCGACCGCCGCGCGCGCTTCCGGCGAAAGCCCCGCGAGTCCGTCCTCGCCGAGGCCCACCACGGTGATCCAGGCGTTCTTGCTCACGCGGTCCAGGCGTCGGGCCGCGCCAACGCGTTGACCGCGGCGGCGGCCATGGCGCTGCCGCCGCGCCGGCCTTTGAGCGCAATGAACGGAACGCCGCGCTGCGCCGCCAATGCCTCTTTCGATTCCGCAGCACCCACGAAGCCCACGGGGAAACCAAGCACGATGGCCGGCGGCTCCCAGCCCTGTTGCAAGCGCTCCAACAGATGGAACAACGCGGTGGGCGCGTTGCCGATCGCCACAACCGCTCCCGCCAGATGATCGCGCCACAACTCCACCGCGGCGGCGGAGCGCGTGGTGCCGAGCTTCTTGGCCAGCTCCGATGTGCGGGGATCGTTCAACGCGCAGACGATTTCATTCCCGGCCGGCAGGCTTTTTCGGTCGATGCCCTGCGCCACCATCTCGGCGTCCACCAGCAGCTTCGCGCCGCCAGCGAGCGCCTTTCGCCCGGCCTTAGCCGCGCCGGGCGAGGCGATCAGGCCAGCGGCGATTTCCGGCATGGCCGAGGCGTGCACCAGCCGCAGCGCCACGGCGCGCAAATCCTCGGGCAGCGCCTCAAGGTCGACCTCGCGCCTGATCGCCGCGACGGAGCGGCGATAGATCTCGGCCGCGTCGCGCACATAGTCGATCATTTCCCGCGCCCGTTGCCCTTGCGCGACGGGGGATGGCGGTGATGCCCGTGATCGTTGTGGTGATGATCGCGGCCGGGGTCGTGGTCGTGTTCGTGCCCATGATCGTGGCCGTGATCGGCGTCCGTGCCGATGCCGCGGACGTGGTGGTGGTGTCCCGACTGGGCCGCGCCCCGGTCCTGCTCGAAGCCGATCACCTGCTCGCGGTATTTGCACATCTGGCAGTTCATGTTGCCGGTGCCCGCCAGAATCTCGTTCACGCGGTCGACGAACGTGTCCAGCACCAGCGGATGGCCGTTCAGGTAGTCGGCCTTGACGAACTCGATATCCGGGTTGGCGCGCGCGGCGATGTCGGTCCATTCGTAGATGCGCTTCACCAGCACGCCGGTGAACAGGAAATAGGGGAACACGACGATGCGCCGGAAGCCCAGGCGCACGGCGCGGCTGAGCGCGGCATCGACTAGGGGCTGGGTCACGCCGCTATAGGCGGTCTCGGCCCAGCCGAAGCCCATGCCTTCCCACAGCATGCGCGCGACTTTGGAAATGTTGGAATTGGCGTCGGGATCGTTGGTGCCGCGCCCCACCACCATCAGCAGCGTTTCGGCGCGCGCGGCCTTGCCGCCCGCATGTTGCTCGGCTTCGGCGATGCGCTCGCCGGCCGCGCGCAGCATGCGCGGGTCGATCGCTAGGTCGCGGCCGAAGCGCAGCTCGATGTCCGGGTTGGCCTGCGCGAACTCGTTGATCTCCGACGGCACGTCGTTCTTCACATGGCCGGCGGCGAACAGCATGCCGGGCACGGCCAGGATGCGCTTCACGCCCCTGCGCTTCAGCGCCTCGAGCCCGTCGCGGATCACCGGCCGCGCGAATTCCAGGAACCCGCTTTCCAGCTCGTATTGCGGCAGCCTTTGCCCCAAGGCAGCCGCCATGGTCTGGAACTCGCGGATCGCGTCCCCATCGCGGCTGCCGTGACCGCAGACCATAACGCCGATTTTTCCGTTCGCAGAAACGCCTTGCATCACCTTCTCCCGGTGGCGGAGTCATAGGGGCATCCGCCTTCCCCGCCAAGAGTGGACCGCCCGCAAGCGCCCGAATTCGCCCAATGCGACCCGTTATTGACCCTGGGCGGCGCTGCGGCCAAGGTCGCGCCATGATCCTGGCTTGGTTATGGGGTGCGGATACGTCATCCGCGCCCTTGATCCTGATTCTGGCGCTGCTGTTGGACGCGGTTCTTGGCGACATGGCGCCGCTGTTCCGGCGCCTGCCGCATCCCGTTGTGCTGGTCGGCCG